>JBMFNL010000058.1:0-18776 GCA_049970175.1 Chloroflexia bacterium
GCGGCCGCTCCGGTTCGGATACCCCGCCCTTCCCGCAGCCGGAGTACTTCCCCTTCTCCTGCGCGGTGGCCGGCCCGCCGGAGGCCTCCTTCGATTCCAACAGCCCGGTCTGCCTGGGGGAGACGATGGCCTTCACCGACACCAGCCAGGCGACCCCGCCGGTGACGGCTTGGCACTGGGACTTTGGCGACGGCGGCACCTCCAGCCTCCAGAACCCCACCCACCTCTACGCCTCCACCGGCAACTTTGTGGTCACCCTGGTGGTCACCAACTCGGAAGGCTCCGACTCGGTCACCGGAACCGTCACCGTCAACCCGCTGCCGGCGGCCTCCTTTGACTACAGCCCGGCTTCCGGACCGGTTCCGCTCACCGTCTACTTCACCAACACCTCCCAGTACGCGACCAACCCGACCTGGGACTTTGGCGACGGCAGCCCGCCGGCCACCGGTGATACCGTCAACCACACCTACAACGTCTCCGGCACCTACACCGTGACGCTGACGGTGCAGAGCCCCTACGGCTGCGGCACGGCCACGGCCACGGCCCAGGTACACGCTTACCTGCAGCCGGCGCCGCCGACGGCCGACTTCCGGGCCGATCCCACCGAGGGCTGCGCGCCGCTTTCGGTCTCCTTCACCGACCTGAGCACCGGCTATCCGCCGGTGACCGAATGGCTCTGGGATTTCGGCGACGGCGCGACCTCGACCGAGACGAACCCGGTGCACATCTACACTTCGGCCGGCGACTTTGTGGTCACCCTGGTGGTCACCAACTCGGAGGGCTCCGACTCGGTCGCCGGCACGATCTCCGTCTACCCGCTGCCGCTGGCCTCCTTCGATTACCATCCGGCCTCCGGACAGGTGCCGCTCACCGTTTACTTCACCAACACCTCACAGTATGCCGAGAACCCGGTCTGGGCCTTTGGCGACGGCACCTACGGAGCCGGGGACACGGTCTCCCACACCTACGGCGTGACCGGCACCTACACCGTGGTCCTGACGGTCACCAGCCCTTACGGCTGCGGGGAAGCCACGGCCACGGCCCAGGTGGAGGTCTACCCCACCTACTACCTGGTGGCCGCCTTCCGGGCCGAACCCACCGAGGGCTGCGCGCCGCTTTCGGTCTCCTTCACCGACGAAAGCCACGGCAATCCGCCCATCGTCTCCTGGCTATGGGACTTTGGGGACGGCGTGACCTCCACCGTGCAGAACCCGACCCACACCTACAGCATGGCCGGCACCTACGAGGTGATGCTCACGGTGGACAACATCTCCTCCACCGCCTCGACGACCGGCACGATCACGGTGAACCCGCTCCCGGTGGCCTCCTTCGACTACAGCCCGACCTACGGCTCGGCGCCGCTCACGGTCTACTTCACCAGTACCTCGCAGTACGCCGAGAACCCGGTCTGGGCCTTTGGCGACGGCACCTACGGAGCCGGGGACACGGTCTCCCACACCTACGGCGTGACCGGCACCTACACCGTGGTCCTGACGGTCACCAGCCCTTACGGCTGCGGGGAAGCCACGGCCACGGCCCAGGTGGAGGTCTACCCCACCTACTACCTGGTGGCCGCCTTCCGGGCCGAACCCACCGAGGGCTGCGCGCCGCTTTCGGTCTCCTTCACCGACGAAAGCCACGGCAATCCGCCCATCGTCTCCTGGCTATGGGACTTTGGGGACGGCGTGACCTCCACCGTGCAGAACCCGACCCACACCTACAGCATGGCCGGCACCTATGAGGTGATGCTCACGGTGGACAACATCTCCTCCACCGTTTCCGTCACGGGCACCATCACCGTCTATCCGCTGCCGGAGGCTTCCTTCACGTATAGCCCGATCTCCGGTACGGCCCCGCTCACGGTCTACTTCACCAGTACCTCGCAGTACGCCGGGAACCCGACCTGGAACTTTGGCGATGGCGGCACGGGAAGCGGCCCAAACGTCAACCACACCTACAACGAACCCGGCACCTACACCGTGACGCTGACGGTACAGAGCCCCTACGGCTGCGGCACGGCCACGGCCACGCACTCGATCGTCGTCCTGCCGGCCGTGCAGCGCTACTTCATCTACCTGCCGCTCCTCTTCAAGGGCTACTAGATGCGATTCCCGGGGCCAACCCGGGGTGTGATCGGGGTCGCAGGGGACCGGACCAATCCGGCCCCCTGCACTTTCGATGCAGGCTCGTTTGACATTCGGGGTCGGGCATGGTATATTGAAGCCGCCTCGCCGGACTCATTGATGGAGCGTTGCGCCGCCGCCCCGGCTCATCGGGGCGGGTATGGTGTTGCGGCTGAGACCACTTGTGGCCTGCCAACGCAAATCTGGAGTATCCTGCCGCTTGGGCCGGCCTCTCGTTGTGGCCGCCGGAACGTTACGCTGGAGGTGCCCCGTGAAAAAAGTCCTCCTTTCCGCTCTGCTCCTCTTCATCCTGCTCTTTCCCATGCCCGGCCGGGCCGGGGAAAGGGCCCCCGAAGCCTATCCCCACGTTTCCATCTATGAGATTCAGTACACCGATGACCCCGGCGGCGGCACCTACCCCTCGCCCTACTTCAACCAGTACGTCGCCACCTCGGGGGTGGTCGTGGCCGTCTACCCCTCCTACTACGGCGGAGCCTATGTCATCGAGGACCCGGCCGGCGGGCCCTGGAGCGGCATCATGGTCTTTGATAGTTGCCATAAGCCGGCCGTGGGCGATGCCCTGGAACTCGTCGCCCTGGTGGACGAGTACTACGGCTTCACCGAACTCAAAAGCATCCGCGCCTATACCCTCACTGCCTCCGGCCGACCCCTTCCACCGGCCGTCCTCACCGATACTGCCCACCTCGCCACCGCCCACCCGGACTGGGCCGAGGCTCTGGAGGGCGTCCTGGTGCGGGTGGAGTGGGTCACCGTGACCAACCCGAACCTGGGCTATGGGGAATGGCAGATCGACGACGGCAGCGGGCCGGCCCGCGTGGACGACGTGGCCGGCTATGCCTATACCCCTCACCTGAACGACGTCCTGGAGGCCATCACCGGGACGCTCTGGTATACCTATAACGACTACAAGATCGAGCCCCGGGGCGACGCCGACATCGTCCTCTACGATGCCACCCCGCCCTCCATCCTCTCCACCGTCCCCGCCCCGGGCGCCGGCGGCGTCAGCCTCTACGAGCCGCTCCAGGCCACCTTCAGCGAGGACATCCGGCCGGAGACGCTGGACTGGATTCTGACCGGGCCGGCCGGCCCCCTCTCCGCCACCGTCGCCTACAACCGTTCCCTCTACCGCGCCACCCTGACCCCGGCCGCTTTCCTCGAGGCCTATACCCGCTACACCGCCACCATCGCCGGAAGCCTGGAGGACCTCCGGGGCAACGCGATGGGAGCCGATTATACCTGGTCCTTCACCACCGGGCCGGCCGATACCCAGCCTCCCCAGGTGTACCGGGTGTACCCGCCTTCGGGCGCCACCGGCGTGAGCATCTACACCTCCGTCCTCATCACCTTCACCGAGGCCATGGACCCGGCCACGATCAACCCGACGACCGTCCGCCTGCTCCGGGGCGGGACGACCCCGGTAGCCGGCAACGTCTCCTACGACCCGGTCCACTTCCGGGCCACCTTCACCCCGCAATCGCTCCTGGAGGAAAATACCCTCTACCAGGCCAAGGTGAGCAAGGACGTCACCGACCGGGCCGGCAACCCGCTGGGCTATGATTACTCCTGGACCTTCCGCACCGGCACGGCCCCCACGATGCACTGCTACCACGGCGACATCCACAACCACACTTCCTACTCCGACGGTGCGCTCACCCCGGCCCAGGCCCTGGCGACCGGCCGGGCCAATGGATTGGACTTTATGGCCCTCACCGACCACTCCTACGCCATCGACGATGCCGAGTGGGAGGACACCCTGAACGCGGTCAACGCGGCCACCGTGCCCGGCGAGTTCGTGGCCCTCCGGGGGGCCGAATGGACCCAGGGTTCGGAAGGCCACATCAACGTCTACAACACCGTCCGCCATCCCATGCGCAGCGACATGGGCTATGCCTACGGCGATTACGTCCCCGGCCTGGAGGATGGAGCCACCGTCATCGGCTTCTACACCTGGCTGGTGCACACCGGCACCCAGGCTCTGGACGATACGGGGACGTTCGCCCAGTTCAACCACCCCGGGTGGATGAATTTTAACGACTGGGCCTACCACCCCGAAGCGCTGGACCTCATCCCGCTGGCCGAGATGGGCAACGGCTACGGCGCCTCCTACGTCTGGTCGGAGGAACAGTCGCTCCGCGCCCTGGACTATGGCTGGCGGGTGGCCCCCAGCGACAACGCCGATATGCACAGCCCGGAGTGGGGGGCCTACCCGATGCGCACCGGCATCTGGGCGACGGAACTCACCAAGGCCGGGGTGATGGAGGCCCTTCGCGCCCGCCGCACCTTTGCCACCGAGGACGTTAACTATGAACTGGCCATGAAGGCCAACGGCTACTGGATGGGCTCGAAAATCCCCAACGCCGGGACCATTCAATTTGTGGTCACCGGCCACGACCCCGACGGCGAAGGAAACGCCCGGGTCGAACTGGTGAGCGACATGGGCCGGGTGGTCCTTTCCACCACAGCGGGGGCCGATTTCTCCTGGAGCCCGACACTGGACATCGCCCCCGGCGTGCACTATTTCTACGTCCGCGTCACCCAGGCCGACGGCGACCGCATCGCCTCCGCCCCCATCTGGACGCAGGGGGACGAGGACGTCTCCATCACCGATTTCACCATCCAACCTTCCATCCCCACGACGGGCACGACCTCCCTACTCACCGCCCGGGTCACCAACCGTGGGGTCGCCGACCTCCAGGGCATCACCGTGACCTTTTCCGCCGGGGGCGTGCCCTTTGCCCAGGTCCGGGTGGACGTGCCCAGGGACGGCGATGCCTTCGCCTACGCCGCCTGGCGGCCGGAGCAGGTGGGGCCGGTGCAGGTTACGGCCTCGCTCTCCGGCACACCGGCGGGCGACAACCCCGACGATAACGCCGCCGGGATGCTCCTGGAGGTGACCGATCAGGAAGTTCCTCTCATTCTGATCGACGCCGGCCGCAAGAACAAAAACGTCGGCGCGCCGATGGCCCGCTTCCTGGCCGACCTCTCGGCGCACAACTACAACGTCCTCTACAACCTGGACGAACTCACCGCCGAGGAACTCTCCTCGGTCCGGCTGCTCGTGATCACCGACCCCGGGGATGACCCCGATAACCCCTACAACGTCACCGAGACGCAGGCCATCGCCGAGTATGTGGCCGCCGGCGGGGCGCTCTGGCTGGCCGGCGAGGCCGATTACAAGAACCAGGGCAACTCCGACGAACTGAACTCGATCCTTGCCGCCATTGAGGCGGCCGCCGGGGAGGAAATCCCGGCCCGCTTCAACGACGACGAGGTCATCGACGGCGATGATAATAACGGCTATCCCTGGGGCATCACCTGGCACGTCTTCCCCACGGAGACCGTCTTCACCACCAGCGTCGGGGTGAACGTGACGGAAGCCGCCACCTGGAGCGAGTGCTCGCTGACCGACCGGAACCACGATGCCCTCACTCCGGAGGACGGCGCGCTCCTCCTGGCCACGGGCGACCTGGACCCGGGGATGTGCGAGACGCGCTACGGCCCGCGTCCCTGCCGTACCTACAACGAGGATGCCTCCGGCGACTGCTCGGAGGATCACGACCTGGCCTACATCTACCCCCTGACCGGGACGGTTCCGGTGCCGCTGGCAGCCCTGTACGAACTGAGCGGCGGCGGACGGATCGCCCTCTGGGCCGATTCCAACGACACCTTCTCCACCTACGGTTACACGGCGGGCGACCATAAGCAGAACGAACTCCTCAACCTGGAACTGGTGATGTGGCTCCTGGGGGACCCGCTCCAGAAGTGGCCCATCGCCCGGGCCCGCACCGACCTGGACGGAGACGACGTGCCGGACTACCGGGGCCGGCTGGTCTGGGTGGAGGGAACGGTCACGGCCGGCTTTGGCGAGTTCTTCGACGTGCTCTATGTGCAGGATGAGAGCGGCGGCATCACCGTCTATGCCCCGGCCGGCGACATCGAGGGCGAGTTCGAGCGCGGGGCGCTGGTGCGCGTGGTGGCCACGGTGGACGTCTACCAGGGCGACACCGAACTCCAGTTTGCCGAGGCCGAGCAGATTCGCATCCTCGGCCAGGGCACGGTCCCCGACCCGCGGGTCCTTTCGACCGGGGAGGCGGCCCGCGAGGAAAACGAGGGCTGGCTCCTGCAGACCGAAGGGATGGTGGTGGCCTGGCACGACCCCCAGTCCTTTATCATCAACGACGGCAGCGGCCCCTGCCGCATCTTCCTGGACGGCTACAACAACGACCCGAACGATCCCACCTTTGAAAACATTCAGGTAGGCAACTGGGTGCGGGCCGTCGGGATGGGTTCGGAGGATTACGGAGGCCAGCGCATCCGTGTGCGGGCGGAAAGCGACATCGCCGTCCTGGAACACTTCTGGCACGTTTATCTGCCGCTGGTGTTTCGGTAGGGGCCTCACCCTCACCCCTACCCCCTTGCCCCCTCCCCCTCTCCCATGGGAGAGGGGGAGGGGGTAAAGGAGGTTCCCATGCCCTATCTCGGCGCCCATATGTCCATCGCCGGCCGGGTGGACCAGGCCATCCTCCGTGGCCGTTCCATCGGCTGCGAGGCGGTGCAGATCTTCACCAAGCAACCCAACCGCTGGGCGGCCAAACCCCTTACGGCGGAGGAAATCGCCGCTTTCGGGCAGGCCTGGAGGGAAAGCGGCATCGGCCCGGTCTGGGCCCACGACGCCTACCTCATCAACCTGGCCTCTCCCGACCCGGCCCTCTGGGAGCAGTCGGTGCAGGCCTTCCAGGTGGAGTTGGAGCGGGCGCGGGCCCTTGTGCTCCCTTACCTGGTCACCCATGCCGGGGCCCACAAGGGGGCCGGCGAGGCGGAGGGCCTGCGGCGCATCGTGGCGGCGCTGGACCGGGTCTTGGCCCACGTCCCGGAGGTCATGGTCCTCCTGGAGACGACGGCCGGCCAGGGGGACTACCTCTGCTACCGCTTCGAGCACCTGGCCTGGGTGATCGAGCACTCCGCCCATCCCGAACGGCTGGGCATCTGCTTCGACACCTGCCATGTCTTTGCGGCCGGCTACGAACTGCGCACCCCCGAGGGGTATGAGGAGACCTTCCGCCGGCTGGATGAAATCGTCGGCCTGGAACGACTCCGCGTCTTTCACCTGAACGACTCGCTCAAAGGGCTGGGCAGCCGGGTGGACCGGCACACCCACATCGGCCAGGGGCAACTGGGGCTGGAACCGTTCCGCATGCTCCTGAACGACCCCCGCTTCCGCGAGCATCCGATGGTTCTGGAGACGCCCAAGGGGCCGGAGATGGAGGAGGATCGCCGGAACCTGGCCGTGCTGAGGGGGTTGCTGGGGAAGCGGGGCTAGTGCAGGAGGAAATAGAGTAGAAGGATGATCCCCTGGAAGAGGATATAGCCGAGCAAGGTCAGGACGTCGCCCACCCCACGCCAGCCGAAGAGTTCCCGGCCGGCCAGGAAGATGAGCACCATGCCCCAGAGGGTCCCCAGCGCCCAGCAGAGGAGGAAAAGGGGCTGGACGAGGCCGGTGGAGGCCAGGGCAAGGAACGCCAGGGCCAGCAGGATTCGTGGGGATTGGATACGGGGGTAGAGCGAGAAGATTCGCCTAAAGTTCCCGGGTTGTTCATAGGCCTCGGCCAGCATGCTCAGGAGGAAGGAGGCAAAGGGCCACTCGGCCAGGGCCAGCAGCCCCATGATCAGGGCAGTCAGAAGCACCATGGGCAGGCCGCGCTCGTAGAGGTTTGGAGGAAGCGCCAGGAGCGCCAGTGGCCGGGAGAGGGGGGGGAAGAGGCCTTCTTCGGCCAGGATCAGGAGGAAGGAGAAAAGGGCCAGGAGCAGGGCCGCATTCCTCGCCCGGCGCCGCTCGACGCGCTCCTCGGCTTTCCCCCGTTCCTCGACCGCTTCTTCGGCAGCCGCGCCAGCGCTTTCCCAGGGCAGTTCGGAGGCCGAAGGGAAAAAACCCGGCCGCTTGAAGAGGCTTTCCACCATCTCTTCTTCTCCCTCCTTCGGGCCGGCCCAGCGGCGCAGGGTGGCCCGGGGCTCCCGTAGCATCAGCAGGAAATCGGCCTCGCCGTCCTCTTGGAGGATGGGCCGCCTGGGCGGCGTCGGGCTGCTCTCGTGGGCCCGGACGACGCCCAGGTGGACCCGCTCCCGCAACTCCTCAAAGCCGGGCAGAAGGGAAGTGAAGAGCACGCCCCGGCGTAGGCCGGCTCCGTAGAAGAGGCTATAGAGGGCGTGCCAAAAGGTCAGGCAGGTCCTCCGCACCTGGAGGAGGATGACCCCGCCACGCCCGGAGAAGAGGGTCTCCCGGATGGAATGGATGGCCGACCAGGGAATGGGCCGCCAGGCGTGTCGCACGTAAACCGAGGGGCCTTCCGCACCGAGCAGCCAGTCGGGGAAGAGGTCGCGGAGGAAGATGAGGGCCAGGAGGAGCAGGACCATGCTCACCTGGGCGACGAGGAGGGCGAGATAGCCTTCTCGGAGAGAAGCACTTTCGTCCCGGGGGCCGTAGGTGCTCAGGAAGGGGCCAAGGATGGGCCAGTCGAGGGCATGGAGGGCGTCGGCGAAGCGGTTGGTGAAGAAGCGCCACCAGACGCCCAGGTAACGCCAGAAGCCCAGGATGAGGAGCAGGATGGAGGCCAGGCGAACGACCGTCGAGAGCCATTTGGGGTGGGCATAGGCATCTTCCACCCGCTGCCGGGGGGCAAAGAGCGACTTCCAGGTTTCCCGGGGGAGGAAGAGGAGGGCGTAGAAGAGCGAGTAGGCCGTGTCGTCCACAATCAGGGCCAGGCCCTGTTCCCCGTGGACGGCCTGCAGGTGGGCGACGAGGGCATCGGCCAGCACACCAAAGTCGGAGATATGCCAGGTGACCAGGATACCCTTTTTCAAGCCGGCCCCCCAGAGGAGAGAATAGAGGCGGAACCAGGGGCCCAATTTCAGTTTCTGGCCCTGAATCAGGATGACCAACCGTTCCCTCGGCAGGGTCATCGAGCGCACGTCCACGATCTGATTCCAGGGCACCAACGCCCAGCCCAACCCCCGGCGCACCCGCAGGCCCTGCTCGTGGACCTCCAGGGCGGGCAGGAAGTTGCGCAGGAGAGCCGCCAGGAAGAAGTAGAGGGCGGTCCAGATGTGGAGGTTGAGCAACTGGGGGAGGACGTCTTCCCAAGGCTGGGGCGGGCCGGCCGGGAAGGCAGAGAAGGCCAGGAGGAGCGGCCGGCCCAGGTAGGGGAAGGACAGGACCGAATCCAGCAGCCCGGGCCACTGCTGGAAGACGGTTTGCCCCAGGGTGTGCAAGTAGTTCCAGCCGGCCGGAAGGACAAGGACCAGGGCGGCCAGTTCCAGAGGCCAGGCCAGCCAGAAAGGATAGCGATGGCGGAGAGGTCGTTCGCTCATCGCCGCACCCCGGGTTATGCTTCTTCCTCCGCCGCCTCAAGCAGTTCGCGCAGCCGGGCCAGGCGCCGGGGACGCTCCCGGGCGAAACGTTCGATGCCCTCCAGAATCCAGCGGGGCGAAAGGCGGGCCTCCTCCAGGATTTCGTCCACCGTGCCGCCGGTGCGCCAGCGGTTATCCCAATCGGCGGAGAGGGCATACTCTTCGGCCAGCGGGTTAAAGATCCAGTCGTGCATCAGCCAGCGAGCCTGCGTGGTGATAAAGGTGGAGTCGAGCAGGTCGGCGGGGGAGAGGACCTGCCGGCGGTACTCCTCCGGCTGCCGCTCGAAGAGTTGCGGGCTGATGGCGGCGACGATCTTGACGTTGAGGCCGCGCCGGTCCAGTTCCGGCAGGACCTTGCAGATGCCGAACATGGCACTGGTCCCCTGAACGATAATGGTGCCCATCCGGGGCTGGCCGGGGCGGTAGTGGCGGACGACGTAGGCGCCCCGGGCGGCTTCAAAGTGCGAGGGCATCCCCAGGGCCTGCCGGTCGGGGATGGGGATGGGCGGGCGGGTCAGGTGCAGGGCGATGAGGGGGGCTTCCAGGCGAAGGGCCGCCCCCAGGACGACGGGCACCTCGTTGTGTTCCCAGGGATGGAGGTTGATGATCTGCCCTCTGGGGAAAAGTTGGGTGACGCCGGGGGCAAAGATGCCGAAGTGGGTGCGCGAGTCGTCGGCCGTTTCGGGGCCGGAGTGGCCGGCCACCCAGATGATCTTGCCCACCTTCCACTGGCAGTCCTGGGCCAACTGGCTGAAGAGGCGGAAGGGGCCGTACTTGAGGTAGGCGAAGGAGCCGTAGGTAGAGCAGGCCCCGTAGAAGCCGTCGAACTCCTCCTCCGGGTTTTCGGCCAGGTTGACGGTGGCCACGCCGGTGAGGATGCCGGCGTTGGCGAACTCGGTGATCTCCTGGGGAAGCATGACTCCCTCGGGGCTGCCGTAGCGTTCGTACCAGCCGTAGCCGGGGAAATTTCCCCAGCCACGGGCGAAGCCGATGATGTTGGTGGACTCGGCCAGATCCGCCGAGCAGGCCAGGAAGAGGGGCCGGCCGTAGTGCTCATAGCCGAAGGCATTGACCCAGGCCCCCCAGCGGTAGAGGGCCTGGCGGTTGGGCGCCTCGGTGCCCGGAGCCACATACATCTCCGCCGGGTAGTTGCGGTAGTCATAGAGGCGCTCATCCTTGAAGGGGTTGCCCCGCTTCCCCAGCCGGAAGGTGGGGATTTCCTCGGGCACGCTCTCGCCCAGTTCCACCAGGCGCTCCGCCAAATAGTCCACCAGGGCCTGGTCGCGGCGGAGGACCTGGACGACGACCTCCAGGTTGGCCCGAAACTGGGCCCGCAGTTCCTGGGGGTCCTTCGGCGCCGGCTCGCCCATGCCCTGGAAGGTTACCCCGTACTTTTCGGCGAAGCGGCGTTTGGTTTCCCAGAATTCGGGGCTGTTGATTTTATGGGGAGCGCCGTGGGAGAGGTTATCGTACTTGAGGTAATCGCGCCCCTTGCGGGTCTTGAGCCAGGCCACGCTGGGCTGCCGCCCCGGGTTTTCCGAAAGGACCATGGTGAGGATGGCCTGGGCGACCGGCCCCCAGTCGTTGCCCAGTTCGGCCGAAAAGACGCGCCAGCCGTGGGAAGCAAACCATTCGGTGGGGGTGCCGTAGACGGTGGTGCTGAGGGGGTGATCGTCAATGCCGTAGTCGTTCCAGTCAATGACGTAGAAGAGGTTATCCAGGGCCATCGCCCAGGCCGAGTTCATGGCCTCGTGGTTGGCCCCGGGGGTCAGGCCGGCATCGCCCTCCAGGGCAAAGACCCTGACCCCGTAGGCGCCGGCCCGTTTCAGGGCCAGGGCCTCGCCTACGGCGGCCGGCGTGCCGTGGCCCGAGGGGCCGGTGTTGTACTTGAGGAACAGGGTTTTGCCCTCCATCTCGGCATGGCCGGAGAGGCCCCGATTCCGGCGAAAGTTCAGGAGGTCTTCCCAGAAGAGGGCCCGTTCCGGCGGGGCCGGCCGGAAGCGCTCGTCCCCGGTCTGTTCGTACTTGCAGCGCAGGGCTTCATTGAGGACGGCCAGGGTGCAGTAGATCAGGGGGACGTTGTGGCCGGCCACCAGGACGAAGCGGTCGGCGAAGCGCTTTTCCGGATGGCGGATGTCCCAGCGCATGACCCCGCTCAGGAGGAGGGTGACCAGGGCATGTACCTTGGAGCGGGAGCCGCCCGGATGGCCGCTCTGGCGGTAGTTGAGGATGATGTCGATGAACTGGTCAATGAGGTCCTTGGTCTTTTCCCAGTGGTCGAAATGGGGCAGCAGTTCGCGGTAGCGGAAGGCGATCTTTTCTTCCTCGGCGCGCAGCATCTGGGACTCCTTTCTGGCAAGCCTCCTGACTTGGAGGCAGGCGGGGCTTCGTTGCCCCATGCGGTCCGATAACCGATACCTCGGTTCACATCGCCGAGAACCTCGGTCGGGTCAAATTGTACTACACGTTGCTGCGATGTGCAAATCGTTTGCGCCCCCGGCGAGGACGTGATAAAATATTGCAATGTATCGGCAGATTCAAGTAAAAGGAGAAGATGATGGCCCGTCGTGTCGTGGTGACCGGGATGGGGGCGATCAGCCCCCTGGGATTGGATGTTCCCACCCTCTGGCAGGGGCTCTTGGAAGGCCGGTCGGGGGCGGCCCCGATCACGCTCTTCGATGCCGGCCCCTTTGACACGCGCTTTGCCTGTGAGGTCAAGGGGTTCGATCCCCTGAACTACATGGACCGGAAGGAGGCCCGGCGGTCGGATCGGTATACCCAGATGGCGATTGCTGCGGCGGAGGAGGCCATGCGCAACTCCGGCCTCCGAATCGATGCGAACAACGCCGAGCGGGTAGGCGTGATCATCGGTTCGGGGGTCGGGGGACTGATGACCATCCGCGAGCAGTTCTACGTGCTGGTCACCAAGGGGCCGCGGGCGGTCAGCCCGTTCACCATCCCGATGATCATCGGCAACATGGCGGCCGGCCAGGTGGCCATGCGCTACGGGGCCAAGGGCATCAACTACTGCACCACCTCGGCCTGCGCCAGTTCGGCCCACGCCATCGGCGAGGCCTTTGAGGCCATCCGTCGGGGGGTGGCCGAGGCGATCATCGTCGGGGGCAGCGAGGCGCCCATAGACCCCTTCGGCGTGGCCTCGTTCTGTGCGGCGCGGGCCCTTTCCACGCGCAACGAGGCCCCGGAAAAGGCCTGCCGGCCCTTTGACGCCCAGCGCGACGGCTTTGTGATGGCCGAGGGGGCCGGCGTCCTGGTGCTGGAGGAACTGGACTTTGCCCGGCGGCGGGGGGCCAACATCCTGGCCGAGGTGCTGGGCTATGGGGCCACCGCCGATGCCTACCACATCACCGCGCCCGCCCCGGAGGGCGAGGGGGCGGCCCGCTCCATGCGCCTGGCCCTGCAGCAGGCCGGGCTGCAGCCGACCGAGGTGGACTATATCAACGCCCACGGCACCTCCACCCCGCTCAACGATGTTACCGAGACCCAGGCCATCAAGGCCGTCTTCGGGGAATATGCCTACCGCGTCCCCATCAGTTCGACCAAATCCATGGTCGGCCACCTCCTGGGGGCGGCCGGGGCCATCGAATCCATCGTCTGCATCCAGACCATCCTGACCGGCATCATCCACCCGACGATCAACTACGAGTTCCCCGACCCGGAGTGCGACCTGGATTACGTGCCGAACGTGCCCCGTCGGGCGAACGTCCGGATCGCACTTTCCAACTCTCTGGGCTTCGGCGGGCACAACGTCACCCTGATCTTTGGCCGCTACGAGGAGTAGGGGAAAAATCCCGTCGGGCCCGTACCGGGGAAGAGCGGGAGCGACCTTTCGGGTGGCCCGGCCGGGGTAGCAGGCGGGGCCGTGCAGGTGAGGAGGGCGTGATGGTGGAGGAACTGGATGCCCTGGAAGAGGCGCTGGGTTTGACCTTCCGGGATCGCTCCCTCCTTTTCCAGGCCCTGGTG
This sequence comes from Chloroflexia bacterium, assembly GCA_049970175.1. Classification (GTDB taxonomy): domain Bacteria; phylum Chloroflexota; class Chloroflexia; order DTKN01; family DTKN01; genus JASFBA01. The sequence continues at coordinate 13,530 of JBMFNL010000058.1, forward strand.
CATCGTTCCTACCTGAACGAGAACCCCGAAAGCCGCCTGATCTCCAACGAACGGCTGGAGTTTCTGGGCGATGCCATCCTGGATGCCCTGGCGGCCGAATTTTTGTTTCTGCGGTATCCGGAGAAGGAAGAAGGGGAACTGACGCTTTTGCGTTCGGCGCTGGTGCGGACGGAGACGCTGGCCGAATTTGCCCGGCAACTGGATCTGGGGCGTTTTTTGGTGCTGGGGCGGGGTGTGGAGGCGGAGGGGGGGCGCGGCCGGCCGTCCCTCCTGGCCGCCGCCTTTGAGGCTCTCCTGGGGGCTATCTATCTGGATCACGGCCTCGAGGCGGCACGCCGGTTTTTGCAACCTTTCCTGGAGCACGCGCTGGAGGAGGTGTCCGGCCGGCTGCCGCTGGACTATAAGAGTGCCCTGCAGATCGAGGTGCAGGGCCGGCTGGGCATCACCCCCCACTACCGCACGGTGGATGCCTGGGGCCCGGACCACGCCCGTACCTTCCGGGTGGAGGTGTGGGCCGGGGAGCGCCTGCTGGGCACAGGCGAGGGGCCCAGCAAGCAACTGGCCCAGCAGGAGGCGGCGCGCCGGGCCCTGGAGCGGTTGCAGGAGGAGGCGTGAACCTCTCGCTTTCGACGATGTGGTGGGGCGAGGAGGAGGCGGACTGTTTCGAATGGGCCGGGAGGACCCGGGAATTGGGCCTGACCGCCGTGGAACTGGAATACCGCCGGTCGGCGGCCGGCCTGCCCCGTCTGCGCCGGGCGCTGGCCGAATACGAACTGCGCGTGAGCAGCCTGCACGCCCCGTTTCCCCGCCCGGAGGACGAAGGCGATCCGCTCCAACTGGCCGACCTAGCGGCCGAGGACGAGGAGGCCCGGCGCTATGCCGAACATCTGGTGGCCCGCACGCTGGAGGAAGCGGCCCACTGGGGAGCCGGCGTCGTAGTGCTGCACGCCGGGAACATCCGGAGCCTGCACCCGCTGGAGGGAGAACTGGCCGCCCTCTACCGGGCCGGCCGGAAGGATGGGGAGTTCCGACGGCTATGGGAGGAACTGCGTCGAGGCCGCTTCGTCGAGGCGCCGCGCCGCCTGGAGTGGGTGCGAGAGGCGTTGGGCCGGCTGGCCGTCCGGGCCCGGGATCTGGGGGTGGTGATCGGCCTGGAAAATCGGGCCGACTACCGGGACCTGCCTTCCCCGGAGGAGATGGGCCTGCTTCTGGAGGAGTTCGGCCCGGAGGTGGGCTTCTGGTACGATGTCGGCCATGCCTACCGCCTGGAGGCGCTGGGCTTTTATCCGCAGGCGGTCTGGCTGGAGCGTTACGGGGGGCGGCTGGTGGGCGTGCACCTGCACGATAGCCGCGGTCTGAGCGACCACCGTCCACCGGGGACGGGGGAGGTGCCTTTCGGCCGGCTGTTACCGCTCCTTCCGGCGCAGGGATTGCGGGTGCTGGAGGTGCAGCACGGCTACCGCTCGGAGGAGTTGTCCCAAGGGCTGGACGTTTTGCGCGCAGCGGGGGTGCTCGCATGAAAGTGATGGTGCAGATTCCGGTTTACAACGAGGAGGAAACCCTGGGGCAGGTGCTCGATGCCGTCCCCCGGCAGATTCCGGGGGTGGATCGGGTGGAGACGCTCATCATCGACGACGGCTCGACCGACCGTTCGGTGGAGGTGGCCCGGGCCCACGGGGTGGACCACATCGTCCGGCATGTCGGGAACAAGGGGCTGGCCACCGCCTTCCGCACCGGGCTGGATGCCTGCCTTCGTCTAGGGGCCGACATCATCGTCAACATAGACGGGGACGACCAGTACCCGGCCGAGGCCATTCCGGAACTGGTGCGTCCCATCCTGGAGGGCCGGGCCGACATCGTCATCGGCGACCGCCGGCCGCAGAAGGTGGCCCATTTCTCGCGGACCAAGCGCCTGCTCCAGATGGTGGGGACGTGGGTGGTGAGGATCGCCTCGGGGGTGGAGGTGCGCGATGCCCCCAGCGGCTTCCGGGCTTATTCGAAGGAGGCTGCCCTGCGCCTGAACGTGCTCAGCCACTTTTCCTACACCGTGGAGACGGTGATACAGGCTGGGAAGAAGGACCTCCTCATCGCCCATGTGCCGGTGGAGGCCCGGCCGGTGGCGCGCAAGTCGCGCCTGATGCGCGGGATGTGGGATTTCGTCAAGCGGCAGGGGGCGACGATTCTGCGCACTTACGTCCTCTACGAGCCGTTGCGCACCTTCACTTACATCGCTTTGCCCTTTTTCCTGCTGGGAGCCATCCTGCTGGGCCGTTTCCTGGTCTTTTACATCCAGGACCCCGGGGGAGCGCAGGGACGCTACATCCAATCGGTGATCATCGGTGGGGTGTCCCTGCTCCTGGGTTTTCTCATCTTTCTCTTTGGCATCCTGGCGGACCTGGTGGCGGGCACCCGCCGGCTGACGGAGGAGGCGCTTTACCGTATCCGGAGGCTGGAGTTAGAGGGCAGGGAAGGGAGGGGCGAGGGCAGGGAAGAGGGAGGGGCGTCAGGTGGTGCAGGAGGAGCCGGGAGCAGGGCGTAGGGGGGACGGAAGGGCGGAGAGGGCTCAGGGCCTACATGCGAGTTATCTTCCGCCGCTTTTTAGGGCGAACGGATCGCCCACACGTGCACCACCGGCTTGGCTCCATCGGCAAAGAGTTCCAGCGCGTACAGGAGGCCGTGCTCCCGGTCATACGCCACGTCGCCGATCCGGAAGCGGCGCTGTACGCCCGTGCCCAGCATGTCCTGTTCGACCCCGTCGGGATTGAGGAACAGGTGATCGTCAATGTCCATCACCGCATACGGCTGCGGTTCCCAGGGGTTCATCGTGCCGGCCGCGACCGCGGCCAGGTCCGCCGGGTCATAGAAGATGAACTGGGCATCGAAGCGGCCGGCCCACCAGCCCCGGTACTCGTTGTGCTCGGAACACTCTACCAGATCCTCCGGCGGGCAGGGCGTGCCGTCGGCCAGGCGGCAGAGGGCGAATTGTCCGATCAATTCCTCCTCCACGCAGGGGAACTCGGGGCCGGCCGCATTGACGTACCCGTACCAGTACTTGGCCCCGGTTCCCTTGGTCCCGGCAAAGAGGACGCCCGTCTTGCCCCCGCTGGTGGTGATCCAGTCCCCGCCCTCTCATTCATCCGGGTGCTGGTAGCCGGAGAGGCAGCGTTCGATGTTCTCCGTGTTCAACGAACTTTCGTAGAGCAGGAGCACGGTTTCCGGCAGGTGCGTCCCCGGCGGTGCGGGCGTGCCGCTTTCGTCGATCCAGGGGCGATAGGCCAAGATGGCCGGCCCCATCCCCGACCAGCCGCCGTCTCGGTAGCGCCCGGTGGCCAGGTAGCGGCCCGCAGCATGGACATCGGCCCAGGCGGTCGGGATGGTGAACATGTACCCGTTGACGCTGTAGAGGGACCGGTCTCCGATGAACCACGTGCCCTGCATGTCGGGAGACGCCAGGTCGGGTGAGAACCAGGCATGGGAAGCCACCGGCGGTTCGGGCTGCAGGTGTTGCCCCCAGGCCAGGTGGATCAGGGGGCCGGTGGCCGGCGTGTCGAGATAGGCCATACCGATCCGGGGTATCTCGTCGAGTTCGGGGAAGAACCCGGCGGCCACGTTATGGAACCCCTGCAAAGAGCCCGTGTAGTTGAGGTCGGCCAGGTCCTGGGAGATGACCGGAACGGGGATGTCGATCTCGGCCACCTGGTTGCCGTCGGGCAGTTCCCCATAAGGCAGCCGGTCGTGTCCCATGATGAACAACGAGCCGGGGTAGCCATCGCCGCTCCCGCCGGGGTCGCCGCGGGGATTGAAGGTCATCGCGTTTCCGCCGTACTCGAAGGTCAGGGGGCGCAGGGAAGCGTCGGGGAGCCGAAAGGCGCCCCGATAGACCAGGTCGGCCGGCTGGATGAGGGAACCGGCGGAGGGAGTGCCGGTCGGCTGCGGCGTGGGCCTGACGGTCGGCGGAGGCGCCCAATTTTTGTCGGTGACGGGGAGATAGGCCTCCGCCGGTCCGGAGGTGGGGTTCGGTGTACCTGGGACGGTGGGGATCGGCGTGACCTGGCTGCCGGCCCAGCGGTGGTAAGAGACGTTGATCAGGGTGACGAGTTCGGCAGTGGCTTTTTGGTGGCCGGCAGTCGTGGGATGGCTGTCGCCGCTGGGGTAGGCCGAGTAGTTGTTGCTGATGGTCTGGAGGTGTTCGATCGTCTGGGAGGCTGCCGCCCAGCGGTGGTGGTTGCCATCGGCCCAGCCGGCGTCGTTGGGCTCGTCGGTCGTCGTCGGGTCGTCCACGCGCGAGGGGCTGCCGTTGGAGGTGAGGATGTTGTAGGAGTCCAGGACGGCCACGTTATGGTAGGGATAGCCGTCCAGCCAATCGTTCACCAGCCAGTTGTTGAAAGCGCGGGCATTGGCGGCGCGCTCGGCCGGTGGCTGGTCGCCCGGCGAGTACTCGTCCTCGGCCATGGGCGGCGCGGTGACGACGATGAACAGTTTGTCCTGGCGGTTATCATTATAAACACAACTTCCACCTCCTTGGCGCCGGATGCGCCCTACATCTTCCAGCCTGTCTTCTTCCGCCACGGCGTCCGGGGATGTCCCCTTTACCTACACCTGGGCCTTCGGCGACGGGGCCTACGGCAGCGGTCCGGCAGTCCCCCACACCTACGGCCTGCCGGGGCCGTACACCGTCGTCCTGACCGTGACCAACTGCGGGGGGAGCGGGCTGACCACGGCCTGGCGTCTTCTGGAGGTCGGCGCCTACCGCATCTACCTGCCGCTGATCGGACGTTCGTGGTAGTGTGGGACTGTAGGGCGGGGTCGTCCCGTTTCCAGCGCGGGGTTACCCCGCCCCTAGGCCCGTCGCCCGGCTCTCCGAGATGAAATGTCTGCGCTTTCTGGTGATCTTTGCCCCCGGCCGTGGTGGCCGAGGTCGGCTTCCGGGGGACGGCTGGGGGGACACAGGCCGTCTTCATTGCCTCGGCCCTGGGGCTTGTCCCGCTGGCCGGCCTGCTGGGCGAGGCCACCGAGCACCTGGCCGAGCGGGCCGGCCCCAAACTGGGAGGTTTCCTGAACACCACCCTAGGCAATGCCGCCGAACTCTCATCACCACGCCCATGTGGACATGCCGTTCCCCTGTCGGAATTCGGTGGATGGCGACCACGAATGCAACGAATGACTCGAATATAGCACGAATGTAGTTTCAATTCCCCTGTCGGAATTCGGTGGATGGCGACCACGAATGCAACGAATGACTCGAAT
>JBMFNL010000058.1:18876-18944 GCA_049970175.1 Chloroflexia bacterium
ATAGCACGAATGTAGTTTCAATTCCCCTGTCGGAATTCGGTGGATGGCGACATTCGTGTGCTCATTCG
>JBMFNL010000059.1:0-9114 GCA_049970175.1 Chloroflexia bacterium
GCCCATTCTACCCTAGGCGGCGAACAAGGAGGTGCCCTCCTCTTGGCCCAAAGTCGCCTACAAAAATGGCGCGCGCCCGAGAAGAACGCTGCCTTGCCATCCCTCTCCGGCTGTGCTAAAATGTCCCCGGCACGTTGAGAGGTCACGGTGATCACCTGGCTGCGCGATCGGGGCATCTTTCTTCTCTCCATCGCCTTCCCCCTGGTCTCTCTGGGCCTCATCCTCCTGGCCGCCCTGGGGAACTGGGGGCCGGCCGGGCTCATCCCCTTGAGCCTGGCCGCCCTGGCCAGCGCGGGGGCGTTCACCCTGGCGCTCCTGCGGCTGGCCTATGTCCCCTCGCGCAACTGGGGACGCGAACTGCGCCGGCGACAACTCGAATTCGAGCAGGCCCGCGAGCGGGTCTTTGAACTGACCCAGGAACTGCGGCGCAAATCCGATCAGTTGACCGCCGAACGCGACCGAGCCGAGTTCCTGCGCCAGAGTTTCGCCGAACTGGCCGACTCTCTGCAGCCCCGCCACGTCCTCGACGGCATCCTCTCCCGGGCCATCCGGGCCACGGGGGCCCGTTGGGGCAGCATCCTCCTGCTCGACGAGGACGGCAACCTGTCTCAATCCTTCTTCTCCCGTCCGGCCGAGCGTTCGGTGAACCGGCGGACGGCCCGAATCCTGGACCAGGGGCTGGCCGGCTGGGTGGTGCGCCACCGGCAGGGATGCGTCGTCTACGATACCGCCCAGGACCCCCGCTGGCTTTCCTTTCCCGAGGATCGGGAGCCTTCCCGTTCCGCCGTGGCCGTGCCCTTTGTCCGGCGGGAACGGGTGCTGGGCGTTATGGTGCTCACCCACCACGTGCCCTACCAGTTCGGCGAAGGGCAACTGGCCCTCCTGGAGGAACTGGCCCGGCAGGCGGCCATCTGCCTGGAGAACGCCGACCTCTACACCACCGCCGAGAACGAGCGGAAGAAACTGGCCGCCATCCTGGAGGGGACGGCCGATGCCGTCATCGTGCTGGATACGGCCGGCCGGGTGGCCCGGCTGAACCGCTCGGCCGAACGGGCCTTTGGCCTCTCCGCCGAAGCCCTGGGCCGGCCGCCGGAGGAGGTCCTGCCCCCCGCCCTGGCCGACCTCCTGGCCCGAGCGATGCGGGACGGAGAGGCGGTCACCGGAGAAATCACCACCGCCGACGGACGGGTACGCTTCTGCAGCCTCTCCCCGGTGGCCGGGGTGGGCTGGGTAGCCATCCTCCAGGACATCACCCACCTCAAGGAACTGGACCGGCTGAAAAGCGAATTCGTCTCCACCGTCTCCCATGACCTGCGCTCGCCGCTGACCACGGTGCGGGGCTACGCCGACTTGGTCGGCATGCTCGGCCCGCTGACGGAAGAGCAGCGGGGAGCCGTCGAACGCATCCGGCGGGCGGTGGAGCAGATGAACGAACTCATCACCGATCTCCTGGACCTGGGCAAGATCGAGGCCGGAATCGAAATGGAGATGGGCCCGTGCTCGCTGAACACGGTGGTGCTGGAGGCGGTGGAGACGCTCTCCCCCCGCGCCGCCGAGAAGGGGCTGAAGCTGACGGCCGAGATCGGCCGGGATGTGCCGGTCGTCCGGGGCAACGCCCGCCGGCTGCGCCAGGTGGTGGTCAACCTGGTGGAGAATGCCATCAAATACACCCCTTCCGGCGGGAGCGTTCAGGTGCGTCTGGAACGGGACGAAAAGGAAGTGATCTGCAGCGTAAGCGATACCGGCATCGGCATTGACCCACAGGATCAGAAGGGACTGTTCCAGAAGTTTTACCGGGTGCGAAGCCCCCAGGCCGAGGGCATCCCGGGCACAGGACTGGGCCTGGCCATCTGTCGTTCCATCGTGGAACAGCACGGCGGCCGCATCGGGGTACGCAGCATGCCGGGCCGGGGCAGCACCTTCTTCTTCGCCCTTCCCGTGCCTTCGGAAGAGCGGTCGGACCCGGCGATCGCAGGGTGAGGAGAGGAGCGATGCGCATCGCCATGCTGGCCCGGGCCGTGTTCCCGTTGCACGGCTACGGAGGGGTGGAACGGCACGTCTTCCACCTGAGCACCCACCTGGCCCGGCTGGGGGTGGAGGTCGAACTCTGGGTCCAGGAGCCGGTGGGGAACGCAGAGGCCCTGGGGCCGGGCGTGCGGGTGCACGGCCGGCGATACGACCGCACCTCCCCCTTTCTCCGCCCCGATTCCATCCTGGGCCGGCAGATCAACTACCCCCTGTACTCCTGGGCGCTGGGCCGGGAAGTGGCCGGCTGGGTACGCACCGGCCGGGTGGACCTGGTGCACGCCCAGGGGCTGGCCGCCTTTGGCTACGGCTGGCGGCGTCGGCATGACCCCGCCCTGCGCGCCGCCGCCCCGATGATCATGAACCCCCATGGGATGGAGGAATACAAGACCCCTTCCCCGGCCAAACGCCTGGCCTATATCCCCTTCCGCGCCCTCTACAGTTACGGCGCCCGCGCCGCCGACCGGGTCATCGCCACCGATGAATGCACCCGGGCCGAGGTGCCGCGCTACCTGGGGGTGGAACCGTCCCGGGTGGTCGTGCTGCCCAGCGCCATCGCCGTGGAAGAGTGCCTGGCCCCGCTGAATCCGGAGGTGCAGGAGAGGCTGCGCCGGCGGCTGGACCTGGCCGGCTCGCCGCTCGTTCTCCTGAGCGTCAGCCGGCTGGAGCGCAACAAGGGCTTTCACCTGCTGGCCGAGGCGTTGGGACGGCTGCGGGAGCACCTCCCGGCGGGGTGGCGCTGGGTGGTGGTGGGCGAGGGGAAGGAGCGGCCGGCCCTGGAGGGGCAGGTGCGGAGGCTGGGGCTGACCGGGCAGGTGCGCTTTTCCGGCCGGCTGAGCGATGCCGAACTGCATAACCTCTACGAGGTCGCCGACCTCCTGGTGCACCCGACGCTCTACGAGGGGAGTTCCCTGGTCGTTCTGGAGGGGATGATTCACCGCCGGCCGGTGCTTGCGACGCGGGTGGGGGGCATTCCGGACAAGGTATTCGATGGGCGCAACGGCCGGCTGGTGCCGCCGGGCGATGTGGAGGCGCTCTGCCGGGGCCTGCAGGACCTCCTGGCCCGGCGGGCCGACTGGCCGGCGATGGGGGAGGAGGGGGCAAGAATCGTGCGGGAGCGCTTCGACTGGCCGGCGGTGGCCCGGGCCACGGTGGCGGTGTACCGGGAGATGCTGGGCATTTCCTCGGGCGGTGGCCCGGCAGGCTAGGCGCGGGCGTGCACTTCCTCCACCAAGCGCACGCCGGCGCTGGCACCCAGGCGGCCGGCTCCGGCCACCAGCATCCTCAGGGCGTCGTCGGCGGTGCGGATGCCGCCGGCCGCCTTGACCCCGACCGCCTCCCCGACCGTATGGCGCATCAGGCACACATCGTACACGGTAGCCCCGCCCGGAGCAAAGCCGGTGGAGGTTTTGACGAAATCGGCCCCGGCCGCCACGGCTAGTTCGCAGGCCCGCACCTTCTCGGCGTCGTTCAGCAGGGCCGTCTCCAGAATCACCTTGAGCCGGGCCCCGGCGGCGTGGCAGACCTCGGCCAACCGGGCGATTTCCTCCCGCACCCGGTCCTCCTCCCCGGCCTTCAGGTCGCCGATGGCAAGGACCATATCCACCTCCCCGGCTCCATCCCGGAGGGCCTGTCTCGTCTCCTCGACCTTGGCATAGGTCGAGGTGGCCCCCAGCGGGAAGCCGGCCACCGTGCAGACCAGGATGTCGCTTCCCCGGAGGACCTGGGCGCACAGCGGCACGTAGCGTGGGTTCACGCAGACGGAGAAGAAGCGGTATTGGAGGGCCTCGCGGCAGAGGGCCTCGATCTGGGCCGGGGTGGCTTCCGGTTTGAGCAGGGTGTGGTCGATTCGGCCGGCCAGGGCCCCAGCCGGATCTCCTTCCCGAAAGCGGGCGGCCCAGTATTCCGCCCCGGGGGAAAGGAGTTCCCAGGCTCGTTCCCGGCAGTTGCCCTGACAGGAAGCGCACAACGGGCAGCCGCCGGCCCGGGCCTTTTCCTCCAGGACCGGGAGCAGGCCGGCCAGGGCAAGGCTCAATAGCGTTTCGCTGTCCAGCACCCTCTCCGCTACCACGGAATCCGCTCCCTCAGGTAAGGCAGCAACTCCTCCACGTGCACCCGTTCCTGCTCCATCGTGTCCCGGTCGCGGACGGTAACGGTGTGGTCCTCCAGGCTCTGGAAATCCACGGTGAGGCAGTAGGGGGTGCCGACCTCGTCCATGCGTCGGTAAAGCCGGCCGATGGCCCCGGTGTCGTCGTAGATGGTGCGCATGTGGGGGCGCAGCCTCCGGGCGATCCCCTGGGCCATCTCCACCAGGGCCGGCACGTTTCGCTTCAGCGGGAAGACGGCTACCTTGATCGGGGCCAGCAGGGGATGCAGCCGCAGCACCACCCGCTTCTCCCCCCGGACGATCTCCTCATCGTAGGCATCGAGGAGAAAGACCAGGACGGCCCGGTCCACGCCGCCGGAAGGTTCGATGACGTAGGGGATGATGTGCTGGCCGGTCTCCTCGTCAAAGTAGCGCAGCGGGTGGCCGCTGCCCTCGCCGTGCCGGCGCAGGTCATAGTCGGTGCGGTTGGCGATGCCCTCCAGTTCTTTCCAGCCCAGCGGATCGGGGAAACGGTACTCGATGTCGTAGCAGGCGGCGGCATAGTGGGCCAGTTCCTCCGGCTCGTGCGCCCGTACCCGCAGGTTTTCCGGCCGGACGCCCAGTCCCGTGTACCAGCGCAGCCGCTCCTGAATCCACTCCTGATGGAGGCGTTCGGCCTCCTCGGGCCGGCAGAAGTACTCCAGTTCGAACTGCTCAAACTCGCGGGTGCGGAAGATAAAGTTCCCGGTGACGATCTCGTTGCGGAAGGCCTTGCCGATCTGGGCGATGCCGAAGGGGAGTTTGGGCGTCGGCCGGGCCGTGTTGAGGACGTTTTCAAAGTTGACAAAGATGGTCTGGCAGGTCTCCGGGCGCAGGTAGGCCACCGAGGCCTCGTCCTCCACCGGGCCGACAAAGGTCTTGAACATCATGTTGAACTGGCGCGGCTCGGTCAGGTCGGTGCCCCCGCAGTTGGGACACCGTTTATCCTCCAGCATATCCGGCCGGAAACGCTGATGGCACGATTTGCACTCCACCAGGGGGTCGGTGAAACTGGCTACATGCCCGGAGACCTCCCAGATGCGCGGGGACATGAGGATGGCTCCATCAATGCCCTCGACATCGGGGCGCTCCCAGACGATGCTCCGCCACCAGGCCTGCTTGACGTTGCACTTGAGTTCCGAACCCAGAGGGCCGTAATCCCAGGTGCTGGCAAAGCCGCCGTAGATCTCGCTGGAGGGGAAGATGAAGCCGCGTCGTTTGCACAGGCTGACGATAATGTCCATAGAAGGTGCGGTCATAGGAGCGCTAACCTCCTGAAAGCGGTGATCGCTACAACGCCGGCCATCCCCGCCGTCCTACCCCTCTTCCTCCGCCCGGGGGTGGGCCTGCTCGTAGGCTTCGTGCAGTTGCTCGGTGGCCAGTTGGGTGTAGATCTGGGTGGTGGCGATGGAGGTGTGGCCCAGGAGTTCCTGGACGGAGCGCAGGTCCGCCTTGCGCCGGAGGGCGTGGGTGGCGAAGGTATGGCGCAGGGTATGGGGCGTGATGTCGTAGAGGCCGATCTCCTCGGCGTACTTTTTCAGCATCAGCCAGAAGCCCTGGCGGGTCATCGGCCGGCCTCGCCGGTTGAGGAAAAGGTGTTGTTCGGCCGAGGAGCGGGCCAGGTAGGGACGGCCCAGTTCCAGGTATTCCTGCACCGCCTGCACCGCCGTGGCGCTCAACGGGATGATGCGTTCCCGGTTCTCCTTGCCGATGCAGCGGACGGAGCCGGTGGTCAGGTTGATGCTATCCAGTTTCAGTCCCACCAGTTCGCTGACGCGCAGTCCGGCGGCGTAGGCGACCTCCAGCATGGCCCGGTCGCGCAGGGCGACGGGGGTATTGGAGCGGGCCGGCAGTTCCAGAAGTTCGTCCACCTCCTCCACGGAAAGGACCCGGGGCAGCCGGCGGGAAATCCGGGGCATCTCCAGGCCCTCACAGGGATCGTGCGCGATCTTGCCCTCGTGCAACAGGTAGAGGAAAAAAGAGTGGAGGGCCGAGAGGCGCCGGACGATGGTCGAAGGGGTGTATTTGCGCTCCTTCAGATAGACCGTAAAGGCCAGAAGGTCGTCGCGCGTCACCTCGCCCCAGTCCCGGAAAGCACGCTGCTCTTTCAGGAAGTCGTAGAACTGCACCAGGTCCGTGTGGTAGGCCGAAAGGGTGTGAGGGGAGAAATTGCGTTCCACCTCCAGGTAGTCCAGAAATTCCTCGATCGTTTCCATCGTTTTTCCTCTCCTGAACGTTCACCGCCCGGAACCTTCCCGACCGACCCGTCCGGTCGGGCACATCGGCTTTTATTATACCACAGGAGGGCCGTTATGTCAAAACCGGCTTTCCCGGAGTTTTCTTTCACCGGAAAGTGTGCTACAATGGGGTGGACGGCCGTAGGATACGGCGCGAAAGGAGGATAGGATGCGCATCGCCTTCTTTGTTTACGAGTATCCTCCCGCCATCGTGGGGGGGCTGGGCACCTATGCCACCTACATCACCCGCACCCTGGTGCGGCAGGGGCATGATGTCGTCGTCTTCACCATGAACCAGGGTGGAGTGCTAAAGACGCGGGAGGTCATCGGCGGTGTGGAGGTGCACCGGCCCATCGGTGTGGATGCCAGCAACGTCTTCCCTCTCCTGGTCAACGAGGAACTGCGGCAGTGGGGTTCGTTCTTCAACGACATCTTTATCTACAACATCCTCTCCGCCGCCAAGTTTGTCAACCAGGTGATGAAGGAAGAGGATGCCCGTTTTGACATCGTTGCCGTACACGACTGGCTCAGCGCCGTCGCCGGCCTGGTGGTGCGCAACGAGACGGACCTGCCGGTGGTCTTTCACGTCCACTCCACCGAGTGGGGCCGGCGGGGCGGGGCCGGTTCCCCCTTTGTCGGCCGGCTGGAGCAGGAGATGGCCTTTCAGGCCCATCGCATCCTCACCGTCAGCCACGCGATGAAGGATGACCTCAACCGCCACGGCTGGCCTCCGGCCAAAGTGAGCGTCGTCTGGAACGGCGTGGACCCGGAGGTCTATGATCCTACCCGCGTGCCCAAGGAAGAAATCCAGGAGTTGCGCAGCCGCTACGGCGTCGGCCCCGAGGACATCATGATCCTCTTCATCGGCCGGCTCACCTGGGTCAAGGGCGTGCGCAACCTGATCCAGGCCATGCCGGCCGTGCTGGAAACGTATCCCAACACCAAACTGGTCATCCTGGGCAAGGGGGAGGAACAGCACGACATCGAGGAACTGATCCATCGCCTGGGACTCACCGGGAAGGTCATCACCCACTACGCCTTTGTCTCGGAGTGGGAACGCATCGTCCACTATGCCGCCGCCGACCTGTGTGTCTTTCCCTCGGTCTATGAGCCCTTTGGCATCGTTTCCCTGGAGGCGATGGCCATGGCCCGCCCGGTCGTGGTGGGAGCCAACGGCGTGGTCGGCTTCCGCGAGCAGGTCGTGCCCTCGGGAAGCGATCAGAACGGCGTCCACGTCAACGGGAACGACCCTGGGGACATCGCCTGGGGCATCAAGGTGGTGCTGGAGGACCGCAGCCGGGCCCGGGAGATGGGGGCCAAGGGCCGCACCCGGGTGCAGCGCTACTTCACCTGGGAACAGGTGGCCGCCCAAACGGCGGACGTATACCGGCAGGTGATCGCCGAGGTGGGCCACGCTTGAAAGAGGGTCAAAACTTCGCCTCGCCCGGCCGATCCGCAGGCCGGCCCGGGAGAAAGTGCGATGGACATGCCTCCGGAGGCCTCCGTCCTCGTCGCGATGAGCGGCGGCGTGGATTCCTCGCTGGCGGCGGCCCTGTTGGTGGAACAGGGCTATCGGGTGACCGGGGTGACGCTTCACCTCTGGGCCGAGGAGGGTTTTCTCCCGGGGCCGGCCTCCTGCTGTTCCCTGGAGGCGGTGGAGGGGGCCCGCCGGGTCTGCCAGCAACTGGGCATCCCCCACTATGTCTTCAACTTTCGGGACGAGTTTCGGCGCCTGGTGGTGGAGGAGTTTATCCGGGAATACGGCCGCGGCCGCACCCCCAACCCCTGTCTGGCCTGCAACCGCTGGATCAAATTTCGGCTTCTCCTGCAGCGGGCCCGTGCGCTGGGGTGCTCGTATCTGGCGACCGGACATTATGCCCGCATCCGGCGGGGTGAAGGGGGATACCACCTCTGGCGAGGACGCGACCGGCGCAAAGACCAGTCCTACGTGCTCTATATGCTGGGCCAGGAGGAGTTATCCCGCCTCCTTTTCCCGGTGGGCGAACTGACCAAAGCGGAGGTTCGTCAGGAGGCGGCCCGGCGGGGGTTGGCCACAGCCGGCCGGCCGGAGAGCCAGGAAATCTGCTTCATCCCCGACGGCGACTACCGCCGCTTCCTCTCCTCCCGGCTGCTGGCCCAACCGGGCCCCATCCTGGACCTTGCCGGCCGGCCCCTGGGCACCCATCGCGGCCTGCCCTATTACACCGTCGGCCAGCGCAAGGGGCTGGGGATTTCCGGTCAGCCGCATCCCCTTTTCGTCGTGGCCCTGCGGCCGGAGGAAAACGCCCTCATCGTCGGCCCGGAGGAGGCGCTGCTGAGCCGGGTTCTGGAGGCCGAATCCGTCTCCTTCGTCTCCGGGAAGTGGCCGGAGGGGCCGCTCCGGGTGGAGGCTAAGGTACGTTACCGGACGCCGGAGGCCCCGGCCTGGCTCTTTCCTCTGGAAGAGGGCCGCGTCCGGGTGGAATTCGATACTCCCCAGCGCGCCATCACCCCGGGCCAGGCCGTCGTCTTCTATCGAGGGGAAGAGGTACTGGGTGGGGGAACCATCGAAGGAACCGTTTCCCCTCCTGTCATTCATCCGCCCCAAGGGTTGCCGGGGTCGTCCACGAATGCGCACACGAATACACGAATGGGGGGCAGGGCCTCTGTCCTGCGGAAGGGGAGGCCGAGAAGGTTGCCGGGGTCGTCCACGAATGCGCACACGAATACACGAATGGGGGGCAGGGC
>JBMFNL010000059.1:9214-18570 GCA_049970175.1 Chloroflexia bacterium
CCGAGAAGGTTGCCGGGGTCGTCCACGAATGCGCACACGAATACACGAATGGGGGTGCCGGGGTGGAGCGGCGGGCAGGATGAGGATGGGAGAAGTTTACGTCCGGGCAGGACTTCCGGGCCATCGTTGGACCTTGGAGGTGCGTGATGGAAAGCGGGAAAGCGGGCGCAAAAAGCCCTCTGCGGGTCGAGGTCGTTGAAATCCAGGGGCGCTGTCCGGCCTACCAGGTGGGAGACTTCTTCTGGATCGAAGAGGGTTACCGCCTGGTGGCCGGCCGGCCGATCTGCCTGCACGCCCTGCAGTCGCTCAACCCCTATTACGTCCCCCTCAGCCGGGGAATGGCCCCGGCGGACCTGGGACTGGCCGGCCCCGACGGGGCCGCCTATGTGCAGTGTCTGGACCCCTGCCGCTACACCGGTGGAGGCACGGTGACCTTCCGGGTGGAGGTCCGCTGACGCCTGCCCCGATGAGGGGATGCATGTTTGTAAATGGGCGGGGCTTATTTCGATACGGCCGTCGCGGCGCTCCGGCCGACCTCACACGGCGCCTCACCCAACGACAAACATGCAACCCTTATGCGGGGAAACCGGCCTCAGCGCCGGGCGAGTTCTCCCTTCAGGTAGTCGGCCGTTTCCGGCCGGGGGATGGTGCGCTGCTCCCCGGTGTGCATCTCCTTCACCGTCACGGCCCCGGCGGCCGCCTCATCCGGCCCGATCACCAGCACATAGGGGATGCCCTTGCGGTCGGCATAGCGAAATTGCCTGCCCAGAGGGGCCCCCACCTCCAGGTAGACCTCCGTCCGGATTCCCGCCCGGCGCAACTCCTGGGCCAGGTTCAGGGCGGCCGGAACATACTCGGCATCGAAGAGGGCGACCAGGGCCTGCACGATCGTCGCCGGCAACTCCAGCAGGTGGAGTTCGGAGATCACATCCACGATGCGCTCCAGGCCCAGGGAGACCCCTGTGGCCGGCATGTCCGGGCCGAAGAGGCCGACCATGCGGTCGTAGCGCCCGCCCCCGCTGATGGAGCCGATGCGCGGTTCCTCCACCACCGTCTCGTAGATCGGGCCGGTGTAATAGCCCAGGCCCCGGACCATGCTCAGGTCCAGACGATAGTGGCCGGCCGGCACCCCCAGCGCCTCCAGGTATCCCAGGAGTTCCTCCATCTCGGCCACTCCCTCCAGCCCCACCGGAACATCGGCAAACCGGGAGCGCAGCCCGGCCAGCACTTCGGGGCCTCCTCCGGGCATCTGCACCATCTCCAGGAGCCGGCCGGCCGTCTCCGCCGGGAGCCCTTCCTCCAGCAGGAGTTCCCGCACCCGTTCCGCCCCGTCGCGTTCCAGTTTGTCTATGGCCCGGTAGAGGCCGGCCGTCCGTTCGGCCGGGACCCCGGCGACGATCCCCAAACCGGAGAGAATCTTGCGGTCGTTCAGGCGGATGGTGAAGCGCTCAAAGCCCAGGTTGCGCAGGGAGGTATAGACCACGGCCAGCACCTCGGCATCGGCCAGCATCGAGGCGCTGCCGACGATGTCCACATCGCATTGCCAGAACTCGCGGTAGCGGCCCTTCTGCGGCTTGTCGGCCCGCCAGACCGGCCCCATCTGATACCGTTTGAAGGGAAAGACCAGTTCGCTCTGGTACTGCGCGGCCACGCGGGCCAGGGCCACGTTGAGTTCATAGCGCAGCGCCACCCGCCGGCCGCCGTGGTCGGTGAAGCGGTAGAGAAGTTTATCCACCTCGGCGTCCGATTTGCCCTCAAAGGTTTCGGCATACTCGATGGCCGGCGTCTCCAGCGGCTCAAAGCCGAATTGCTCAAAGGTGCGCCGCAGCGTGTCCATAACGTACTGGCGCAGGATCATCGTGCGCGGAAGAAAGTCCCGCGTGCCTTTAAGGATACGGGGCTCGATCTTGGGCATCGCTTGCTCCTGGGTGCTCCACCGTTATTCTGGTGGGCAAATTATAAGCCGGGAGGGGGAGGGC
This sequence comes from Chloroflexia bacterium, assembly GCA_049970175.1. Taxonomy (GTDB): domain Bacteria; phylum Chloroflexota; class Chloroflexia; order DTKN01; family DTKN01; genus JASFBA01. The sequence continues at coordinate 11,194 of JBMFNL010000059.1, forward strand.
GTCAAATGGGGCGTGTTTCGTGTTGCGTGTTGGGTTTACCCCCAGGAGAGGTTATCTCCGACAATAGGCCGGCCTATTCCGGCGGCTTTTCCCGAGGGGCGCTCTGGCGAACCCCGGGCAGGTTGCGAATCGTCTCCACCAGGTCCACGCCCGTGAGCGCCTCCACCGCGGCCGGCACCTGGGCGATGATGTTGGCGATGTCCTGGGTGATGCGAGAGGCGCCGGCCCCGCTGCCGTCTCCCCCGCCCCCGCTGATGACGACGATGCGCTCGGTGCGGGAGAGCGGCTCGGCGATGGCCGCGGCCACCTTGGGCATGGCCTCGATCAGTTGCTGGATGATGGCCGCCTGGTTGTACTGGGCCCAGGCGGCGGCCTTTTTCTCCATCGCCTCGGCTTCGGCCAGACCTTGGGCGCGGATGACCTCGGCCTGGGCCAATCCACGGGCCTGGGTGGCATCGGCCTCGGCCTGGCCGATGGTCCGGATGGCCTGGGCCTGGCCTTCGGCCTGAATCAGGGTCTGGTATTTGTTCGCCTCGGCCAGGGTGCGGATGCGCAGTTGTTCCGCCTCGGCCGGCTTGACCACGGTGGCCAGGAGTTCCTTTTCCCTGCGCAGGACCTCCTGCTCCTGCACCTCGATCTGCTTGCGCTTCTCCACGACCTGAATCTGTACCTCCTGCTCCTTCACCGCCTGCTGGGTGATGTTCTGCTGGAGGGTATAGGCCAGGTCGGCCTCGGCCCGCTTACGGTCGGCCTCGGCGTCGAAGGCGGCCGTCTGCACCCGGTAGTTCTTCTCCGCCTCCTTGATCTTGGTCTCGGCCAGGAGTTCGGCCTCCCGGGATTGCTGCTTGGCCTGGGCGGCCTGGATGGCGGCATCCCGCTGGGCGATGGCCTCGCCGATGGCCGCGTCGCGCTTGCGTTCGGCCGTCGGCTTGACCCCCAGGGCCTCCAGGTAGCCCTTTTCGTCACGGATTTCCTTCACCGTGAAGGAGACGATCTCCAGGCCCATCTTGGCCAGGTCGGCGGCCGAGACCTCCTGCACTTTCTGGGCGAAGGCATCGCGGTCGGAGTTGATCTGCTCCGGCGTGAGGGTGCCCAGGATGGCGCGCAGGTGGCCTTCTAACGTCTGCAGGGCCACGTTACGCATCTCGTCCGCGCTCTTGGAAAGGAATTGTTCGGCGGCGGTGGCGATGGAAATGTCGTCCCCCTTGACCTTGATCTGGGCCACCCCCTCCACCGTCACCGGGACGCCCTCGGCGGTGTAGGCGCGGGAGACGAGCACGTCCAGGGTGAGGAGTTCCAGGGAGAGGATGTCCATCCGCTCCAGGACGGGGATGATCACGGCTCCCCCGCCTTTGACGACGCGGAAGCCGCGCCGCACGCGCTGTTTGGTCACCGGATCGAACCAGTAGTGCGTTCGGCCGGAGATGATCATGGCCTGGTTCGGTCCAACCTTGCGGAAGCGGCTAGCCAGGTAGGCCAGGAAGACGATGACCAGGACGGCCAGGCCGAAGATGATGAAAAAGAGCACGACGCCGGACATCAGAGCCTCCTTTCAAATATAGCGCAGATCCACCAGAGCCACGCCGTCCACGATGTCGAGTATGGTGACGGGGATGTCGGCCGGAATCGGCCGGCCGTCTATGGAGCGGGCCGGCGTGGTGTAGCGAAAGCCCCGGGCCTCGTAGACGACCTCGCCCAGGCCGCCCTCCGGGATGGAGACGAGGACGCGCGCCGGGGCGCTGCGGATGTCCTGCCAGGTCGGGGCGCTGCTCGGGCCGGCCTGGGAAAGGAACAGCCGGTAGAGGAAGAAGATGCCGGCCGCCAGGGAGAAGCCGGCCGGCAGGGCCACCAGCAGGCTGAGGAGCGCTCCCAGGCCGAGGATGCGGGTCCCCAGCAATCCAAAGCCTCCCACCCCACCCAGAAAGGTGGCGATGATCACGGGGTTCCAGGGCAGAAGCGGGGGCTGTTGGGCTTCTCCCTCGGCCGAAAAATCGTGCTCCAGATGGGCGGCGTGGCCCGCCTCCATCCCATGCTCCAGGCTGACCCCATGCCCCACCTCGGCTCCATGCCCCAGGTCCACCCCGTGCCCCAGATCGGCCCCATGTCCCAGGTCGAAGCCGTGGCCCATATCCGGGGCGTGCCCCAGGTCTACCCCGTGCCCCAGGTCGAAGCCGTGGCCCATATCCGGGGCATGCCCCAGGTCCACCCCGTGCCCCAGGTCGGCTCCATGCCCCAGATCGCCACCGTGCTCCAGGCCGCCACCGTGTCCGAGGCCGAAGACGGCCAGGAAAAGGGCATAGAGCAGGCCGGAGGCGAAGAAACCCAGGTAGGCCCAGTCCAGGATCTTCCAGTCGGCAAACCAGGCGGCCATCGCTGCCTCCAAAGTTCCTGCCCCCCATTATACCCGAATTTTCCCCGGCCGGCCACCGGCACCGGGCATCCTTACGGTTGAACCAGGTTGAAGGCGGTGCCTTGAGCCACGTATTCTATTGCTCCTACGCAGGGAGGCCCAATTTGTTCCCCGGGGGCTCCGCCCTAGGTTCCATCCAGGTAGCGGCGCACTTCGGCCATGACCTGCTCCGGATGTTGAAACTGGATCCCGTGCAGGCCGGCCTTTCGGGCCCCGGCCACGTTCTCGGCCAGATCGTCCACAAAGACGGCCTCGTCCGGGCGTACCCCCAGCCGTTCCACGGCGATGTGGTAGATCCGCGCCTCCGGCTTCATCACTCCCTCCTCGGCGGAGATGACCAGGACGTCCATCACCTCGCCCAGGCCGTACTTCCCGGTGAAAACGTCGCGGGCGTTGCTCCAGGCGTTGCTGAGCAATCCGGTCCGGTAGCGCGGCCGCAGGCTGTGGAGGAAAGAAAGGAGAAGGGGGTCCAGCCGGTCGCCGGCCCAGAAGTCGCGGCGCAGTTCGTCCAACTCGGCGAGGTTCAGGCCGAGGGTTCGGGCCACGTGCTGCCACACGGCTTCCTCGGGTACGCGGCCCACCATCGCCTGCACCGAGACGTCCGACTCCAAGACCAGGCGTTCCAGCGCGCCCCGGGGCAGGCCAAGGCGCTCCTCCCACTTCCGCCGGCCGCTATCGTCCTCCGTGCGCACCAGGACGCCCCCGAAATCAAAGAGCACGGCGCGAATCGCCATTCGTCCCCTCCAACCTTCAACCTTCAACCTTCAAACCGGTAACCTTTTTCTCCACCGCTTCCCGGGCCAGTGCCAGAAAGCGTGCAAGCGGCATATCCCCCAGGTCCTCGCCGGTGCGCAGGCGCACGGCCACCTGGCCGGCGGCTTCCTCGCGGGCTCCCAGGACGAGCATATAGGGCACCTTCTGCAACTGGTGCTCGCGAATCTTGGCCTGCATCCGGCGGTTGGAATCGTCCAGGACGACGCGGAGGCCGGCGGCCCGCACCGCCTCTTCGACCTGCCGGGCATAGGGCACCTGGGCATCGGTGATGGGAATCAGGACCACCTGCACCGGGCAGAGCCAGACCGGGAAGGCCCCGGCGTAGTGCTCGATGAGCAGGCCCAGGAAGCGCTCCATCGAACCCAGGAGGGCCCGGTGGACCATGTAGGGGCGATGTTCCCGACCGTCCTCGGCGATGTAGGCAATGTCGAAGCGCTCCGGGAGGTTGAAATCGAACTGGATGGTCGTGCACTGCCAGGTCCGTCCCAGCGCGTCGCGAATCTTCCAGTCGATCTTGGGGCCGTAGAAGACGGCTTCGCCCTCGGCCCGGCGGTAGGGCAGTTGACGGGCCTCCAGGGCCCGGCTCAGGGCCTGTTCGGCCTGTTGCCAGGCGGCATCGCTTCCGGCATACTTTTCCGGGTGGGCCGGGTCGCGCACCGAGAGGTCAATTTCGTACTCGTGGAAGCCAAAGGCCCGCCACAGGTGCAGGCAAAAGTCCAGGCAGCGCAGGACCTCGTCCTCGATCTGGTCCGGCCGGCAGAAGATATGGGCGTCGTCCTGGGTAAAGCCGCGCACGCGCAGGAGGCCGTGCAGCACCCCGCCGCGCTCGTAGCGGTAGACCGTCCCCAGTTCGGCCCAGCGCAGCGGCAATTCGCGGTAACTGCGGACGCGGGAGCGGTAGATGGCGATGTGGAAGGGGCAGTTCATCGGCTTCAGGTAGAACTCCTGCTCGTCGATCTCCAGGGGGGCGTACATGTTTTCGCGGTAGAACTGGAGGTGCCCGCTTTTCTCCCAGAGCCAGGAGCGGCCGATATGGGGGGAGAAGACGAGTTCATAGCCCCACTTCAGGTGTTCCTGGCGCCAGAACTCTTCCACCAGGTAGCGAATCATCGCCCCCTTGGGGTGCCAGAGCACCAGGCCGGCCCCCAGGTCGGGGTCCACGCTGAAGAGGTCCAGTTCGCGGCCCAGGCGGCGGTGGTCGCGCCGCTCGATCTCCTCCAGGCGCACGAGGTAGGCTTCCAGTTCCTGGCGGGTGGGCCAGACCGTGCCGTAGATGCGTTGCAGTTGCGGCTGGCGTTCGTCGCCGCGCCAGTAGGCCCCGGCCACCCGCAGGAGTTTGAAGGCGTCGGAGGGTATCTGGCCGGTGTGTTCCAGGTGGGGTCCCCGGCAGAGGTCGGTGAAGGTGTCGTGGGTATAGGTCGTGAGCGTGAGGGGGCCGGCGGAGATGCTTTCCCCGTCCTCGTCGGCGCGGCCGGCCTGGAGGTCTTCGATGAGTTCGAGTTTATAGGGCTGGTCGTGGAAGATTCGGCGGCCCTCCTCGGGGGAGATCTCGCGTCGGATGAAGGGGTGGTTTCCCCGGATGATTTCGCGCATCCGGGCTGCGATCTTTTCTAGGTCGTCCGGGGTGAGTGGGCGGGGCAGGTCGAAGTCGTAGTAGAAGCCGTCCTCGATGGCCGGCCCGATGCCGAATTTGGTGCCGGGGAAGAGTTCCCCCACGGCCTGGGCCATCACGTGGGCCGTGGAGTGGCGGAGCGGAAGAAGGGGGTCATCTTTGGGGGCGGGCATACGTCACCTCCTCAGGAAGAAATTCCAGAGCAGCAGGACGATGGCGACCAGGATGATGAGGAGCAGATAGGCCGGGAAGCGGGCCAGGAAAGGAAGCCGGCTGTAGAGCCAGCCGGGGAAAGTTTTGCGCACCGTCTGGGCGCGGAGGAACTGTTCGCGGGCCTCGCCGTAGCGGCCCTGGCCGGCGTAGAGGTGGCCCAGGTTGAAGCGGGCCATCAGGGCGATCTCCGGGGGCACCTCCGGGAGGGCGAGCAGCCGCTCCAGTTCGCCCTGGGCCTCCACAGGCTGCCGGAGGTGCAGGAGGAGCATGGCCAGGTTGTAGCGGTAGGTGGGCCGCTCCGGGTCCAGCGCCAGGGCCTCTCGGAGGGCGGAGAGGGCCTCTTCGGGTTGCCGCATACGGAAGAAGCAGGTGGCCATATTGTTGTAAACGGCGGCGCGCCGCTCGCGCTCCGTCTCCGGCAGGGCCTCCAGTTGGGCGCGGTGCTCGGCCAGGGCCTCTGCGTACCGTCCCCGGCTGACGGCGACCCAGGCCAAGACGCCGTGGGGCCGGGCCAGGGAGGGGTCCAGTTCCAGGGCCCGGCGGGCGGCGCGGGCGGCCGGCCCCAAACGCGAGACCTCGGCCAGGGCGCGGGCCAGTTCCTGGTAAGCCAGGGCGTTTGTGGGTTCGCGTTCCACCAGCGCTTCCAGCAGGCGCAACGCCTCCAGAGGCCGGCCGGCCTCCAGATGGGCACGGGCTTCGGCCAGCGGATCGGCCGGCATTTCGGGTAACGGCAGTTCGGCCATGGCTTTCCTCCGAAAAAAGCCCCTCGTCCGCTCGGGACGAGGGGCATCCTCGTGGTTCCACCCTGCTTCGGCCGGCCGTCGGCCGTTCCCCGAGGCGGGCGCGGCCGGCCCTCCTGTGGCGAATAACGGGGCCAACCGGGGACCCTTACTGGGCCTGAAGGGTTCAGGCCGTTCCGGGCCCGACTCCCAGGGGGTTTTCCCTGTCGCCACGGCGAGGAGGGCTTGCAGCCGCGACCCTCCCTCTCTGGCGCCCGGCGGTCAGGTACTCGTCCTGTTCGCCGTCTTTCCGGGAGCGGCCGGGATAGGGCCGGCCGCCCTGGATTGGAAATGGGCGGTACTGGATTCGAACCAGTGACCTCTACGATGTCAACGTAGCGCTCTGACCGGCTGAGCTAACCGCCCGGCAAGTTTAGTATACCACAAAACGGGGCATCGTGCAACTTGCGATTGGCCTGCATCCATCGGTTCATTTAGGGCATCTGTCCGGAAAGGGCTCTCTCCTGCAAATGAGCCAGGGTATTGACCAGGGGCGCCAACTCGGCCTGGTCCAGGGTCAAGTCATTGAACCAAAAGTACAGCCGTTCTCCACCCCTCTCGATCGTGCTCTCGTACTCCAGGCAGTCCGGACAAATTGCAAGGCGGCTTTCCGGTTGCGCCGGCCGGGCCTCCATGACCCAGACGGCGATCTGTTGCATCTCCGCCTCAGGCACCTGAACGGTAACCTGCCTTTTCATCTTCTGATCGCTGACCGTCATTTGTCCGGTGCTCAGCAGTTCAACCGAGCGTTGGAGACCGGCAAACCCGCCGGACATACTGAACACGATCCGCCACGGCTTCGAGGCCGTGCGCTCGCCGGTCGCCGTGGCGGAAGGGGCCGTCGGGGAGGGCCCTCCTGAGGGCGAACATGCCGCCAAAAGGACCAGGAGGACAACTCCCAGGATCAGTCGGCGAAAGCCGTTCGACCCATCCGCCCCCGTACCTTTCCTGCAAAGTCGTCTCTTTTCCTCCTGTGCTGTGGCGCTCAAGCGATCGGCTATGCCGGCCGGCGGCGCGGGGGTTTCGCCGTACCCATATGCCCAGGGCGTCACGGCCCCGTGCCGCCGCCGAAGCCGGGGCGGCCTTCTTGAACCCCGGCCTGGCGCACCCTTCGTCCTCTGCCGTCGTCCTCCCGGCCGGGCACTTCCGGGCAAGGCCGGGTTTGTTCCCGACCTTGCCCGGACTCATCGCCCCATCGGTCCGGCCGGCCTACGGCCCGGTCGCCGGCAGATGAAAATCGGCCGGCCGCTCTTGCAGATTGTCCGGCCCCGGGGGCGGAACAGGGCCGCCTCCGGTGCAGGTGCCGATGCACTTGCGCAGGAGGATATTGTCTACGTGAGCGCCTTCGGAGTAGTTGATGGAGGAGTCGGAAGAAAAGACAAGGGCGATCCAGACCTGTGGCTGACCCAGGAGGTTGCCCAGAGTGGGAACGTTCGTCAGGTCCAGTTCGCGGTCAATCCACCCACCGGAGTTGCCGCTGATGCAGTAGCCGTAGAAATCCGCGCCGTTGATCGAGGCCACCCGGCAAACGCCGTCTGTAGGGTCTTGTAATGTCATACCTCTAATCGTCTTGTAATGTCGTACCTTAA
>JBMFNL010000060.1:0-18138 GCA_049970175.1 Chloroflexia bacterium
CGAGTGGGTGAGCCGGTCGACGATGGCGGCCAAGGGCACGGCTCCGACCAGGGCCGGCCGGCAACCCCATCTCCCATACCCCCGGGGGGTATAGGCCAGGGCCACCCTCACCCCCTGTCCCCCTCTCCCAGAGGGCGAGGGGGAACATCTGGCTTGGCAGGAAGAGCAGGTCGGATGGTCAATCCGACCTGCTTGGCTACACGGAGCGACTTTGGGGCGGCCGTGAGCGAGGCGAGGGAAGGCGTGCTTACGGCCGATCGGAAGCCGAGAGGCTTCCGGAGCCGCCTATGTAGCCCTCCTGCTGATACCTCTGGAAGAGTTCCCCCCAGGGGGTCGTCTGGAGCCAGCGCCGGTAGATGTGGCGGAAGCGCAGCGGCCACTGGACATAGTCGTGGTTGAACTCGGAGATAAAGATGGGGATGGCCACCAGCGGCGTGCGAAAGATCAACTTCTGGAGGAAACGGGTGGGGCCGTACCATCCTAGCCAGGCGAGGAAGCGGTGCAGGTTCCAGCCCACCTGAAAGTGCCAGTTTTCCTGGGCCGCGTCGGCGTCGCCGACGATCTCGATCTGGCGGACGTCGCCCACGCCCAGGCCGCGCTCGTGGGCCAGCCGGATGTAGCCGATGCCCAGCGGGTCAAAGCCCATCATCCGGGCCGCCACGGCATCTATGGCCACCTGGTCGGCCGAGGCCAGGATGACGTTTTTGATCTCCGGCCGCAGGGTGCGGGGACCCTGACCGTTGCCGGCCGTGGTGCCGTCCATCAGGGCAAAGAGGCCGGTGTGAATTTCCTTCTGGATGGCCAGGAGGTCCACCAGCGTCTCGTGAATCCAGCTATGGGTGTAGTGCCGGTGGGTGGAAAGCAGCCCGCCGAAGGCGTTTTTCATCGCCCCGGTGGTCGTGCTGTAGATGTGGCACTTGACCGTGGGAAGGTGCACGATGTTCTTGCCCAAGAAATAGTCCGGGATGTGGATGCCCTGGGGGTAGATACGGTCCAGGATGAGCATCCGGGCGCGGGGCGTATAGGGGACCCACTTCATATCCTCGTCCCGAAAGTTGAAGAGCACGGGGACCTGGTAGTGGCGAAAGATCGGCACATAGCCGTTCAGGTCCTGGCCCTTGAAGGCGTTGATGACCACGGTCTTGTTCTGGACGGCCACCAGGTCGGTGAAGCCGGCCTGGCGCAGGGCCAAAATGGTGCCCTCCAGTTGCCAGGGGGTGGTATTCGCCCCCGGCATGGGATAGTGCCAGGAAATGTTGTCCTTGAGGATGGTGGGCACGCCCGGAGCCAGGGCTTCCCGCCCCCCGGCCAGTTCAAAGAGCCGGATGTAGTCTTCCAGCACCGTCTCCGGACGGGTACGCAACACCGCAACGCGAGCCTTCATCTTCAAACCTCCATCGGCCGGCCGACGGGCCGATTATAACGGAAAGCATCCCGCAGCGCAAATCGGCCGGCCCCTCCTTTTTGACCGCGGGGAAGGGATGTGGTATACTCCTTTTCGCCGGCCGGGAGGTTCCGGAGAAGCGACCAGGCCGGCCGGGAGAACCTGTAGCGGAGGAAACGGCCGTGTATCGTGGACACCTGAACCGGGTGAACGGGCTTCGCCCCAACGGGACGCTGCGGCGGGTGCCGCCCTTCCTGATGCGGCGGCTGATCCGCTCCACCCTCCCCCCGGCGCGTCGCCGCATGCCGCTTCTGGTCAAACTCCTGATCGCCTTCCTCCTCCTCAGCCTGCTGGGCACGGCCTCCGGATTGGGCGCGGCGGCCGGCACCTACTTCTACTATGCCCAGTCCCTCCAGGGACAACTCGACCGTCTGGAGACCCGCCGCCTCTTTGAGACGACCAAGGTCTATGACCGCCACGGCGAACTCCTCTACGAGTTCTTCTCCGAAGGCCGGCGCACCCGCCTGGAAAGCCTCGATCAGGTGCCCAAGCACCTCATCTGGGCCACCCTCTCCATCGAGGACAAGACCTTCTACCAGAACCCCGGCGTGGACCCGGTCGGCATCGCCCGCGCCGCCCTGGGCTTTTTCACCACCGGCCGAATCGTGGGCGGCGGCAGCACCTTGACCCAGCAGTTCATCCGCAAGGCCCTCTTCACCCCACAGGAACAGGTTTCCCAGAGCCTGGAACGTAAGATCAAAGAGGCCATCCTGGCCCTGGAACTGACCCGGAGGGTGCCCAAAGACGACATCCTCCTCATGTATTTCAACGAGGTGTATTACGGCAACCTCTCCTACGGCATCGAGGCCGCCGCTCAGAGTTATTTCGGCAAACATGCCTGGGAACTGGACCTGGCCGAAAGCGCCTTCCTGGCCGGCCTGCCCCAGTTGCCCGATGTATACGCCCCCTTTACCTACGGCGAACTGGACCCGGTCAAACTGGAACGGGCCAAGGCCCGCCAGCGGGACGTCCTCAATTTGATGGTCGAGAACGGCTACATCACCCGCCGGCAGGCCGATGCCGCCTATCAGGAGGAACTACACTTTGCCTCTCCCCTGGTCTCGCTCAAGGCTCCGCACTTTGTGATGTACATCCGCCATCTCCTGGAAGAAGACCCCAACATCGGCCCGGAGAAACTCTTCGCCGGCGGCCTGCGCATCACCACCACCCTGGACATGCGCTACCAGCGCCTGGCCGAGGCCATCGTCCGCGAGCAGATGCAACGCGAGGACCTCATCGCCTTCAATGCCCACAACGCCGCACTGGTGGCCATGCGCCCCGACACCGGCGAAATCCTGGCCATGGTGGGCAGTGTGGACTATAACCTGGTGCAACCCAGCCTCTGCGGCCGCGAGGGCAACGTCGTGGACGGCAACGTCAACGCCGCCCTGGCCGAACGCCAGCCCGGCTCCTCCTTCAAGCCCTTTACCTACATCACCGCTTTCTCCATGACCCACGATATGTACACCCCGGCCACCATGGTGCTGGACGTCAGGACCGAATTCCCGGTGCCCGGCCACGAACCTTACGTCCCCAAGAACTATGACAACAAATACCACGGCCCGGTGAGGTTGCGCAATGCCCTGGGCAGTTCCCTCAACATGCCGGCGGTCAAGGTGCTCCAGCACGCCGGCGTGGAACAGACCATCCACACCGCCCACCGCTTCGGCATTACCGGGCTGAAGCGCGGGATGAGTTTCTACGGGCTTTCCCTGACCCTGGGCGGCGGCGAGGTACGCCTGCTGGATATGGTCAACGCCTACTCCACCTTTGCCAACGAGGGCCGCCACGTCCCACCGGTAGCCATCCTGAAGGTCACCGACAGCCAGGGCAACGTGCTCTATGAGTACACACCCAAGCCGCTGGAAGCGTACCCCCAGGTGGCCGACCCCCGCTTCGTCTACCTGATCAACCACATCCTTTCCGACGATACGGCCCGCGAGATGTCCTTTGGTCCCCATAGCATCCTCTACTTCGACCGGCCGGTGGCCGTGAAGACGGGCACCTCGGAGGACTGGGGGGACAACTGGTGCATCGGCTACACTCCGTACCTGGCCGTGGGCGTCTGGATGGGCAACAACAACAACGAGCCGATGACCCCCAACTGCCAGCCCCGGGAAAAGGCCCAGCGGGGTATCCCGGGCTCCCGGGGGTCCGGCCACATCTGGCACTATTTCATGGAAACCATCTTCAACCCGGAGAAGATGCTCCCCAAGTACTTCCCCGACGAGGAGCAGCGCCTGGCCCTCTTCGGCGATGGGGACCTGACGGACATTCTGCGCGATGCCAACGGCCGTCTCCGGGAGGACTTTCGCCGGCCGGACGGCATCGTGGAGCAGGAGGTCTGCGCCATCTCCGGAAAACGCCCCATCCCCGGCATCTGCCCGGTGGTCAAGGAGATCTTTGTGGAGGGCACCCAGCCCGCTGAAACCGACCTCTGCCCCGTCCACAAGGTGCTCACCGTGGTGCAGATTCCCGGCACCGACCCGCCGCAGTACTGCCTGCCGGTGGAGGGCGTGGTCTATCCCCCCGAACTTGTGCAGCAACAGGTCTTCCTGGACCTCTACAGCGTGGCCAAGCCGGAGGAGATCGCCGGCCTGGAGGAATGGATGCAGGCGGCCGGTATCCCCCGTATCCCCACCGAACCGTGTCCGCCGGACCTGGGCACCTACCAGCCGGGCGAACCCGGCCAGCCCCCGCCCACCCAGAACCGCTGGGCCGGCCTGGTGCGCACTATCACCTACCCCCGTCGCTACGCCGGCATCACCGGCCCGATCGAGATCCGCGGCTCCGCCGACCTCGTCTCCGCTTTCCCTCAGGACCAGTTCGACTACTACAAGGTGGAGTGGGGGCAGAAAGGGCCCCAGGGGGAGATGCCGACCGAGTGGCATCTGGTGACCCCGGACGTCGGGCGCACCCCGGTGCATAACGGCGTCCTGGCCGTCTGGGACCCCGGCGACCTGCCGGACGGTCCCTACATCCTCCGCCTGACGGTGGTGACCAAGGAGGGCCGGCCGCGCTTCGACGGGGACGAGCCCGGCCATACCTACGTGCCGGTCTACCTGGACCGGGGGCCCATCTTCGTCCGCCTCATCTCCCCTCAGCCGGGGAGCGTCCTGCGCCAGTCCACCGTCACGCTGGTGGCCAAGGTGGAGGGCGTTTCCCCGGCCGCCCGGGTGGACTTTTTCTACGGCGATCCCGCCCGTCCGGGCGAACCCGGCATCTTCATCGGCTCGGCCGTTACCAGCACCGTCTATCCCCTCTCCGAGCGTATCTACACCGTCACCTGGTCGGTGCGGCAGGGGGAGTTTGTCCTGAGCGCGTCGGCGGTGAACACGGCCGGCCGGCGGGCCACCAGCCAGAAGGTCTATGTCATCGGCCAGCCGCCCCAGGGGGAACTCCCTGGAAACCGGAGGGCCACGGCCGGCCTCTCCGCTCCCTTTCCCTACCCGATCCCCGCCGCTGGCCTGGCGGAGCGGGCCCTCTTCCGGTTGGCGGGGGCAGATGTCCCGGACGGCGTAGCCGTCCGGCGTTTTCGCTGAAGGCAGTCCGTAGCCGAAACCATCGAGGAGGATGGCCATGCTCGCAGAGCGCATCCGCGTGGCCCGTGGAGAAGCGCCGGCCGATCTGGTCTTGCGCAACGCCCGGCTGGTCAACGTCTTCTCCGGGGAGGTCCACCCGGCCGATGTGGCCGTCTATGCCGGCCGCGTCGTCGGCCTGGGCCACTATGCGGCCCGGGAGGAAATTGACCTCCACGGCAAATTCCTCTGCCCCGGTCTGATCGACGGGCACGTCCATCTGGAAAGCGCCATGGTGCACCCGGCCGAGTTTGCCCGGGCGGTGCTCCCCCACGGGACGACCACGGTCATCGCCGACCCGCACGAGATCGCCAACGTCCTGGGGCTGGAGGGCATCCGCTACCTCCTGGAGGCCACGGCCCAGTTGCCGCTGAACGTCTACCTGATGGCTCCCTCCTGCGTCCCGGCCAGCCCGCTGGAGACGGCGGGAGCCGAAATCTCCGCCGCCGATCTGGAGGTCCTCCTGCGGGAGGGGCGCATCCTGGGCCTGGCGGAGATGATGAACTACCCCGGCGTCATCCAGGGGGTGCCGGAGGTGCTGGCCAAAATCGAGGCGGCCCGGGGCCGGCCGGTGGACGGGCACGCCCCGGGCCTTTCGGGCCTCGACCTCTGCGCCTATGTCGCCGCCGGAATCGGCTCCGACCACGAGTGCACCACCCTGAACGAGGCGTTGGAAAAACTCCGGCTGGGCATGGCGGTGATGATTCGGGAGGGCAGCACCGCCCGCAATCTGAACGACCTCCTCCCGCTGGTCATGCCGGGGAACGCCAGCCACTGCTTCTTTGTGAGCGATGACCGCCACCCGGCCGACCTCCTGGAGCGGGGGCACATCGACGCCATCCTCCGCCAGGCCCAGCCGCACGAACTCCTGCCTCCGGTCACGCTGGTGCAGATGGCCACGTTGAACACGGCGCGTTACTTTCGCCTCTGGGACCTGGGGGCCATCGCCCCCGGCTACCGGGCCGATATGGTCGTGGTGGAAGACCTGGAGTCCTTCGAGGTCAGCATGGTCTTCAAGGACGGCCGGCCGGTGGCCCAGAGCGGTGCCCTGCTGGGAGCCAGTCTGCCGGAGAAGCGTCCCATCCCCCCTTCGACCTTTCACGTGGCCGACCTGCGGGCCGAGCGCTTCGCCGTCCCGGCCGGCGGCTCGCGCCTGCGGGTCATCGGGGTGGTCCCCGGCCAGGTGGTCACCCGCGCCCTGTGGGAAGAGCCGCGCGTGGAGGACGGCCTGGCCGTGGCCGACCCCGAGCGCGACCTGCTCAAACTCGCCGTCGTGGAGCGGCATCGCGGCAGCGGCCGGGTGGGGCTGGGCTTTGTCCGGGGCTTTGGGTTGAAGCGGGGAGCGCTGGCTTCTTCGGTGGCCCACGACAGCCACAACATCGTCGTGGTCGGCTGCAGCGATGGGGAGATGGCCGCCGCCGTGGAGCGGGTCGTGCAGATGGGGGGAGGGCAGGTCGCGGTGGCCGGCGGGACGGTGCTGGCCGAGTTGCCTCTGCCGATCGCCGGCCTGATGTCGGACCGGCCGCTGGAGGAGGTCCGCGCCCGGCTGGAGGCGCTCAACCGGGCGGCCCGTGAACTGGGTTGCTCCCTGGAGTCCCCCCTGATGAGCCTTTCGTTCCTGGCCCTGGTCGTGATCCCCGAACTCAAACTCTCCGACCGGGGGCTGGTGGATGTGCAGCGGTTTGAATGGGTGCCGCTTTTCGAATAGGTGGGTAACCGTCCTCTTGGGGAGGAAGAGGGATGTCTCCGGACAAAGCTGGAAGGTCGTTGCCTCCTGCGGATGATCTGCAGGTTCGCCTGCTGATGCGTCTGCCGCCGGCGCGCCGGGTCCAGACTCTACTGGCATTGCAGGCGTTCTGGCTGAACAATGTGCGGGCCCGGTTGCGTCGTGCCTACCCGGATCTATCGGACCATGAACTCACCCTGCTGATGTTTGAAAGGTTACAGCATGCCTGAAGAGCCCCCTTTCGAGTTGTATCTGGACATCCTCCAAACGCTGGAGCGGCTGGAGATTCCCTACATCGTTATCGGGGCTTTTGCCGGGATGTCCTACGGCATGACCCGTCTGACCGCCGATGTGGATATCGTGGTCGCGATGGACGAACAGCACATCGAAGCGTTAGCGGCGGCCTACCCACCCCCTCGTTTCTATGCCGACCCCCATCAGATGCAGGAATCGATTCGCAAGGGGGTCATGTTTAACATCATTGATGCTACGGCGGGACGTAAAGTGGACCTGATTCCCACTACAATGAAGCCGGGGTACGATTTTGCCCTGAAACGGCGTATTCGGCGCCCGATTCAGATCGGAAACCGGACGTTCGAGGCCTGGTTTGCCCGCCCTGAGGATGTGATTGTGGGCAAATTGATGGCCTGGAAGGAAGGGCGTTCCTTCAAACACGAGCAGGACATCCGTGACATCCTGGTTGCAGTGCGCCTGAACGAAGAGCCAGAGTGGACATCCCGGTTCGATTTTGGCTATATTGACCGCTGGGCGGCCCAGCTGGGCCCGGAAGTCATGGACCTTTGGAATCGCCTGAAAGCCCTGAGCAGGCAGGGAAACTGCCTGCGACCCTAGAGATGGCCATTTCCTGGAGCGAACCGGCCGAAATCTCCTGTTCCCGAGGGCATTCCTTCGTCGTCTCCCTCTGGCGCATCGTGGATGCGGAGGAACGCCCGGACCTGCGGGCGCTCCTCCTCCTGGGCCGGCTCAACGTCGTCCGCTGCCCCTACTGTGGAGCCGAGGAGCAGGTGGCGGTGCCGTTCCTCTACCACGATGCCGCCCACGAGGCCGTCCTGCTGGCCCTGCCCCCGGGCCGGATGGATGAGGGGAAGATCCGCGCCCTGGCCGACCGGCTGGTGGAGGCGCTTCTTTCGGCCATCCCGCCCCAGAAACGCCGGCCCTACCTCTATAACGTGCAACTGGCCGGAAGCATGGCCGGCCTGGCCGCCGAGGTTCGCTCCTGGGGTGGGCTTCCCCTGGCCGGGCCGGCCTAGCCTGGGTTCAAAGAGGTGGGCTATGAAGGTCTATCGCGTGGAAGGACCGGCCGCGGTGGAACAGGCCTACCCTTGCGCCACCGAAGGAGGACATTTCTGGGAGGAGGGGTTGCCCCTTTCCCGGGCGTGGTTCGCCGAGAACCTGGGACGGTATGTGAAGGGGCTGCACGCCGCCGACGCGGCCGGCCGGGTGGTCGGACACATCTACTGGGCCCCGACGGAACGGGCCCTGGTGCCCTATCGCCTGGAGGAAGGGGCCGCCTTCCTCTACTGCGAGTGGGTGCAGCGGAACTTCCGGGGGCAAGGCTACATGCACCTGCTCTTCGACGCCTTGAGGCGTTGCGGGCCGCGGGCTGCAAAGGCATCCTGGTGGACGGCACCGAGATCGAGGGCTACATGCACCGCCGCCACTTTGAGAAGCGCGGCTTCCGCCCGCTGGGCGAGGGGCTGCCTCTATACTTGCCTCTGCACCAGGAGACAGTCCGGGTCGAGCCGCTTGTGCCGCGCATCCCGGCGGAGCGGACGGCGCCGGTGGACGTCCTCATCATCGGTTCGCGCTTCTGCCCGGTGGGGGCGGCGACCGTCCTCTACCTGCGCCGGGCGGCGGAGGAGTACCCGGGGCAGGTGGTGCTGCGGGAGGTCCCGGCCGGCCGAGAGGCGCTGGAAAGGTACGGCGTGGCCGACGGCATCTTCATAAACGGCCGGACGTGCTTCTTCGCCCCGACCTCCGAGGCCCAGGTGCGGGAGACGATTCGCCGGGAGATCGAGCGGGGGTAGGGCCGGCCGCCGAGGCCGCAGGGGGCTATTCTCCGCTCCGGTCGAAGGGGAGGGCGGAGATGCGCATGAGTTTGTCCCAGCGGTGGGTGGCCTCGATGTAGCGCACCGTCCCCGAGGCCGAACGCATGACCACGGAGTGGGTGCTGGCCCCCCGGCCGAAGTAGCGCACGCCGCGCAGGAAACTGCTCGTGGTGATGCCGGTGGCGGCCAGGAAGACGTCCTCGCTGCGTACCAGGTCGTCCACGGTCCAGACCCGCTCCAGGTCCAGCCCGGCGGCCCGCGCCGCCTCCCGCTCCGCTTCATCCCGGGGCCAGAGCCGGCAGAAGATGCCCCCGTTCAGGCAGCGGGCGGCGCAGGCGCTGATCACCGCCTCCGGCGCCCCGCCGATGCCCATGAGCACGTCCACATCGCTCCCCGGCATCATGGCCTGGATGGCCGGGGCCACATCCCCGTGGGCGATGAGCGAGATGCGTGCCCCGGCCTCCCGAATTTGGCGAATGAGTTCGGCATGGCGGGGCCGGTCCAGGACCACCACCGTCAGGTCGTCCACGTCCTTCCCCTTGGCCCGGGCCACCCGGCGCAGGTTCTCGGCCACCGGGGCGTCCAGGTCCACGGCATCCTTGGCTTCCTCCCCGACCACCAGTTTGTCCATATAGACCACCTCCCGGCAGCCGAAGAGGGAGCCGCGTTCGGCCACGGCCACGATGGCGATGGCCCCCGGCTGGCCGTGGGCCAGGAGGGAGGTCCCTTCCACCGGGTCCACGGCGATGTCCACCTGGGGGGGCGCGCCGGTGCCCAGGCGCTCGCCGATGTAGAGCATGGGCGCCTGGTCCTTTTCCCCCTCCCCGATGACCACGACGCCGTCCATGGCGATGTTGTCCAGGACGAAGCGCATGGCATCCACGGCGGCCTGGTCGCAGGCCTCGCGCAGGCCGCGGCCCATCCAGCGGGCCGCCCGCAGGGCCGCCGCCTCGGTGGCACGGACCAGTTCAAAGCCCAGGTTGCGTTCCATACGGGCCATTTCGCACCTCTCCGGGGAACGGGCCGCCTATCCGCCCATCGCTTTTCTCCAGTCGGCCAGGAAGCGCTCGATGCCGATGTCGGTCAGGGGGTGGTGCACGGCCTTCATCAGGACGTCGTAGGGGACGGTGGCGATGTCGGCCCCGGCCAGGGCGGCCTCGGTGATGTGGCGGGGGTGGCGGAGGCTGGCGGCGATGATGCGCGTCTCGATGCCGTAGCGGTCAAAGATTTCGGCCAGGCCGGCCACCACCTCCATCCCGTCGTGGCCGATGTCGTCGAGCCGCCCGACAAAGGGCGAGACGTAGGTGGCCCCGGCCGCCGCCGCCAGCAGTCCCTGGTTGACCGAGAAGCACAGCGTGGCGTTGGTGGCGATGGTTTCCCCCTCGACGATCTGCCGGGCCCCCTCCACACCGGTGGGGCAATCCTTCTGGTGGGCGCAGCCGTCGCAGATGCGGGAGGCATCCACCGGGGTATCGGCCAGGCGGTGGATGACCTCCAGGCCGGCCGGGGTGATGGGCACCTTGATGACCACAAAGGGCGACCAGGTGGCCAGGCGGGCGGCCTCTTCCACCATGAGGTCCGGCTCCAGGCTAACCACCTCGGCACTGATCGGCCCCTGGACGATGCGGCAGATCTGCTGGATGGTAGCCTGGAAATCGGCCCCCTTTTCCTTGGCCATCAGGGAGGGATTGGTGGTGACCCCGGTGATGAGGCCCAGTTGGGCGGCATGGCGAATCTGTTCCACGTTGGCCGTATCGAGGTAGAGTTCCATCCGAACCTCCTTATCGTCGTCCGAACTCGCGCTCCAACTGCTGACGGGTGAGGAGAATCAGGGTCGGCCGGCCGTGGGGGCAGGTGCGCGGCGACCGGGCCTGCTCCAGCAACTGCACCAACTCGCGCATCTCCTCCGGGGAAAGGCTCTGGCCGGCCCGGACGGCGCTGTGACAGGCGATGGTGATCAGCAACTGCTCTTCCCAGGCCAGTCCTCGGCGCAACCCCTCGCTCCACTCCTCCACCAGGGCGGCGACCCGCGTCCGAACGTCGCCCCGGGTGAGGATGGCAGGGACGGAACGCACGCGGTAGGCCCGTTCTCCAAAAGGCTCCAGATCAAAGCCCCAGGCCCGGAGTTCCTCCAGCCGCTCCCCCAGCAGGGCCTGCTGCTGAGGAGAGAGTTCCACGATGAGCGGTTCCAGGAGCGTCTGTGTGCGGACGGCCAGCCGCTTGCGCTCGGCGGCCAGTTGTTCGTAGAGGATACGCTCGTGGGCGGCATGCTGGTCAATGAGGTACAGGCCGTCCGGCCCTTCGGCCAGGATATAGGTGCCGGCCATCTGCCCCAACAGGCGCAGCGGGGGCAACCCCGTTTCTTCCTCCGGCGGCGCTTCTTCCTCCTCAAAGAGCGGCCCGCCGAGACGGGGAAGGGGAAGGGGACGCTCCCCCGGCCGGCCCCGGTCTTCCCGCTCCTCCCGGGCGCGCCCGGTGCGCACGGCGGCGATACGGGGAACGGCGATGTGCTCCTGAAGCGCCTCGCGGACGGCCCGCTGCACGGCGGCAAAGACCTGGTCGGCGTAGGCGAACTTGACCTCGCTTTTGGTCGGGTGGACGTTGACGTCCACGGCCGCCGGGTCCACCTCGATGCCGATGATGGCGACCGGGTGGCGATCGGCCATGAGGAGGGTGCGATAGGCCTCCTCTACGGCATAGGTCAGGTTGGTATCGCGGATGCGCCGGCCGTTCACAAAGAGGGTGATGGCCCGTCGGGTCGCCCGGCTCAGGGCCGGCTGTCCGGCATAGCCGAAGACGCGGATACGCATCTCCCCCTCGCCCAGCACCTTTTCCACGGGGAGCATCTGTCGGGCTGTCTCCAGGCCGTAGACCTCGATCAGGGCATCGCGGAGGTTCCCGGAGCCGCCGGTATGCAGGGCGATGCGCCCGTCGCTCAGGAGGTGGAAGGCGACGTCGGGGTGGGCCAGGGCATAGTCGGTGACCAGAGCGTGGATGTAGCCGGCCTCGGTCCGGGGCTGGCGGAGGAACTTGAGCCGGGCCGGGGTGTTGTAGAAGAGGTCACGCACCAGGACGATGGTGCCCATGGTGCAGGGGCGGGGGCTGGTGCCCAGGAGGCGGCCGCCCTCCACCCGGACCTCCATCCCCACCTCCTGCCCGGCCGGCCGGCTGACCAGCGTCAGGTGGGAGACGGCGGCGATGGAGGCCAGCGCCTCCCCCCGGAAGCCCAGGGTGCGGATGCGGTAGAGGTCGGCGGCGGTGGCGATCTTGCTGGTGGCGTGGCGTTGCACGGCCAGGGCCACTTCCTCCGCCGGGATGCCGCAGCCGTCGTCCACGACGCGGATTTCCTGCCGGCCGCCGCCCCGGATGTCCAAGTGGATGTGGCGCGCCCCGGCGTCCAGCGAATTCTCCACCAGTTCTTTGACCACCGAGGCCGGCCGTTCGACCACCTCGCCGGCGGCGATCTTGGCCACCAGTTCTGGGGGAAGGAGGCGAATCGGCATACCATGTCCTCCGGGCGGAAGCCCGCTGCTGGTGCCCCTGGACGGACTCGAACCGCCGACGCAGGGTTTAGGAAACCCTCGCTCTGTCCACTGAGCTACAGGGGCTGGGGAAATTATACCACCACCTCACCCGGCTGGCAACCGCGTAAGGAAAGTATCACGAGTTGGGGACATCCTTTACTTCCAGCGTTATCGGCCATGGCATGCCATACCCCCGAAGCCAGGACCTTGGTATCTGGCTCAGGTCGTATCCGGCCCACCCGGGCCCGGGTTGCCCGGCGGCCGGCGCGGGCATAGGTAGGTCGGATGGTCAATCCGACCCACCGTTTCCCTTTTCCCGCGTTATCGGGTACAATACGGCCGTCCGAGGTTTCGACAGGCCCAAGATGGAGGTTTCGAGGCCAATGCCCGGTTGCAGCGAGCGAGTCGCCCCTCATCCCACTCCCGGTAGGGGTGCGGGCGAGCGGGAGAGAAAATTGCGGCGGCACGCCCTAGGGATGCTCCTTTTCCTCCTCCTGGCCGGCGGGTGCGCCGGGGTCGGGGAGGTGAAGGAGGTGTGGCCCACGTCCCGGCCGGCCGTCCGCCTCCGGGTGGCGGCGGTTCCTTCCGGCCGGCCCTACCTCCGGCAGTGGCTGGCCCTTTACCAGGCCCGTCACCCCGAGGCGGTCCTGGAAATCGTCCCGGCCGGCCCGAAGCAGACCCAGGAGATGCTGGCCCAGGGGAAGGTGGCGCTGGCCGTGCTGGATCGGGAGATGGAGGCGCGCTACCGGGGCATCCTGACGGCCACCTGGGTGATCTCGGTGCCGCTGGCCGTGGTGGTCCATCCCGATAACCCCCTGCGCGACCTTTCCTCGGCGGCCGCCGTCGAAGCCTTCAGCGGCCGGGTCGGCGATTGGGGCCTGCTCGGCGGAGAGGCGTGTCCCCTGCAGGTGCATCTCTTGCCCGATTCCTGGGGCGTGGTGCAGGCTTTTGCCCGGCAGGCCCTGGCCGGCCGCTCCCTCGCCCCCCAGGCCCGGGTGCATGCTTCCCCCGCCCTGCTCCGGCAGGCCCTGGCCCAGGACCCCGGGGGCATCGGCCTGCTCCCGATCGGCGAGACGACCGGGGAGGTCGTCTCCCTGCGCATCGACGGCCGGCTGCCTTCGGAGGAAGGCTACCCCTGGCGGATGCCGCTGTACCTGCTCTGGGGGGCGGAGGTTCCTCAGGAAGCGGTGGCGTTCCTGCTCTGGGTGTCCCGGGTGTTGCCGTAAGTACGTGTTGCGTGTTTCGTGTTGCGTGCTGCGTGCTGCGTGTTACGCGTTATCGGAGCGGCTTCAGGCTGGGGCCGGGCTCGGCGGGCGGCGGCTTGGGGGGCAATTCCACCCGGGCCCGCCAGATTTGGACGGCTCCGCAGCGCCGGCAGGTGACCCAGATTTCTTCGCTGCGGCTCGGCAGGGTATAGCGTTCCACCGCCTCCAGGACGACGCTCAGGCCGCTCTCGTCCTGCCAGCCCAAGACGACCCCACACTCCTTACAGCGCCAGGCCTTCACTTCGCTCATTTTGCCCCATCCCGGCTTCAGGCCCGCACATAGTGCATTCCCCCGACGTGGCGTACCAGCCCCTTGAGTTCCATCAGGGTCAAGGTGCTGGAGAGCAAGGAAACCGGCAGGCCGGATTGCAGCCCCAGTTCGTCAATATGGAGCGGCTCGGCCGAGAGGAGGCCCAGGACGGTGGCCTCCACCGCGCTCTCGGGGACGATCTGGCGGGCCTCCTGCTGTTCGGCGGCCCGGGTCAGGTGCAATTCCTCCAGGATATCTTCGACGCCGCGCACCAGGCGGGCCCCCTGCGTCAGGAGGTCGTGGCAGCCCCGGCTGGTCGGGGAAAAGATGGAGCCGGGCACGGCAAAGACCTCACGGCCCTGCTCGGCGGCAAAGTCGCAGGTGATGAGGGCGCCGCTCCGTTCCCCGGCCTCGACCACCACGACCCCCAGGCTCAGTCCGCTGATGATGCGGTTGCGCGGGGGAAAGTTACGTGGCTCGGGGGCGGTGCCCGGCGGATAGTCCGAGACCAGGGCCCCGCGGGCGACGATTTCCTCGGCCAGGCGACGGTTGCTCGGAGGGTAAACCCGGTCCACCCCGCAGGCCAGGACGGCCACGGTCCGGCCGCCGGCGGCCAGGGCGGCGCGGTGGGCCTCGGCGTCAATGCCGATGGCCAGCCCGCTGACCACGGTTACGCCGCTGCGGGCCAGGTCGCCGGCCAGGCGACGGGCGACCTCCCGGCCGTAAGGGGTGGGGCGGCGGGTGCCCACCAGGGCGACCATCGGCTCCATGGGGGAAAGCGTCCCCCGCAGGTAGAGGACTGGCGGAGGCGCGTAGATATGGCGCAGGCGTTCGGGGTAACCGGCGTCTTCCCAAGTGAGGAGAGTGATGCCCAGGCGGCGGATACGCTCCAGTTCCTCGTCCAGTGAGAGACGGCGGCGGGCCTCCAGGAGGCTGGCGATGGAGGCGTCGTCCAGGCCGGCGCGGATGAGTTCCTCCACCGGGGCGTTCCAGGCCCGTTCGGGGCTGCCCAGACGCTCCAGCAGGCGCCGCAGGCGAATCGGCCCGATCCCCGGGGTCAGGCTAAAGCCCAGGTAATATTTCTCCATCGCCATCGGCTTCCTCGCTTCGATCAAGCCTTCCCACCTCCAGGCCCATTATACCACGCCCGTTCCCGCCTGTCTAGGCATCGGAATCAAGCCTCGCCCATGCCTCCGTCCAGTCGGTCCGGCTTGTCACCTGTTCCTGGCCATGGTATAATAACCGTGGCGGGTGCTAGGATACCTTCGACCCGGACCTGAATTGCCCCCACACCTCCGCGAGTTGGTCGGGCGAGAAGGAACCGTTACCAAGGGAGGTAGGATGAGATGTTATATATCCACCTCCTGGGCCATCGGCGGCTTTTCGAGGATGACCGTCCCGTGCATTTCCGCGGCCTTCCCAAGACCTTGCCGCTGTGGGTCTACCTGCTCCTGAACCGTGCCGGACCGATGCCGCGTTCCACGCTGGCCTATATCCTCTGGCCCGACGTTCCCGAAAGCGCCGCCCGCTCCAGCTTGCGCCGGCACCTCTACGACCTCAAGCGGGCGCTGCCGCCAGCCGCCCCCGGCCGGCCCTGGCTGCTCCTGCAGGCCGGCACCGTCCAGTGGAACCCGGCCGCGGACTTTTGGCTGGACGTGGCCGAGTTCGAGCGCCTGAGCGCCTCGCCGGAGTACCTGGCCCGGGCCGTGGCCCTGTACGGCGGAGACCTCCTCCCGGAGGTCTATGACGACTGCATCTGCATCGAGCGCGAGCGCCTGCATTCGCTCTACCTGGAGGATTTGAGCCGCCTGGTCGCGCAGGGCCGCGACCGTGGCGACCTGGCCCAGGCCATCCACTATGCCGAACAACTGCTGCGCCAGGACCCCCTGCGGGAGGATACCGTCCGCGAAGTGATGCGCCTGCGCTGCCAGGCCGGCGACCGCCCCGGGGCGCTCCAGGCCTACCAGGATTTTCGCCATCGGCTGCAGGAGGAACTGGGCCTGTCCTCCATGCCCGAGACCCGCGCCCTCTACGAAGCGATGCTGCACAACGCTCCTCTGGCCGAGGCCGCCCCGCCGGCGGTCGCCACCCCCTGTCCGCATAACCTCCCGGCCCAGGTAACCCGCTTCATCGGCCGGGAGCAGGACCTCCGAGCGCTGGCGGACCTGCTTTCCCCCGGAAAATCCCCGGTACGGCTGCTGACGCTGATCGGGCCGCCGGGCGTGGGCAAGACCCGTCTGGCGCTGGAGGCCTCTGCACGCTTTCTGCCGCAGCAGGAGCGCACCTACCCCGACGGCATCTTCTTCGTGGACCTGTCCCCGCTGGGCACGCCGGACCTGGTCCTGCCGGCCATCGCCCAAGTGCTCGGGGTCAGGGAAAGGGGCGGCCGACCCCTGGGGACGACGCTCAAGGATTTCCTGCGGCACAAGCACCTGCTTCTGCTCCTGGACAACTTCGAGCAGGTGGTCCGGGCGTCCCCCCAGGTCGGCGAACTCCTGGCCGCGGCGCCGAACCTGCGCGTGCTGGCCACCAGCCGGATGCCCCTGCGACTCTACGGCGAACAGGAGTACCCCGTGGAGCCGCTGCCGCTGCCCGACCCATCCGCCCAACCCGCCTGGGGCGACGAGGAGGAAAATGCGGCGCTGGACCTCTTTGTGGACCGGGCCCGTGCCCGCCGGCCGGATTTTCGCCTGAACGCGCAGAACCGGGCCGCCATAGCCGAGATCTGCGTCTAACTGGCCGGGTTGCCGCTGGCCATCGAACTGGTGGCGAGCCAGGCCAAGGCCTATTCGCCGGCGGAACTCCTGGAACTCCTGAAGCGCCGGCCGACCCTGGTGAGCGGCGGCCCGCGAGACTGGCCGGCGCGGCACCGGACGCTGCGCCGGGCCATCGACTGGAGTTACGATCTCCTGGGAGAAGAAGAAAAGTCGCTCTTCTCCGTGCTGGCGCTCTTTGCCGGCGAATGCACGCTCACGGCCGCCGAAGCGGTCTGCGGCCCCTTCTATGCGGGAGATGTGGCCCGTGGGCTGGCTACGCTTGTGGAGCACAACCTGATCCAGCGGCTCATCCGCGAAGGGGACGTGCGCTTCACCATGCTCGCCCCGATCCGTGAATATGCCCTGGAGCGGTTAGAGCGTTCCGGCCGGCGGGAGGAGGCCGGCCGGCGCTATGCCGAATACTACGCCGAACTGGCCGAGACGGCCCGCCTGGAATGGAAAGGTCCCCGGCAGGCCTTCTGGCTGAAGCAGTTGAGTGCCGAGGTGGACAACCTGCGGGCCGCGCTGGACTGGACGCTGGTTGAGGCGGCCGACGCTGCGCGCCTCCAGGCCGGGGCGAAAACGGCCTATGCCCTGGGGACGGCCTTCTGGGAGGTGCAGGGGCGCTTTCGCGAGGAGCGTTTCTGGCTGGAGCGGGCACTTGGCTACCGCGACCGTCTCCCGGCAGCGACGCAGGTACGACTGCTCAACCTGGCCGGCTGGTACGCCCAACTCCAGGGGGAGTACGACGTGGCCGGCGCACGCTATGAGGAAGGGCTGGCGCTGGCCCGCCAGGAAGAGGATGCCGTGCTGATCAGCATGAGCCTGCACTCCCTGGGGACGATGGCCGGCCGGCGGGGCGATTACGAGCGCGCCCGGCCGCTCCTGGAGGAAGCCATGGCCACAGAGCGGGAAGCGAGCGGCGGGGCCATGACCGCGCACCTGTCCACGATTCTCAACAACCTGGCCATCGTCTGCAAGCACCTGGGGGAGCACGAGCGCGCCGCGGCGCTGCTGGAGGAAAGCCTGGCCTTCAAGCGGGCCCAGGGAGACCGGTTGAGGGTAGCCGCTTTGCTCCTGAATCTGGCGCTGGTGCGGGACGATTATGCCGCCCTGCACGAGCCACTGGGTGCGGCCCACTTTGCCGCCGCCTGGTCTGGCGGTGAGACGATGACCCTGGGACAGGCGGCAGCCTGTGCCCTGTGGCTACCGCCAACACGCCGACATCAATGCCGCTTTCAATATCGCGGTGGCCCTATCGGGCTGCCGCGATGGGCTGTTCGTCATGCAGCCCCGAAGTCTCGGATCCGGCACCGGCCGGAGCGCCAGGGACAAACTCGCGGCTAGAAGCCGCGAGTTCATGACGCTCGAATTTGCCAAGATAGTCGAAAAAGTGGGTAGAATACACCCTTCTCCCGGCCATCTGCCGCCGGCCGGGAGAACCGGGGAAAAGCGGGAGACGGGACTCGAACCCGCGACAGCCTGCTTGGGAAGCAGGAACTCTACCAACTGAGTTACTCCCGCAT
>JBMFNL010000061.1:0-13368 GCA_049970175.1 Chloroflexia bacterium
GCATCTCCGCCCGCTCCCGGCCGCCCCGGAGGTGCGGCCGGTTACCTCGCCCCTACGTACTGCGCCAGCGCCCGCTCCAACTCCTGCCGCGCCGTCCGCCGTGTCTCCTGCGCCAGCGCCGCGCGAATCACCATCGCCCGGAGCCCTTCGTCGTCCGGCAATGCCGCAATCTCGCCGGCCAAATTCCCCACACTCGCTTCCAACAGGCGCGCCACCCACTCCGCTATTTGCTCCTCTTCTTCTTCAGGAGGAGGCGCCCCCTCCCCAAGTTCCCCCATCACCACCTCCAGCGGTCGCGGCATCTTCCGCTGCTTCTCCGCGAATAACTCCGCCATCCGCTGAAGGAGCCTCACCGCCTCTATCCGCGTCAGGTCCTCCGGCCGGCTTACCCCCTCCGGTAACTGACCCCGCAGGTCAGAATCGCTCCACGAGAGCGCCGCCTGCAAGCGACGCACTTCCGCAATTTGCGCCTCGCTCGCCCGCAGGCGCTCCCGCAGATGTGAGAGCGCCGCCCGCCTCAGGGAAGCCAGGTCAAACGCCTCGCCCTCACCCAGCCGCAACCGGCGAACTTCTATGCCGATTTCCCGTACCTCCCGACCTGCCCCCGGCGTCCGCCAGTGTACATTCGCCAGCACCCCCTCTACCTCCACAGGGGTCCCCACTTGAAGCGGCGGCAGAACTTCTATATTGCCCCGCCCCCAGATGACACACCGAAATACGTCGCGTTTGTCCGGGTTGAAAATCTCCAGGTCAACGTGCGGCACGTGACCTTCGTACCTGCGCTGAGCCATCAGCGTGCCCGACAGCCTCACCTCGTTCATCGCTTACCTCCAAAGAGCTCCTGCGCTGCTATAGCAGCGTGGGGGTCTAATTTCCGGAACACGATTTCAGTAGATTTTCCGATTTTCCCCCGAGGGTCCGGGGCGCGGTTCCAAAAATTACCTTTCTTTTATGTCATCCGAATCCTCCATTACCGCAGCATGTACACCGACCATCCCTGCCCCGGCGAACGGCAATTCGCCAGGAGCAGTCTCACCACCACGTCTCTACGGGCCTCCCGCATGGCCCGCAGCATCGGAGAATAAGCGAACCACAGCGTCAGTTCCCGCCTCATGGTATCTTCCGCCCTCCGCGCCGGTGTGACCACGGCGATGGTGCCTCCTCCGGCGACGAAGAAAATATCCCACTTGCGGAGACGTTCCTGGTCTTTGTGGTAGGGCAGGCGCTCCTTGGGGTCGCCCAGCGCCCCAAAGGGGTGCAGCTCCACTTCCACCAGAAGGCGCTCCCCGTCCCTGGACGCCACCAGGTCCGGGTAGCAGGTCGCCGCCGGGAAGGAAGGAAGGGGGGCCAAAGCGATGCTGGCCGGGAGCAACTCGACCTCGTATTTCCACTCCTGCAGGAGGTCCGCCGTCCGCAGCACCATCAGGACCTGCTCCGGGGAATGATGGCGGCGCAAAAGGGCCTCGTAGAGGTTTTCTCCGCCTCCCCCCAGGAGGACCCGCTGGAGGCTCTCACCGGGGGCAAGCAGGCGCAAAAAACAGGCCGGCCGGCCCTGGCCCACAGCGGCCACCTCGATTTCCTGGAGAATGCCCCGCTGGACCAGGCACTCAACGAACCCCTTGAATTTCGATGGATGCCACCCCAGTTTCCCCAGCACCTGGGCTTTCCTGACCTCCTTCCGGAGTGTGCTCAAGAAAGCGACGACATCATCCCTGGACAGACCGAGATGCTCCGGCAACAAGAGGCCGGGAGCGGCCGGGGACTCCCCTTCAGGGGAGTCCGTCGCCGGAGGTGGGGGCGGCGCGGACTCTTCACTGCCCCGGCGATGATGGGGAAGGGCCTCCTGGGGCGGCTGGGGTGGCGGGGGCGGCGGCGGCGGCGGTGGCGGCGGGGTGGGGATGGAAGGTGGGGAAGGAGCGGCGCGCGAAGAGAGCGCCGCGACCTCCCGACGCAAGGCTTCCACCTCCGCTCTGAGGCACTCCAGCTCCTGTTCCTGCGCCGAATTTCCGGGCCGCACGCGCTCGGAAACGAACCGCTCGGTCAGCCAGGCCAAATAGCTTTCCAACGTCTGCGGTTCCCTTCCGGCCCGGCGCATAGCAGAGACATCGGCGGGGAAACAGAGTTCCGCCAGCGCCTTCACCTGGGCCAGAACGGCTTTCTTCTCCCGTTCGGCTGCCTGCATCAGTTCCAGGCCACGGGCCGCGCTCTGCGAAAGGCCCTGCATTTGCAGCCGCATGGCCTGATTTTCCATCTCCAGACGCCGGAGCTGCTCAAGAAGTCCTGTTGTCATCATCGGTGTTCCGGCAATAGCGCGCGCCGGATTTCTTCCAGTTCGGCCCGAATGGCCGCCAGTTCGGAGGCCAGCGGGCCGTACAGCCCGGCGCGGTCTTCCTCCTGGGCCGCGATGTAGAGGGAAAGAGAGGACATGGCGTTCCCCAGCCGCTCCAGGAGGCCCTTCACCCGGAGCACGTACCCCTCCAGGGCGACCGGGGGGGACATCTCCTCCAGGGCGCGAGAGGCGTCCCGGAAGGTACGGTCCAACTCGGTCAGGCGGGAGGAAAGTTTCGTCAGCCCTCCGGGGGCTTCCAGGATGGCCTCCATCCCTGCGGTCCCTTCCAGAAGGACATCCACCTTCTCCAGCAGGGCCGCCCGCTGGCGTTCCAACACCCAATCCCCGTAGGAGATCGGCTTCGAGGCGTGGGGGAAGGAGGCGTACCCGATCCCCCAGAAAAGAAGGAGGAGCACGGCCAGAGCCAGGGCGTATGCCACGCCGGACGGCCACTTAGAACGAGATTTCTTGGGCAAGGACTGATACATCGCTTTTCCCTCCTTGAAGGGTTCGGGAGATCAGGCGCCCCCGACAGAGACAATAACGGCCCTTCTCCACAGCGGGCACATAGCGAGAGACCATGCCCTCGCCGCAGACGGCAACTTTCACCAGGCTCGAGTACACCCCGGTCCAGGGCGGCATCGGAACGGCCAGGAGGAAGGTGGCCCAGGGATGCTGCCTGGTATCCAGGGTTACCTGCACCTCCGAGGCAACCTTGCCCAAAAGGTGAACGGCGTTATAGGGGCCTTCCACCTGCGGGCGACGCACGGACAACGCCTGGATCCAGGAGATCGGTGCGGCCGAAGGCGTGCCGTCCAAGGCGACGATGGACGTGCGAAGCGCCCCCACGACCAGGACGGCCTGGCCGGATGCCGGCCGGCAGTCCACGGCGTCGTTGCCACGTTTCAAAATCCGGACGTACAGGCCCTCATGGCCTTTGTCGTCCGGGACGTGCAGGGCAAAGGAGAGCACGAATGGCCGCCTGTCCAGGTAAAGGCTAGAATCGCCGTCCACCCGACCTATAACGATCACCTGATTCACAATTCCCCAATCCATCGCATCCCCGCCGTAAGAAGCAGCGCCAGGAAGAAGAAGGGATAGAAAGGCATCTCCCGCCTTCTCATGGCCAGGGCCAGAGCCAGGGCCAGCAGACAGACGCCGTAGAGAGGGAGCAGGGAAAGCGGGCCGCCGGCCAGGCCGACCATCGCCGCCCCCGGCGCATCTCCCCAGGGGTACTCCCTCCAGGAGATCGACCGCCGCTTTAAGGCCTGGGGGAGAAGAGGAAGCAGAAGGAAGGTGCCCCCCAGTACCGGTCCTGCCAGCAGGCAGGACAGGTTTCCCTGTGCTCCCCGCAGGATGGCCAGCAGGGGCAGGGGGAGGATAAGCAGAAGGACGGGGATCTGATGGGACGTGTGGAGGTCGTAGATAGCCGCTGCCAGAAGCGTCGCGGCCGCCAGGACCCACACGGCCACGTCGTTCATCTCTCCTCCTCCTGCGGCAGGCGGAACGAGGCCGAAACCGTGTCGAAATCGGCGTACCGCTCGCCGACGGGGCCATAGCGGTTCTTGACCACCAGCAGGTGCACCCTGGACAGGGGAAAGGTAACGAGGCCGCTCCCGGCCTCTCCCATCTCCTCGCGCCAGAGGAGGACGACGGAAGAAGCATCCTGCTCCAGGGCCGGCGTCTCCGCCCCCAGGTCGGCCAAAGTGGGCCGACGGCCGTCGCGCTTTTCCGCCTCCCCGGACAGCTGCGAGGTTACGATAACGGTCAGGCGCAGGGCCATGGCCAGTTCGGCCAGGGCCGCCGATGCCTCGCGGAGATTGCCGCGAATGCGCTGAAAGCCGTCCACGATGGCGATGGAGCCGCCGGTGGTGTGCCGGAAATAGCGGACCTGGGCAGCGATGTCCGCAGCGGTGGGAAAGGGCGTGCTGTCGATCCACAGGGTATCGGCCCGCATCAGGACGGCCGCCAGGGACTCCAGGGCAGGCCAATCCTCATCGTGGACTTCCCCGGCCATGATCCGCTGAAGGGGAATGCGTGAGGCGAGTGCCAGGAGGCGCCTGACGACCTGCCCGGCCGAGGTCTCGCACGAGAAAAAGAGGACCGGTTCCCGGCCGAGCACCCCGAGGTGGTAAGCCAGGGAACAGACCAGAGCCGTCTTTCCCACCCCGGGTCGGCCGCCGACAACCACCAAATCGCCCTCCTGCCGGGGTACGAGCGGTCCGAGGAAAGGAAACGACGGGAGGGGGTTTCTGGCCCGGCCGGCCATCTCCCCGAGTACGCCGGGGAGCCATCGTGGAAGCGGCCGGGCCGTGTCGGGATGGAAGGCCAGCGAAAGCCGGCGGACGGCGCGCTCGGCACGGTCCAGCAGCTCTTCCTCGGGGAGGGTCTCTGCCTCCGGGGAGGAGGCCAGGTCCTCCAGCTGCCTTCCAATAGCGGCACAACCCCGGAGGACGGCACGCCTGCGCACCCGGCAGGCCAGCGCCCGGACTTCGTCGAGAGAAACGGGCTGCGACGGGGGGATAGAGGTACAGAGCCGCCGGTAGGCCTCGTCCCCCCCGGGGAAGGAGTCCCACCCCTCCGGGCTCCTCTTCAGTTCGGCCAGCACCTCCTCGGATGTGTACCTCCCCTGAGCCTTGAGCACGGCCCGGATGGAGGCGTATACGGCCCGGCAGGAGGGCGAGGAGAAAAGCGCCTCAGAAGGGAGGACCTCCTCGATGGTTCCCGCGAGGTTCCAGGTGATCCCCTGCGGGGAAAGGAGAAGCGATAGGAGTTTCTCCTCATCATCGGCCGCCGTAGAAGTCGTCATGGTCTAATCCTCCCAGGCCCCGCCGAGGTGCTCCAGCGTTTCGGCAATCGTCCGGTCCTCCGTTACTTCTACTTCTTCCGTCGTCGGCAACGCAACAAGAAGTGACGGAAGCACGGAGCGAAGTGCCGCTTCGAGCTCCCGCCGCAAATCTCCGCCGACGGAAGTGACGGAAGGGGGTTCTGCCATAGCCATACGGATGGCCCGCAGCACGGCCCGTCGCAGGCCACCGTATCCTCCGGCGCGGCTCCGTTCCAACCATTCGCGTACATCTGTATCGTCCGGCCCAAGCCGGACGAATATCGCCTTCATCGGACCCTCCTTGCGGCGTACCTGGCCAGGCCGACGGCATTGGCCACCAGCGGTTCCGGAAGAAACTCGGCGGAACTCCCGAAGTATTGCCGCAGGGCTTTCTGGAAGACCCGGCTTCCGCCGCCGGTAATGAGGATGTAGGCGAACTGGCGCGCGCCGGCCCAGGTTCGCTCCAGGAAAGCAACCACCTCGCCCGCAGCCTGGGAAAGTGCCGCGTCGCGCTCGGCACGCAAAGGAAGCGCGCCGGAGGGAAGGCGCAGGACCGGCTCCTCTTTCCACAGCACACCCTCGACATCCAGTTCGTGCAGGGAAAGCGACAGGCCATGCTCGCGGTATAGCAGGGCCTGAAGCGTTTCCAGAACCTTGCGCAAGCCGATATTTTCCCCGCCCGTCCAGCGCGAAAGCACCTCGCCGGCGCGGACGGCAAAGAGGTCGCAGGTATTGAAGCCGATGTCGCAGATGCCGACCCGCGCTTCCAGGAGGTCCTCCTTGGGGCGGACCCACCGGCCATCGGGGGCCAGTCCCCAGGCAAAGAAAGCGCCGGCGGGCTGGGGAAGGGGGAGGAGGGTACGGACTTCCACGCAAAAAGAGGTGCGTCCCACCCGGAAAGTGTGCGTTCCCAGGAACAGGGAACGCAGGTGAGCGACCGTTCTTCGGCGGGTTTCCTCCGTTTGGAGCAGCTCCACCGGCAGCCCCACGGCGAGAACCGCCTGGACGCCCGGATCGCCCACCCCCAGGGAAGCCAGGGATGCACCGAACAGAGGGAGAAGCTCCGGGGCGTCCTGGAAACGCCCCAGGGCCTGGCTGATGGTGAGGGGATGGCCCTGCTCCTGAGCCCCGTAGCCAACCAGGAAGCGGCCGCCCGCGGTCTCCACCTCGACCGTTCTGCTTTTGGGTTTGGTTCCCAGAAGGCGGGCCTTGAAACGGCCCGCGCCCGGTGCGACCAGGGCGGGGAAAGCGACCGAGCGGGGTTGGGGCACGGACAGGGCGAGTTTGAAGTATCCGTACCCCGGGTCCATCCCCAGGGGAACCGTTTCAGACGGTGACATCGTTCCTCCTATTGCAAGACCATTATATCATCCCCGGTTCATGTTGTCAAGAGGCTGCCGGGGAGCCTCTTGACAGGGGGAGGGAGATGTAGTATAATGGGGGCGTATTGGGGAACTATCCCCAAAAATGATTGCTCCTCTCTTCCTCTCTTCCTCCTCAGAGAAAGAGAGGGGACGGCCGTTGGCTTGGCGATTTGGCTCTCCTGCTCCAAAGGGAGCAGCAGAGGTCGTGGGTTTCTCCGGTCGCCTCGCCGCGCCTAGCGCGCGGCCGGAGATGACCTCGCTGGGTGGGTGATGGGCCCACCAGCAGAAGGGACAGCCCATGCCAAGCCGAGGCGGGCCGGCCGGGCCTACAGAGAGGAGCAGCCGAGCCGCGCCTAGCGCGCGGCCGGAGATGACCTCGCTGCTGGGTGGGTGATGGGCCCACCGGCGGAGGGACAGCCCATGCCAAGCCGAGGCGGG
Source organism: Chloroflexia bacterium (assembly GCA_049970175.1). Lineage (GTDB taxonomy): Bacteria > Chloroflexota > Chloroflexia > DTKN01 > DTKN01 > JASFBA01. The sequence continues at coordinate 6,959 of JBMFNL010000061.1, forward strand.
CCGGCCGGGCCTACGGCAACTTAGTTGCCGCGTAACCGGCCGTCCCAGCAGCCGGGTGGAGAGGCGCCTCTCCACTCGGCCTGCTTTTTCTTCGGTGTCGGTTGTGTTGTTTGTGTGGTAGGCCCGGTCAAAGCCGGGCCTTAGCCCTTTCCGGGGGGAAACGGCCTATATACCCCCGGAAAGGAAAGGAGGAAGAAGATGAAGAATCGGAAGACCCGGCGGCGCCCCGCCGGCGGACAGACGGTGGCGGAGCGGATCGGGCCGGCCGCCCTGGCCCGATTGATCGCGGCCACCGGGGTGTGGATCGACCCCACCCCCACCCCCACCCCCTGGTGGCTGGCGAAGAGGGGGATCCGCCTGGGGCGCATCCCCCAGGGGCTAATCAAGGCGGCCAACGCCGCCGCCGGGCCGGCCACGGTCCGCGTCCAGCGGGCCTTGGCCGCGGACCGGCGGAAGGCGGAGGCCCTGCTGCGCCGGGTGGCCCGCCAGGCCGAGGAGAGGGCCGCCCATGATCATGATTAGGATTCCCGCCGGAAGTGCCGGAAGTGTCGGGGCGGTGTACATCCGCCGCTCCGACCTTAGGAAAGTCCTCGGGGGATACGCGCGGCTATCCCCCGAGGCGGTCTCCCGGCTTGACCCGGAGACCCTCCGGGTCATCCGGGAAACCATCACCCTGCGGGCACGCGAGCTCGCGGAGGCCCGCAGGGGCCGCGGCCGCGACTGAACCCCCGGGGGCCGGCCCAATCGATCCGGGCCGGCCCCCAACTCAGACTCGTCACGGCAAAAGGAAGTGAATGAGGAGGTGAAAAAATGCATGGCCACGAATTTGAACTTTTCCGACGAACTGTCCAATCCCTCGCCACCTGCACGGCCTTGGTCGCGCAGGTGGAGGGGGTCGAAGTGCGGGCGCGAGGGCTTTGCAGCCCGTTGCGCTCGCACCGATGTATCGAGTTTGGGGTTGCCCGGGCCCCGCTCCCCCGCGGGATTCTTTTGATCCTGGGGGAGCGCCGCGGGCTGGCGATCCGGGGGGCACACTTCGTCCCCCCGGATTTTGAACCCCCGCAGCGGGCCTTCGGGGGATTGATGGGTCAGTGGATCCGGCTGGAGGTCCCAGAATCCCTCCTCCGGCCGGTCGTCGAGCGTGTGGCCCCATTTTTCGGCCGGGCGATGCCCGAGCTCCAGCTCATCTCCGATATCTGGGTGCTTGGGCCGATTCTGGCCGGGTATCATTTTCGCCGGCCGGTATTTCAGCTGGCCGGCGATGGCCGGGTCTTCCACCTCGACGCCACTGTCCCGGGGCTCCGCCGGCAGGGGGGGCTGATCCTGGTTCCCGCCCCCTCCGCTTCCGTCGTTTTCCCCGAGTGGTCCGGGGGAATGGCGTTCTTCCATCATATCCTGCTCCTGCTGCCCCCGGACCATGTTCCAGAGGAGCCACAGCCGGCCGATCCGGTCGCGGTGGAGATGAGCGGGCGGATCGTGTGCGCGGTCCGCTGCCAGGGTCCCGCGCGAATCGTCGCGCGGGACCACGAAGATCTGGTCCTCCCCGAGGGGGAATGGGTGGCCGTCCACCCGTTCCCCGTTTCGGGGGCGGATTAGTCGGGGAGGCAAAGGCCCCCCGGGGGCACCCGGGGGGCCTTTGCCATTCTATCCGCCGAGGAAATGATGAAGTATCGGTCCCCCTGCCCCCGCTGCGGCAGGCGGGGGCAGGGGACCACCGTCCACTATTGCACCGGCGACAGCCGGTGCTGGTGCCGCGGCAGCGGCTGCGACGTCCAAAAGGTCGTCCGGTTCGATTGCCGCCGCTGCGGCACGACCTGGTATGTTGACTTCCGGCGGGACGGCCGGACGGTTGTCCGTTGTCCGGCCGTGGCCGCCGGTGGTGAGGTGGTGTGTCGGTAGGCCCGGCTTTGCCCGGGCCTTAGCCCTTTCCGGGGGGAAACGGCCTATATACCCCCGGAAAGGAAAAGGAGGAAGAAGATGAAAGCGGTGGCCCGGTGGCTTCGCCGGGTGGCCTTGTCGGCCGCCCGGCTGGCCGGGGCCCACACCCACGGCCAGGCCGAGATCGCCATGGCGATCCTGATCCTCGCCATGGCGATCATCACGGCGCTTGTGCTCCTCCCGGCGGCCCGGGAGGCAGCGCAAGTGCTGCTGGCCGGGTTCGGCGGCGGGTAGTAGCCCCCCGCCGGGGAAACCCGGCGGGGGAGAAGGAGGAAGCGATGCGCGGCTTGAATCGAGTGGAAATTATGGGAAACCTGGGGGCGGACCCGGAGATGCGCTATACCCCCACCGGCCGGCCGGTCACCCACTTCCGGGTGGCGGTCAACCACCGCTGGGTGGATGCCGAGGGCCAGCCCCAGGAACGGGTGGAGTGGTTCCGCGTCGTCGTCTGGGGTCGCCGGGCAGAAGTGGCCAACCGGTACCTCCAGAAGGGCTCGGCCGTCTACGTCTCCGGCCACCTGCAGACCCGCTCCTTTGAAGGCAACGACGGCCGGACCCACCACATCACCGAACTGGTGGCCCACGACCTTATCCTCCTTCCCCTCCCCCACCGTGAAACCTGCGAAGAGGAGGTGGAGGAGGTGGAGGAGGAGGAGGTAGAGCTGGTGGTGTAGGCCGGTGTAGGCCGAAGAAGGGGGCGCCGCGGCCGGGGAACAGGTTCCGGCGCCCCCTTCCCCGGAGGAAAAAAGAGATGGAAGTCCGCGTATTTTCCCCCAGGGGCAACCCCTGGGGGAAAATCATCACCGGGGTGGACCTTTCCCAGAAAGGTGGATATGCCCTTCTGGGGGAGTGGATTCCCCGGGATGGAGATGAGTTTGTCGCCAGGGTCCCCGACGGGACCCTGGCGGTTTTCGCGGCGGTCACCGGGAGCCGGCGCCACCCGGTGAGGGAGGCCACGGTTATCGTGGCCGACAGCCTCGCCGAAGAAGGCGACATCTCCGGCGGCCGCCGTCTTTTCCGGGCCACCTCCGACCACGGTTACAAGCGGGAGGTGGCCAAGTGGGGGGCGACCCAGGAGCAGATCCAGAAGGCCGACAACGTCTACTACGTCGCCGCCCTCTGGATCGCCCTGGTCCACCCCACGCTGGCGCTGGGCCTGGAGCCCAAGTTCATCCCGTCCCTTCCCGAGGCCACCCTCCGGGAGGTAGACGGGCTCCTCCTCCTCAACGGGGAGGGGGACATCCATCTCCTTACATCCTACACCCCCCCTTCCCCGGAGGCGGAGCGGGTCTTCCGGGCCCTGCTTCTGGATCAGGCCCGCGCCCTGGAGGCCGCCGCACGCGCCTACCGGGCACGGGCACAGGCACAGGAGGAAGAAAATGCCGCATAAGATTTCCCTGGCGGGGTCCTACCTGGACCCCGCCGCAGAGAGCGTCCTGGCCGCTTCTTGCGGCCGGGTACACGCCCTCATCCTGGGAGCACCGGGGTGGGGGAAGAGCGTCCTGGCACGTTCTTTCGCCGGGACGTACCTGTCTCCTTCCCTGGCGCTTTCCTGCGACCCATCGACGCCGCCCTCGAGGGCGGCCGGCCGGCCCCACGTGGGGGCGCTCCTGGAGGGGCGAGAGGTCGTCTTCACGGAGGGTTCCTTGTCCGACCGCGCTCTCCGGGGCGCGGTCCTGGACGAGATCTTCCGGGCCTCGGACCCCCTGTGGGATGCCCTCCTGCCGGTCCTGGAGCGGCCGCTCCCGGTCGTCCTGGCCACCGCCAACTGGGTGGCCAAGGGCGACCGCGTGGAGGCGCTCAAGGACCGGGTGGCCCTGTGGGTCTGGCTTTCCGTTTCGGCCAGCCCACAGGACCTGGGGGCGGTGGCCGACGCCGCCCTGCAGCGCCTTGCCCTGCAAGTCGCCGACGAGGGCGACGCCGCGGCGCTGGGGGCGGTCTTCCGGCATCCGGCCTGGCCGGATAATCCGGAGGCCATCCGCGAGGTCTGGCAGATGGCCCCGACCCCCAGGGCCGTCCAGGCGGTCCGGGAGGTCGTGGAGAGCCTCGCGCGCGAGGCCCTCCAGGCCGGGTTCGCCCCGAACCCACGCCGGGCCGACCAGTGGGCCCGGCTCATTTTCGGGCGGACCTGCCTGGAGCGGGCCTCCCCGGATTGGGCCGCCCCGGCGGAGGCGGCCCTCAGGGCCCTGGCCTACGCCTGGCCGGCTTCTTCGGAAGAGGAAGCCGCGACCTGGCGTCAGGTCGCCCTGAGGGTCGTGGACCGGACGGGGGCGCTCGTCGAAGCGCTCCTGGGGGAGATCAAGAGCCAGCTGCAAACGCTGGCCTCCCTCCCCCCGGAGCGGAGGGCGCAGATGGCCATGGAGGTCAGCCGCTTCCTGGCGGAGAAGGAAGAGGCCCTCCGGGCCATCCCCGACGAGCGGGCCACCCGGGCCCGCAAGGCCCTGGATCGCTGGTACCGCCTGGCGATCATGGGCCGGGACCCGTGGGCTGCCCCACCGGAGCCGGAGGAGGAAAATGGCTCCTCCTGATGTCGTCGAGGTCGCTCCCCTGCCGGAGCGGTCGGTGTGGAAGCTTTCCCTCACCGACCGCTGGCTGGGGGAGATCCTCCGGATGGAGCTTCCCCGCCGGCCGGAAGGGGCCGGGGAGCGGGACCTGGCCGCGGACTGCTTCTGGGCGGCCTTCCGCGGCCGGCCCGAATTCCTCGAGCCGCCGCCGCCGGAGCGGTCGGTCAACCGCCTCCTTTTGGAGTGGTTGACCGGCCAGGCCGGGTGGGACGCATCCTGCGTCCACACCCAGGCCCACATTCCGGCGAGTCTCCTGGCCGCCCCGGCCCTATGGGCCAACCTGACCACCGACGAGGTGGTCCGGAGGGCCCTGGAGGAGCAGGCCGGGGCCGAGGAAGCGGCCAAGGCCGCCGAGGAAGCCCGCCGGGAGGCCCAGGCCCAGGCCTGGCAGGCCCGGGCCCTGGAGGCCCTGGGAGACCGGGAAGGTGCCAGGCGGACCCAGGCCCAGGCCCAGGCCCTCCTGGAGGAGGCGGCCAAGGCCCAGGCTCAGGCCCAGGCTCAGGCCGAGGCGGCCGCCTCGGCCCTCGCGGGGTGGCGGCAGGCCGAGCCGGAGCGGGCCCAGGCCCTCCTGGGAGCCGCCGCCCGGGCCGCCCGGGAGAAGGCTGCCCAGGCCCAGGAGGTCCTGGGCGGGTGGGGACTGGGGCCGGGGACGCTCTCGCGGATGTCCCCGCAGAGGGTTCTGGCCCTGGTCAGGCGGCTCAATGCGGCGAAAATCCGCCGCATTGCCCGGCTCGCCGGGCGACTTCGCAACATCGCCCTCTCCGCCCGGCGGAGCCGCGTGACGTGGGGGCCGGTCCCCTACGCCCTGGCCCGGACCCAGGACCTCCAGGACGCCCTCCCGGAGGAACTGGCCGGCCTGTCCCCTTCGGCCCCCGCACCGCTGCGGGCGCGGAAGGCGGCCGAATGGGCCTCCGACGGCCTGCTGGGGATCGTCCGCAGGGGCGAAGCCCGGGAGGGGGGGCCGTTCCTGGCCGCCGTAGACGTCTCCGGCTCCATGGCCGGGGCACGTGAGGAGACGGCCAAGGCCATCGCCCTGGCCTTGGCCATGGTGGCCAGGGACGAGGGCCGGGACTTCTGCCTGGTCGCCTTCTCCTCCGCCGGAGACCCGCTCGTGCGTCTTACGGCGGAGGAGGCCGGCCGGGACCCCCAGGCCCTCCTGGAATGGGCCACCGCCACCTACGGCGGCGGCACAGATTTCGACGCCCCCCTCCGGGCGGCCATGGAGTGGATCGGGCCGCGGCCCGAGGCCGACTGCGTCTTCATCTCCGACGGCGAAGCCCGCCCGTCGGAAGAGGCGGCCGCGGCCTGGAAGAGGTTTGCCCAGGAGACGGGGGCCCGTCTCCTTTATGTGCCCGTAGCCACGGGCTACGGGGCAATGGAAAAGCTCGCCGACCGGGTCCTCCCGGCCTCCGAACTCATCGAGAGCGAGGCCGACCGGGTGGCCCGAGAGGTCGGCAGGTGGATGAAATAGTAAAATAAGAGGAGGAAATGAATCGGACATTCTTGCCTCCCCGACGGGAGGCGCCGGTCTCCTACCCCGTGGCCCAGTGGTGCCACGGGGATAGGGGAATGACCGGGGGGTTGGAGATCCCCGTCCGGCACTTTGCCGATGCGGGGAAAATCTCCCTCCCCGTGGTGAGGGTGCCCCACTCGGAGGGCTGGGAGGAGGCGTTCCTTCTGGAGCGCTTCCACCTGGCCCTGGTGGGGTGGAGGCCCGTCCGATGGGAGCGACGGGTCGGAGCCATCCTGGAAGTGGCTCCCCCGGAGCTCCCCGAGCCGTGGAAGCACGGCTACCGCTCCCGGCGGCAGATCCTTACTGTCGTCCGGGAGATGTGGGAAGCCGGCTACCACGGCTTCCTGGTGCTCTCCTTCCGGGCCTCCGCCGCCCAGTACCTCAGCCGCGCGCTG
>JBMFNL010000061.1:13468-17355 GCA_049970175.1 Chloroflexia bacterium
CTTCCTGGTGCTCTCCTTCCGGGCCTCCGCCGCCCAGTACCTCAGCCGCGCGCTGAGGGAAGCGGCGGAGGTGCGGTGCAGGGCCGGCCGAGTACTCGGGCAGCGCCTGCCCGAGTACGCCCTCTGGATCCCGCTTCGGGCGGGGAAACGCCAGAGGGTGGAGACGGCCTCCGGCGGTGTGGGGAGCTACATCTCCCCCATCGAGGTCCTGTATCCCCAGGACCTCACGCCGGAGTCCCTGGAGGGCTTCCTCATCATCCCGGAGGACGTCCAGGCCTTCATCGAGGGCCACCTGGACGAAGTGGCCCTCTGGGAGAAGGGCAGCGCGGAAAGCGCCCCTGCTGCGCCCCGGCCCTCTCCGGAGAGGGGGGCTCGGGCCGAAGCCCAGGCCCAGGCCCCGGCCCCGACCGAAGCCCCGGCCCAGGCCGAAGCCCCGGCCCAGGCCGAAGCCCAGGCCCAGGCCCCGGCCCCGACCGAAGCCCCGGCCCCGGCCGAAGCCCCGGCCCAGGCCGAAGCCCCGGCCCAGGCCCCGAAGAAGACGCGGCGGCGCGGCCGCGTCTCCGACGCGGCCTTCGAGGCCCTGCGGGTCCCGGTGCCCTTCGGCAGCCGGGAGGCACCGGACCTGAAGGGCCGGCCGATGGGGGACCTGGTCGCCTCCGAAGCCGGCCGGAGACTCCTCCGGTTCCTGGCCGGGAAATACCGGCCGAGGACCCCGGAGGAAGAGCGGGCGGTGCAGGCGGCCCGCGAGGTTGTGGCCATCCTGCCCGCACTGCTTGCAGGGGCGCGGATGGCCCGGCGCAGCAATGGATAGTAGTCCGACGGTGGCACTCCGGGTCTGCCCGGAGTGCCACCACTGGTGGATGCCCACCGGGGACAACTATTGCCCGGGATGTGGGGGCTTCAGTTGTCCCTGGTGCGGCTGCTGCCCGGAGTGCGAACGCGCACTCTGGGAGATAATACTGGAGGAGGAAGATGTGGGCGGTAATCGTTGAGTGGCGGGGGCACAACCCGCCCTCAACGTTCTACCGCCGGCTCCGGCTCCTCACCGGGGCCAGCACGCGGGGAAACCGCGTCGGCCCCGGTGGGGCTATCATCCAGGAGTCGGTCATCATCGTCCCTTCCCGCGACCTCGCCGAGATCGTGGTGGAGCAGATCCGCCGCGACGCCGAGCGTCACGGGTGGGAGGATGTCGATATTAAGTGGGCCGAGATCGAGCTGGAGCGGCCCGTTGTCCCCGACCGGATCCGGGCGGTCTGGGCGCACCTTTCCGCCCAGTACGGGCGGAAAGGCAGGGCCCCGGCGGATAAGCTCCGCTGGTGGATTACCTGCCTGGGATGCGCCGCCGCCAGCGCGGTCGAGCTGCGCTCGGACTACAGGCCGTACCTGTGTCCAAGGTGCGGCTCAACCCGCATCCGGTCGGTGCCGCAGGTCTGCGGCGGAGATCTCGGCCCGGTCCCGGTGCCGGCTCGGGCCGGTCTGCTGGAACAGTGGCAGGCCGGTCGGTGGTACTGGGGATACTTCCGTATCCCCCTGGCCGTAAGGCCGGAGGAGAACCCGGAAGTTCTCCCCAGGGGCTTCCGGGACCAAACGGAGAAAGAAATCCTGGGGAAGCTTCTGGGCTCTCCGCTGGCATCTCGCCTGGAGAGTCTGGAAGTCGCCACCAGGGAGCAGCGTCTTCGTTTCCTCGACGCGCTCTTCTGCTCCCTGGTGGGGTTCTCCCCCCAGGAGCGACGAGAAGCCCGCCTGCGGGTGATCTTCGATCACTACTGCAGCGCGGGCACCACCGCGGAGACGCTCCCCCTCGTCCCACCCGACGAGGGAGGGGACGCGCTGGAGGCAGCACCGGTCCTGGGGCGAGAAGCCCTTGTGTGGATGGCGCTGCTGGGGGCGGCGGGATGAAGGGTGAAGAGGTCGCCGAGAGCCTGGCCGCCATCATCGGCGGCATCTCCGGGTGGGGAAAGACCAGGGCCCTCCTGGAACGCTTCGGGCGGCTGCGCCGAATGGCGCAGGCCGGCTACGCCGAACTGATAGAGGCCGGCCTGGAGCCGGACGAGGCGAACCGGGTCCTAGCGGCCCTGCGCCTGGCCGAGGCCAGGATCCTGGAGGAGGCGTCCCCACCGACCGTCATCAGGTCGCCAAGGGACGCCGCCGTGATCCTCCGGGAGATGGCCTTCCTGGAGCAGGAACAGATACGTGTCCTGCTCCTGGACCACCGCGGAGGTTTGCTCCGCCAGGTGGTGGTGGTCCAAGGGGCGGGAAACGTGGCAGTCGTTACGCCCCTGGACGTCCTCCGGGAAGCGGTCCGGGAGAATGCCCCAAAGATCATCCTGGGGCATAACCACCCTTCCGGAGATCCGACACCTTCTCCGGAGGACGTCAGGACGACGGAAAACATCTCCCGGGCTGCCAGGACGATCGGGGTCGAGTTGCTCGACCACGTGGTCGTCGGCAGCCGGGGCTACTGCACAATCACCCCGCAAACTTATAATGGGGGGTGCTTGTGCTCGGCCGTGAACGAATGGTGATTTTTTACGCCGACCTCCGCCGGGTTATCGATCGCCTCCTGGAGGTGCGCCGCCGGTACCACCCCGACGATCCGGATCCGACCAGGAGGCTGGAGCGTGGCATTCACCTGGCGCTGGTCGGGGCCGTCGTGTGGAGCGGGCGGGCCCACGGTGCGCTGGAGGTCCGGGGGTACATCGTGGGCCCGGCCGGGCGATGCACCTGCCCGGATGCGCGCTTGCGGGGCCGGGGGAAACCCTGGTTCTGCAAGCACGCGATTGCGGCCTTTGTGGCCGCAAAGATGGGCCTGGTGCGGGAAAACTCGAATGGGCCGGCCGAAGGCCCCTTATCCGCCGGATGAGCATTAAAGGCCCCTCGGTGGTACCACCGAGGGGCCTTTACTTTTAAAAAGCCGTTCCCCCCGGATTTTTCGGCCTACCGGGAGGAACGGGGGAGGAAGAAGTTACATTTATTATACCACCCTGCCGGGCCGTTGTCAAGTGGGGGTGAGTCGCAAGAGTACAATGCTGCTATTCAGGGCAAAAATAAAACGCCAAAAGTAAGTCGTATTTCTCTTGCGCTTTGCGCGGGGTGCTCCTGCAGCCGGACACAGCAATAATATGGGGAACGGCGGGGTAAACCCCTTGGGGAAGGGTGAGCGTCCCCGGCGACGAGTTGCGCGGCGTAGTGCGTGGAGAGGGCTTCCATCCCCCCGACGGGGTGGGATTGGCCAACCGGCGCGAAAGCGTCACCGGAGGGATGCCGTACTTGCAGGACGCTTCGCGGATGGAAATGCCAGTTCCGAAATGCAGTCTAAGGGCGGCTTCTTACAAAATTATGGGTAACGGCTCATTAACACACCCTGAGCATCGTAAAGAGCAGCGGGGTCCAGTTCCTCATGCCTTTGAAGCCGCAATTGTACCCTCCACCGTTGGGATTGCGAGTCCAAACCCGCAAGGTTTCACCAGGCTGTATTACACCCGCATTCCCCTTTTCCGAAACAAGCCGCCAACCCGTTAAATCTTGAGGTTGATCACCTTTGTTCTCCAAGTCCACATATTCAGCGACTTTGTTTACCGCTTTGATAATAACCAGCGGACCACTCACCAAAGAGGGAGTGGCCGTAGGCACTACAGTCGGTGTCTTTGTCGGTTGGGGCATTATTGGTGTTTCTGTCGGCAGAGCAGTTGGCCGGAGTGTCGGCGATAGCCTTGTCGTCGGCGTTGCAGTTGGCCGGAGTGTCGGCGATAGCCTTGTCGTCGGCGTTGCAGAGGGAACGGGAGAACGTGTAGGTGAGGGTGTGTATGTTGGTAACAAACCGACCGCCCGCAGGGACGTATCAACCATAGCAGCAGCAAAGCACCCACAGCAGCAACAGAGGGCTA
>JBMFNL010000062.1:0-17305 GCA_049970175.1 Chloroflexia bacterium
CGACGCCCACCCCCTCCGTCCGGGAGGCCCCCCTGAGCGGCCTGCCCCTGAGCATCGAGCAACTGCGCTATCCCCTGATCGCCGTGATGATTCCCTCCGATTCGGACCAGTACGGCCTCTCCCAGGCCGCCGTCGTCTACGAAGCCTCGGCCGAGTACCACATCCAGCGTTTCCTGGCCATCTTCGAGCAGGTGGAGGCGCCCAAACTCGGTCCTGTCCGCAGCGCCCGCCTCTACTACGTGGAGTGGGCCCAGCCCTACGGCCTCCTCTTCGTCCACTGGGGAGGCAGCCCACAGGCCTACGAGCGGCTGGCCCAGATTCGCTGCCGCTACGACGGCCGGCCCTCGCCCTACCCCTGCCTGCACGTCCTGGACGGCCAGGACGGGGGCAAGATGTTCTGGCGGGCCGAGGTCGTGGATATTCCCTGGAACAACGGCTTCACCAGCAGCAACCTCCTCTATGACTACCTTCGGGAAAAGGGCATCACCCGTTCGGTGGACTATCTGGGCTATGCCCATAAGGACGATGCCCCTCTGGAGAGCCGGCCGCTCACCGGGACCCTCTCGATCCACGGCTTCAGTTACTCCATCCGCTACACCTACGACCGGGAAAGCAACACCTACCTGCGCGACTTCAAGGGCCGGCCGCACCTGGACCTCCTCACCGGCGAGCAAATCCGCGTCCACAATATCGTCCTCATCTTCGTCCCCCAGGCTCCCATCCCCGACGACCCCAAGGGCCGGCTGGACTTTCAAACGGTCGGCGAGGGAGAGGCCTGGTTCTTCATGGACGGCATCATGCTTCAGGGCCGCTGGGTGAAAGAGAGCGTCGACGCCGAACTGCTCTTCTTCGACGAAGCCGGCCGGGAAGTAGCCTTCAACCGGGGCAACATCTGGATCGAGGTGCTGGCCCCGGGACAGGAGGTCGCGATCAGACTTGGAACGACGCCCTGAATCCGTTGGCACGTTCACACATTCGCACGTTCGCCCATTTGATGAAAGAGACCATACGATGAGACAAGGCATGCTCCTGGGGCTGTTGATCCTTCTCCTGGCCGGCTGCGGGGTGTCCGGGCCGACCCCGGCGCCTACTCAACTTCCTCCACCCACGCCCCGGCCCCGCACGGCGGTCCCCACGGCCATCCCGACCGAACGACCGGTCTGGACCGAAGCGCCGCTCAGCGGCCTGCCGGCCAACCCGCCCATTTCGTTGTGGCCGCCGCTGGCCGTGGTCATCCCGTCCGATTCGGGGCAGTACGGGATGTCCCAGGCCAGCGTGGTCTATGAGGCCGTAACTGAGGGCGCCGTGCCGCGTTTCCTGGCCATCTTTGAGCAGGTGCGGGCGTCCAAGATCGGCCCGGTGCGCAGCACCCGGCCCTACCTGGTGGAATGGGCCTGCCCCTATGGGGCGCTTTTCGTCCACTGGGGAGGCAGCCCGGAGTCCCTGAAGATGCTGGCGGAAAGCGATTGCCTCTATAACCTGGAGGGGATGGTCTACGAGGGAGCCTACTTCTGGCGCGAGACGGACCCACAGGTCCCCTGGAACAGCCTCTTTACCCGGAGCGACCACCTCTACAACTACCTGGACGCCTGGGGGTTATACCGCTTCATCAACTACCAGGGCTACATACACAAGGACGATGCTCCCCTGGAGGACCGCCCCCTCACCCAGACCGTCTCGATTCCCAACGCCTTCAGTTATCCGGTGCGTTACGTCTACGAGGCCCAGGAGAACGTCTACCGGCGCGAAGTTCAGGGCCGGCCGCACCTGGACCTCCTCACCGGCGAGCAGCACCGGGTCAAGAACGTGGTGGTCATCTTCGTCCCCCAGGAACTGATCCCCGGAGATGAGGCCGGCCGGATGCGCATGGAGACGGTGGGCGAGGGAGAAGCGCTCATCTTCCGGGATGGCCGCGCCGTCCGGGGACGCTGGAGCCGGGAGAACACCTCATCCGAGATGCGCTTCTACGATCCGGAAGGCCGGGAAATCGCCTTCAACCGGGGCAATCTCTGGATCGAAGTGCTGGCTCCGGGACAGAAAGTCGAGGTCGTGCCGTAAGGTTTCGATAAACTCAACCTAAACCTGGCGGACCGCCGCCCTTGGCAACGGAGCGCCTGCCCCGGCCGTCTCTAGAAGGAGCGGCGCGTGGGGAAAGTTTTCCCGAAACGGACGATGGTCTGCGGAACCAAGGAGGTGCGCGATGCGGCAGATGGCGGTCCTTTTCCTGCTGATGACCCTTCTGGGATGTGCCGGGGCGGTGGCTCCGGGAGGAAATACCCCCGAGCCCAAACCGGAGGCCACGCCGTTTCCCGGAGAGGTCCTCGATAAACCGGCAATGTTCGTGGGCCGGACTGTAGCCGTGGAAGGCGTGCTGGAAGCGGAGGGAACGGGCGCCCAGGTGCGCTTTTTCCTCCGCGACGATGCCGGCCGCCGGCTGGAGGTCAGCTCCTGGGCCCCGCTGGAGGTGATGCACCCTCCACAGGGCGGCACCGGGCCGAAAACCATGGCCGATTTCGTCGGCCGGCGGCTCCTCCTGAACGGCGTTCTGGAGAGAGGAGGTGAAGGCTACATCCTGAAAGTCACCTCGGTCGAAGAAAAGTAGGGCCGGCCGCTCCCGGTAAAGCGGCCGGCTGCACCAAACGGAGGTTTCCCATGCGCCGCTCTATCTTCATCCTTCTTTTCCTCTGGCTGCTTCTCTCCCTCCTGCCTATGCCGCTCCCGGAAGTAGCCCCCTCCCCGGCCGGACTGCAGGCCATGCCGCCCCACCCACGCCTGTGGGAAAAGTTCGAACAGGGCGAAATTTCCCTTCCCCGCTTCATCACCGACCCGGCCTACGCCCGCAGCCTCGGCATCGATCACCCCCGCGGCCGGCCGCGCTCCCTGACCGGTGCCATCAATGCCCTGGCCGTGGTCGTGGATTTCAACGACAAGGTGCATACGGTCACGGCCAACTTCTTCGATACCCTCATCTTTGCCGCCCCCGTGGCCGGCCGGGGCTCCGTCCGCGACTACTACAGCGACGTTTCCTACGCTCAGGTGGACATCGTGACCGTCAACCTCCCCAGCAGCCTGGGCTGGAAAAGGGCTCCACAGACCTACGCCTACTACGTGGGCTATTGTGGGGCCAACTGCGGTTATTGCGGAGATTCCCCGTATCCCAACAACTGTCAAAAACTGGCCGAGGACATCGTGGATGCCGTGAACGGCGTGGTGAACTTCTCCAACTACGATAACGACGGCGACGGCTACGCCGAGCCGATCATGCTCATCCACGCCGGACCGGGGGCCGAATTCACCGGCGACCCCCATGACATCTGGTCGCACTCCTGGAGCCTGCGCAACCCCCGCAACTACGACGGCGTGACCATCGCCGACTATGTGATCATGCCGGAGTACTGGACGACCGTCTCCCCCAGCACGAGCGACATGACCATCGGCGTCTTTGTCCACGAGATGGGCCACGGCTTCTGGAACCTGCCCGACCTCTACGACCGCGACTATTCCTCCCGGGGCATCGGCCGGTGGAGCCTGATGGCCGGGGGCTCCTGGAACGGCCCCAACAGCGGCGGCTGGGGGTCCGACGGCAGTTCCCCGGCCTGGCCCGACGCCTGGAGCCGTGTCCAGATGGGCTTTGCCATAGCCACAAACATCCTCAGCAATGTATCCGGCAAGCAGATCCCCCAGGCCTACAACAACCCGCCGCCGGCCCAGACCGTGCTCAAACTGCGCTCCTCCGCCCTGGCCGGCCAGGAGTACTTTCTCCTGGAAAACCGCCAGCGGACCGCCGGCACCTACGACGAGTACCTGCCCGGAGACGGCCTCCTCATCTGGCATGTGGACGAGGCCATGTGGAACTATTCCCTCCAGAACGACTATGAGTGCACCCTGGAACCCCACTGCAACTGCAACGACGCCCAGCACTACCTGGTCGCCCTGGAGCAGGCCGACGGAAACCGCGACCTGGAGCTCAAGAACAACTCGGGCGATGCCGGCGACCCCTTCCCCGGCACCACGAACAACCGCAACTGGACGATGACCACCCATCCGGAGAGCAGTTCCTGGTACGCCTGCAACAATACCTGCATCGGGGTGACGAACATCGGCGACTCCGGGCCCACCATGACCGCCGACCTCCAGGTGAGTTGCGGCCCGCCGCCGAGCCACTGGATCTACCTGCCGCTGGTGCTCCGACACCTCTGGCTCGGCGGTCCCACCCCGACACCCGCGCCGTCCCCGACGCCACTTCCCTGCCCTCTCCTGGGCAACGGCGACTTTGAGCAGGGACCGGTCGTCTGGACCCAGTACTCGCAGAACGGCTGGGACCTCATCCTCAACAGCGGCTGGCCGGGCAGCGTGCACCCGCACAGCGGCGTCTGGGCGGTCTGGGAAGGCGGCGATTATAACGAGGTCTGCTATATCCAGCAACAGGTGCTTGTCCCTGCGGCTACACCCTACTTTCGCTACTACCACTGGATTGCCTCGCAGGATTATTGCGGCTACGACTTTGCCTACGTGCGCGTGAACGGCGTCACGGTGGACCAGTACGACCTCTGCTCGGCCAACAACACCGGCGGCTGGGTTACGCACGTGGTCAACCTGAGCGCCTACGCCAACCAATGCGTGACGGTGCAAATCCGTGTCGAGACGGACAGTTCACTGAACAGCAACCTTTTCATCGACGACGTGGCCTTCCAAGGCACCCCGCTGGGCGGCACGGTCGTACCGTTGTCCTTTGACCCCGATACAGCCCTGCCGCGCTCGGGCCCGCGCTAGCCGGCAAGAGGAGGATATGCCGGTTCCCGGGGGCGGCCCTGTTCCGACGCCGGGGACGGATAACCTGCAGGAGCGGCCGGCCGTTTTTCATCTGCCGGCGACCGGGCCGTAGGCCGGCCGATCCGATAGGACGATGAGGCCGGGCGAGGCCGGGTTCGTTCCCGGCCTCGCCCGGTCGCCAAAAAGGAACGGCTGTGCTGGATACCTACCAGTTGCAGGTCTTTCTGGCCGTCGTGGAGACGGGCAGTTACACCGGAGCGGCGCAGCGGCTGCACCTGACCCAGCCGGCCGTGAGCCGGCAGGTGCGCCTGTTGCAGGAGCGCCTGGGGGTACGGCTGCTGCGCCGCTCCGGCCGGCGGATGCTCCCCACCCATGCCGGCGAGCATCTGGCCGAGGTGGCCCGTCAGGTACTGGCGATGACCCGCCAACTGGAGCAGGACATGGCCCTCCTGCGGGGCGAGGCCGCCGGCGTCCTCCGCATCGGAGGCAGCGGAGCACCGGCCTGGTACGCCCTGGGGCGGCTGCTACCGGCCTTCCGGGCCGAGTATCCTCGGGTGGAGTTCCGGCTGGAAGGCTGGCCGGCCGAGGGAGCCGGCCGGGCCCTGCGCGAGGGGCGGCTGGACCTGCTGATCGGCGAGGAAGAGGTGCGGGAGCGCGGCCTGACCTGCGACGTGCTCTTGGGAATGGAGACCGCGCTGGTGGCCCCGGCCGACGAACACTGGGTGCAGAGAAAACGCCTGGCCCTCCGGAAATTGGCCACCCTCCCCCTGATCCTGCCCGCCGCCGGCACGCCCTCCCGCCGCTTCCTGGAAGACTTCCTGGAAGAAAGGGGCCTCCACCTCCCCAACACCCTGCCGGCCCTCGAAGTGGTGGACCCCGGAGCGGCCCTTCCGCTAGTAGCGAACGGACTGGGCGTGGCCCTCCTGCCCCGCTCCATCCTGGAGCGGGTCACCGCACCGGTCCACCTCATTACCCTCTGGCCGGGCTTTTCCTGGCCGCTCTACCTGACACGACGGGCCGGCCCGGCCGGACGCCTGGAAGAACTCTTCTGCACCTTCGCCCTGGAAAGGGGGAAAAATCTCCTCCGCTGATCTCTCCACACGCCGGCTCGCCCTCGGATGGGCGTGGCGATCCCGCCGATAGAACGTGTCCCCATCCCGAGGATGCACGTTTGTCGTGGGGGCGAGGCATCGTGTGAAGTAGGCCGGAGCGCAGCGACGGCCGTATCGAAATCCAGCCTCGCCCACCTACAAATATGCACCCCGCTGAATTTGAAAAAACCTGCCCCCGGTGTTATAATGCCCTTGCCTTTTTCACCTAGACAAGGAGGATCACCTTGGATATCGCCGCCTTGCTCCGCGAACTCAGCGAAGCCACCGGTGTCTCGGGCTACGAGATGGAGGTGCGTGAACGCATCGCCGAGGCCATGCGCCCCTATGTGGACGAGATTCGCACCGACGCGATGGGCAACCTCATCGGCCTGAAACGCGGCGCCGGCCCGGAACCCCGCCGTAAGGTCATGCTGGCCGGCCATATGGACGAAATCGGCCTCATCGTCACCCAGATCGAAAAGGGCTTCCTCCACTTCACCGAGGTCGGCGGATACGACGTCCGCGTCCTCCCCGGCCAGGAGGTCATCGTCCACAGCCGTAAGCCCTACCCCGGCATCGTCGCCACCCGTCCGCCCCACGTCCTCACCCCCGAGGAACGCGACCAGGTGCCCAAGATGGACGAACTCCTCATCGACATCGGCCTGCCCCCGGAGGAGGTGGAAAAGGAGGTCCACGTCGGCGACCTCATCACCCTCCGCATTCCCTGCACTTCCCTGCGCAACGAACGCATGGCCGGAAAGGCCTTCGACGATCGGGCGGCGGTGGCGACCATCCTGGTCTGCCTGGAGGAACTGAGCCGGCTGCGCCATACCTGGGATGTCTACGCCGTGGCCACGGTGCAGGAGGAAATCGGCATCCGCGGAGCCATCACCAGCACCTTCGGCATCGCCCCCGACCTGGGCATCGCCATCGACGTCACCCACGGCGATATGCCCGGCGTGCCCGATACCGACACGGTGAACCTGGGCAAGGGGCCATCCATCGCCACCGGCCCGAACATCCACCCCAAAGTCTTCGAGGCCTTGGTGGAGACGGCCCGCCGCCACGAGATTCCTTACCAGATCGAGGCGGCCCCCGGCCCCACCGGCACCGACGCCTGGGCCATCCAGGTCAGCCGCAGCGGAGTGCCGACCGGACTCCTGGGCATCCCCCTCCGCTATATGCACAACCCGGTTGAAACCCTGGACCTGAACGACGTCCGCCGCGCCGGAAGGCTCCTCGCCTTGACCATCGCCCGGTTGGACGAAGTGGACCTTTCCCGCCAGTAGAACGGAGGAAAACCTTGCTGCTCCAGAAACTTTCCGACGCCCGGGGTGTCTCGGGGAACGAAGACGCCGTGCGTGAAATCCTGCTCGAAGAAATCCGGCCCTATGTGGACGAATGTCGCGTGGATAGCCTGGGCAACCTGCTGGCCACCGTCCGTGCCCGCAAGGAAAAGGCCCACCGGGTGATGCTGGCCGCCCACATGGACGAGATCGGCCTGATGGTCGTCCAGGTGGGCAAGGATGGGATGCTCCGCTTCCGCCCGGTCGGGGGCATCGACCCCCGCGTCCTGCCGGGAAAACGTGTCCTGGTGGGGAAGGAGGGCGTCCCCGGCATCATCGGGCTGAAGGCCGTCCACCTCCTCACCCCGGAGGAAGAGCGCCAGGTCGTCCGCATCGAGCAGATGTACATTGACATCGGGGCCCAGAGCAAGGAGGACGCCGAGACGGTGGTCAAGGTTGGTGATGATGTCTCCTTCGATGCCCGCTCCGAAGTCCTGGGCCGTCTCTTCAAGGGCAAGGCCCTGGACGACCGGGCCGGCTGCGCCGTCCTGGCCGAACTGGTCAAGGAGCGCTACGAGGTGGAGGTCGTGGCCGCCTTCACCGTGCAGGAGGAGGTAGGGTTGCGGGGGGCGCGGGTGGCGGCCTATACCGTGGAGCCGGAGGTCGGCATCGCCCTGGAGGGCACTATCTGCGACGACCTGCCGCGCAAAGGGGACCACACCCCGGTAACCCGCCTGGGCCGGGGGCCGGCCATCACGGTGATGGACCGCACGGTCATCGCCGACCGGCGCCTCCTGGACCTGCTGGTGCACACGGCCGAGGAGGAGGGCCTGCCCTACCAGTTCAAGGCCCCCGGCCTGGGAGGAACCGACGCCGGCGCCATCCACCTGGCGCGGGAAGGCGTGCCCTCGATCGCCGTGGCCGTCCCGGCCCGCTTCATCCATACCCCGACGGGCTTTCTCCACCTGGACGATTTCGAGCACACCGTCGCCCTGATGAAGGCCTTTCTGCACCGCCTGGATGCAGGCTTTCCCTGGGAGGGGTGAGACCCCGGAAAACTCGATGGCTGCAGGAACGGGCCGCTCCTTTGTGGGCACTTCCGGCTGGATCTACCCCCACTGGCGTGGGGTGTTCTATCCGCCCCACCTCCCGCAAAAGGCCTGGTTTGCCCATTACGCCGGCCACTTTGACACGGTCGAGATCAACAATACCTTCTACCGCCTGCCCGGCGAAGCCGCCTTCCGGAACTGGCAGGAGCAGGCCCCGCCGGGCTTTCTCTATGCCCTCAAGGTCAGCCGCTACATCACCCATATGAAGAAACTCCAGCAGGTGGAGGAGGCGCTGGACCGTTTCCTGGAACGCACCCGCCTCCTGGGCGACCACCTGGGGCCGCTCCTCTACCAGTTGCCGCCGGGCTGGCACGGCGCGCCCGAACGCCTGGAAGCCTTCCTGCGCCTCCTTCCGGGCGACCTGCTCCACGTCTTCGAGTTCCGCCATCCCTCCTGGTTCTGCGCCGAAATCTTTGCCCTCCTGGAACGTTACGGCGCCGCCCTCTGCCTGCCCAACATGCCCGGCCTGGAAAGCCCGCGACGGGCCGTCGGGCCGGCCGTCTACGTGCGCATGCACGGGGCCGTCTTCCTCTACGCCAGTTGCTACAGCCGGGAGGAACTGGAGGACTGGGCCGGATGGCTGTCCACGGAACGGCGGGCCGGCCGGGATGTTTATGTCTATTTCAACAACGATGCCTTCGGCTACGCCGTGGAGAATGCTCGCCAGTTGCGGGAACTGCTGGAGACGGCATGAAGGCCGCCGACTTTGATTACGAACTGCCGCCGGAATGTATCGCCCAGCGCCCGGTCGAGCCCCGGGATGCCTCCCGTCTCCTGGTCCTGCACCGGGAGAGCGGCGCGATGGAACACGTCCACTTCCGCGACCTGCCGGCCTACCTCCGGCCGGGTGACCTCCTGGTGGCCAACGAAAGCCGGGTGCTCCGCGCCCGGCTGCGCGGACGCAAGGCGCGCACCGGCGGCCGGACGGAGGTGCTCCTCCTGCGGCGCCTGGACGAACGGCGCTGGGAGGCCCTGATCGGCGGGCAGCGCATCCGGCCGGGGCTGGAACTGGCCCTGGGAGAAGCAGGGGACGGCGAGGCCGGGCTCCAGGCCCGGGTGGAAGAAATCCGGCCGGACGGGGTGCGGGTGGTCTCCTTCTCGGAGGATGTCGAGCCGCACCTGGAGCGGCTGGGGATGGTGCCGCTGCCGCCCTATATCCACGAACCGCTGGCCGACGCGGAACGCTACCAGACGGTTTACGCGCGGGTGGCCGGCTCGGTCGCCGCGCCCACGGCCGGCCTGCACTTTACCCCGGGCCTGATCGCCGAACTCCAGGCCCAAGGGGTGGGCTTCGCCTTCGTCGTCCTGCACATCGGCCTGGATACCTTCCGCCCGATGGAAGTGGAGGAGGTGGAAGCGCACCGGATGCACGCCGAGTGGTGTCGGGTGCCGGCCGAAGTCGCCCGGGCCGTCCGGGAGACGAGGCAGGCCGGCCGGCGGGTGGTGGCCGTGGGCACCACGGCGGTGCGGGCGCTGGAGACGGCCGCCCAGGACGGGGAGATCGCCCCCTTCGAGGGCTGGACCCGCCTCTTCATCTACCCCGGCTACCGCTTCCGAACCGTGGACGCCCTGATCACCAACTTTCACCTGCCCCGCTCCACCCTCCTCCTGCTGGTCAGCGCCTTTGCCGGCCGGGAAACCATCCTCCACGCCTACCGGGAGGCCATCGCCCGCGGCTACCGCTTTTACAGTTTCGGAGACGCCATGCTGATTCTCTGAAGTAGGTCGGAAGTCGGTCGGGTTGACAACCCGACCTACGGTGTGCCAGGGTGGAAACGTACGTGTGGAGGTCGCCATGCGTCCATCGTGGGACGAATACTTTATG
This sequence comes from Chloroflexia bacterium, assembly GCA_049970175.1. Taxonomy (GTDB): domain Bacteria; phylum Chloroflexota; class Chloroflexia; order DTKN01; family DTKN01; genus JASFBA01. Next base: position 10,085 of record JBMFNL010000062.1, read on the forward strand.
CGCATCACCCAGGAGGTGGCCCAGCGCAGCACCTGCCTGCGCCGGCAGGTCGGGGCCATCTTGGTGAAAGACAAGCACATCCTGGCCACCGGCTACAACGGCGCCCCCACCGGCCTGCCCCACTGTGAGGAGGTGGGTTGCCTGCGCGAACGGCTGGGCATCCCCTCCGGGGAACGGGCCGAACTGTGCCGGGGGCTGCACGCCGAACAGAACGCCATCATCCAGGCGGCCGTCCACGGGGTGCAGATTCGCGGTTCCACCCTCTACAGCACCACCCAGCCCTGCATCCTCTGTGCCAAGATGCTCATCAACGCCGGCGTGGTGCGCATCGTCTACCAGGGGCCGTATCCCGACGAACTGGCCCGCCAGATGATGGACGAGGCCGGACTGGAAATCGTGCGCTGGGAAAAACCAGGGGCGTAAGGCCCGCACAGGAGGACGCCATGGACGCTCGGGTTGTGCTGATCACCGGGGCCTCGTCGGGCATCGGGCAGGCCTGTGCCCGATACCTGGCCGGGCAGGGCTACCGCGTCTTTGGGACCAGCCGCCGGCCGGAGGCCTCCGCCGCCGATTTCGAGATGATTCCGATGGACGTGACCGACGACGATTCGGTCCGCCGGGGGGTAGAGGAAGTCATGCGGCGGGCTAGCCGGCTGGACGTTCTGGTCAATAACGCCGGCTTCGGCCTCGCCGGATCCGTCGAGGATACCACCCCGGAGGAAGCCCGGGAGCAGATGGAGACCAACTTCTTCGGCACCCTGCGCCTCTGCCGGGCCGTGCTGCCGATCATGCGGGCGCAGCGTTCGGGGACGATCGTCAACATCGGTTCCCTGGCCGGCCTGATCGCCCTGCCCTTCCAGGGCCTCTACAGCGCCTCCAAGTTTGCCCTGGAGGGATTGACCGAAGCCCTGCGGATGGAGGTCCGGCCGTTCGGCATCCGCGTGGTGCTGATCGAGCCGGGCGATACCCGGACCAACTTTACCGCCCGCCGCCGCCGGACGCGGGCTTCCGGGGGTTCGCCCTATGCCGAACGGATGGAACGGGCCCTGGCCGTGGCCGAACACGACGAAAGGCACGGCGTTCCCCCGGAGACGGTGGCCCGCCTGCTGGGCCGCATCCTGCGCCTCCGCCATCCCCGCCTGCGCTACCGGGCGGGAAGCCTTTTCCAGAACATGGCGGCTTCGGCCAAACGTTTCCTGCCGGAGTTGCTCTTCGAGTGGGCGGTGAGAAAATATTACCGTATCTAGGTTAAACTCTTCCACCCTCGAAACGGTTTGCGCGATAGGGCACAATATAGTACAATACCCCCGCGCCGGACGGCGACGCGGCCGGCCGGAATCAACCTTTCGGAGCAGACCATGCCTACAGGCACACAAGGAGGTGAAGCCCGAGGAAAGTTGCCACGCCGGATTCCAGAAGTCTTCCTCACTGGCACAAGGAGGGTACGATGATTCGCGATGTGGTCATCGTCAGCGGTTGCCGGACGGCCATCGGCGCGTTCGGCGGAGCCCTTTCCACCATCCCGGCCACCGAACTGGGGGCCATCGTTATCCGCGAGGCGGTGCGGCGGGCCGGCATTGACCCCTCCACCGTGGACGAAGTGATCATGGGCTGCGTCGTGCCGGCCGGGCTGGGCCAGGCTCCGGCCCGACAGGCGGCCGTCAAGGCCGGCATCCCGGTGGAGGTGGGCGCGACGACCATCAACAAGGTCTGCGGCTCCGGCCTCAAGGCGGTCATGCTGGCCAGCGCCATGATTCAGGCCGGCGATGCCGAGATCATCGTGGCCGGCGGCATGGAGAATATGAACCTGGCCCCCTTCTACCTGCCCCGCGCCCGCACCGGCTACCGCATGGGAGGCATCACCAAGGGCGGCGTGGGCGGCGCCGTGCCCGACGGGCTGGTGGACGGCATGGTGCTCGACGGCCTCTGGTGCGCCTTTGCCAACCACCATATGGGCTCGTCCGCCGAGTGGATCGCCCGCGAGTTCGGGCTGACCCGGGAGGAACTGGACGAATACGCCTATCACAGCCACCGCAAGGCCGTCGAGGCCATAGACGCCGGCCGCTTCAAGGCCGAGATCGTCCCGGTGGAAATCCCCCAGCGCAAAGGCCCGCCCCAAATCTTTGACACCGACGAGAACCCCCGCCGCTACAGCAGCAAGGAAGAGGCCATGTCCCTCCTTTCCAAGTTGCGGCCGGCCTTTGAGCCCGACGGCATCGTCACCGCCGGCAACTCCCCCGGCATCACCGACGGCGCCGCCGCCCTGGTAGTGATGAGCGCGGACAAGGCCCGCGAACTGGGCCTCACGCCCATGGCCCGCATCACCGCCTACGACCAGGCCGCCGTGGAGCCGATTCGCCTCTTCACCGCCCCGATCTATGCCGTGCAGAAGGTGATGAAGAAACTCGGGGTGAACATCCATTCCTTTGACCTGATCGAGGCCAACGAGGCCTTTGCCGCCCAGGCCGTGGCCGACGGCAAGGCCCTGGGCTGGGATTGGGAGCGGGTCAACGTCAACGGCGGGGCCATCGCCCTGGGCCACCCCATCGGCTGCAGCGGGGCCCGCATCCTGGTGACCCTCCTCTATGCCCTGAAGGACCGCGGCCTGCGCACCGGCATCGCCACCCTCTGCCTGGGCGGCGGCGAAGCCGTGGCCCTGAGCGTGGAGATGCTCTGAACCCGGGCCGGCCCGCCGGGGACCTCCTGGGGGACAGACGCCGATGACCAAGCGGAGATTCGTCCGGGCGGTTCTGGCCGGCCCGGCCGCGCTCTGGGGGCCGGCCTTGCTCCTGGAGGCCGGCCTGGTGGCCTTGGTCGCGGTCGGACTGCGCCTCCCGGACGACTTCCGCAACCTCTACGGCTACAGCCGGGAGACCCTCCCCTTTTTCCTCTCCGGCTGGGGGCTGAGTCGTCCCCCGGCGCTATCGCCCCAGGCCGTGTCCTGGGCTTGGACCTTCCTCTGGCTGGGGCTGAACCTGGTCTGGCTGCTGGCCGTCCGCCTGGCGGGCCGGGCCCGGACGACGCTCCGGGCGGTGCTCCTGCCGGCCCTGCTCTTCAACCTGACCCTGGGCCTGGCCCTGCCACCCCTCTTCTCTACCGACAGCCTGAACTATCTGGCCTACGGCCGGATGGTGGCCTTTCACGGGCAAAACCCCTATACGACCCTGCCCTCGGCGGTGGACGACCCCATCCGGGCCCTTTCCTTCTGGAACATTGTCTGTCCCTACGGGCCGCTCTGGGTGGGGCTTTCGACGGCGGCGGCCGGCCTGGCCGGCTACGGCAATCCCTTCGGCGGGCTCCTCCTGCTCAAGGGGCTGGCCGGGCTGGCCCACCTGGGCCTCGCCGTTCTGGCCTATCACCTGGCGAAGGGGACCGACCTTCCGGGCCTGCCTCCCGCGGCCGTGGCCCTGGCGGTGGGTTGGTCGCCCCTCTTCCTCCTGGAGGGGGCCGGTAACGCCCATAACGACCTGGTGATGTTGGCCCTGGCCCTGGGAGGCCTCTGGGCCTGGCGGCGCGGGCAGCCCTGGGCCGGCTACCTGCTCCTCGTCCTCTCCGCCCTGGTCAAGTACGTCTCCCTGCTCCTCGTCTTTTTCTTCCTCCTGGCCTGGCTGCGCCGCGAGGCGGGACAACGACGGGCGCTCCTCCTGGGGAAGGCCGTCCTCCTCGGCATCCTGGTGGCCGGACTGGCCGTCCTGCCCTTTGGAAGCAGCCCGCAGGCCGTCCTCACCGCCCTCCTGGGGGAGACGACGCGCATCCGGGCCAGCCCGGTGGTCTTCCTGCTCCAGGGGCTGGAACGGGCCTGGTCGGTCTGGCCGGCCCTGGCCGACCGGGCCGACTCCCTGGCCTTTCTCACCCTCCAGGTGCTCCTGAAGAGCCTGCTTCTGGCGCTGGTGCTCGCCCAGGGGACGGCCCTGTGGCGCCGGGAGGGGACGTGGGAGGACCTCCTTTCGGCCTGGGAACGCACGGCCCTGGCCTATATCTGCTTCCTGCACGGGGCGACCTTTCCCTGGTACTTTACCTGGCCGGCCGGAAGTGCCCTCCTGGGGGTACGCAGCCGGGAGCGCCGGATGCTGGCCGGCCTCGCTTTCGGTCTGGGAGTTTCCAGCGGGCTTCTCTATGGGATACCGTTCTGAGATACACCAAGGAGGAAAACGATGGACATCCGAACCGTTGCCGTAATCGGCGCCGGAACGATGGGGCGGGGCATCGCCCAGGTCTCGGCCCAGAGCGGCTACGAGACGATCGTGGTGGAGGTCGTCCCGGAACAACTCCAGGGGGCGATGTCGGCCATCGAAAAGTTCCTGGCCAAAAGCGTGGAAAAGGGTAAGATGACCGCCGAGGAGAAGGAGGCGGCCATGGCCCGCCTGCATCCCACCGGGGACCTGGCCGCCGCCGCCGAAGCCGATTTCGTCGTCGAGGCGGTCAGCGAGAATGTGGACCTGAAGAAGCGCATCTTCGGCGAACTGGACCGAATCTGCCGGCCGGAGGTCATCCTGGCCTCCAACACCTCCTCCATCCCCATCACCGTGTTGGCCTCGGCCACCAAACGCCCGGCGCAGGTCATCGGCATGCACTTTATGAACCCGGTGCCGCTCATGGTGCTGGTGGAGGTCATCCGCGGCCTGGCCACCTCCGACGAAACCACCCAGATCACGGTCGAACTGGCCCGCAAACTGGGCAAGGTGCCGGTCGAAGTGAACGATTTCCCCGGCTTTGTCTCCAACCGGGTGCTCATGCCGATGATCAACGAGGCCGTCTACGCCCTGATGGAGGGGGTGGCCACCAAGGAGGCCATTGACCAGGTAATGATGCTGGGGATGAACCATCCCATGGGCCCCCTGGCCCTGGCCGACCTCATCGGGCTGGACATCTGCCTGGCCATCCTGGAGGTATTGCACCAGGGCCTGGGCGACCCCAAGTACCGGCCCTGTCCCCTCCTCCGCAAGTATGTGGATGCCGGCTGGCTGGGACGGAAGACCGGCCGGGGCTTTTACCACTATGCCGCCGGCGAGGAGCCGCCGAAGAAGTGATCATGGCCTCACCCCTCCCCTCTGACCGAGGGGGGAAAGCCGGAGGAGCGCGATGGACCTGACCCTCACCGAAGAGCAACGCATGATTCGGGATATGGCCCGCGACTTTGCCGAAAAGGAACTGCTCCCCCGGGCCGCCGAGCGGGATGAGAAGGAGGAATTCCCCTCCGAGGCGTTGCGCAAGATGGGCGAACTGGGCCTCCTGGGCCTGATGGTGCCGGAGGAGTACGGCGGTTCCTTTGTGGATACCGTGAGTTACTGCCTGGCACTGGAAGAGATTGCCCGGGGCTGTGCCGCCACCTCCCTCATCATGGCCGTGCACTGTACCACCGGCTGCTACCCGCTGGTGCGCTTCGGCACCGAAGAACAGAAGCGGCGCTACCTGCCCAAACTGGCCAGCGGAGAATGGCTGGGGGGCTTTGCCCTGACCGAACCGGGGGCCGGTTCCGACGCCGCAGCCGTCGCCACCACGGCGGTACGCGACGGCGATTCCTACATCCTGAACGGGGTCAAGACCTTTATCACCAGCGGCAACCAGGCCCGCCTGCTGAACGTCTTTGCCACCGTGGATCGGAGCAAGGGGACCAAGGGCATCACCGCCTTTCTGGTGGATACCTCGCGCCCCGGCTTCCAGGTGGACAGCATCGAGAAGAAGATGGGGATGCGGGCCTCCCACACGGCCCAGATCGTCTTCCAGGACTACCGGGTGCCGGTCGAGGACCGTCTGGGAGAAGAGGGCGAAGGCTTCAAGATCGCCATGGTGACGCTGGATGCCGGCCGCATCGGCATCGCCGCCCAGGCGGTGGGCATCGCCCGGGCGGCCTTTGAGGCCGCCCGGCGCTATGCCCTGGAGCGGGTGCAGTTCGGCCAGCCCATCGCCCAGTTCCAGGCCATCCAGTGGATGCTGGCCGACATGGCCACCGGCATCGAGGCCGCCCGGCTGCTGGCCTGGAGCGCCGCCCTGAAGAAGGACCGCGGCGAACGCCACACCAAAGAGGCGGCCATGGCCAAATTATTTGCCACCGAGATGGCCTCGGAGGTCTGCGACAAGGCCCTGCAGATCTACGGCGGATACGGCTACAGCCGCGACTACCCGGTGGAGCGCTACCTGCGCGACGCCCGCGTAACGCGCATCTACGAAGGCACCTCCGAAATCATGCGCCTGGTGATCGCCAACCAGTTGCTGCGGGAGGGGTAGCCCTCACCCCTCCTCCCCTGGCCCGGGGGTCGGGGGAGTGGGGTGAGGGCTAGAAATTCCGCACCACCAGCGGCAGGTAGATGCCGTACCGCGCCGCCCCGCCGCCCCAGAAGCCGCCGGCCAGGGTGTAGGCCCCGCCGGAGAGCGCCCCGGCATCCGCCTGGCCGACGGTGCCGCCCAGCGTGTACCCGCCACCCGTGCTCCAGGTGTAGCCGCCGCCGTCCACGGTGTTCCACGAGAGGTCGTAGCCGTCGCCGGACTGGGCCAGGGCCAGGGCCGGCAGCAAGAGGAAGAGCATCACCATCGCCAGAACCAGGGAGCGAGTGGATTGGCCTGCCATCTTTTCCTCCTCTACCGGCCATCTCCAGGTGGGAGTTCCGGAGCCCGCTCGGGGAGGTCGCGGTTGCGCCGGTAGTCCAGGCCCATTTCCTTCGGCCGGCCGTAGCCCTCCGGGTAGAGGTAGGTGTCCTTTTCGTCGGCCGGCTTGTCCACTTCCGCCTGCACCGGATGGTCGCGGATGTAGGGGTCGTTGCGGACGGCGGTCACCTCCCAGGAGACCTTTTTCCCAGGGACGCCGCCGGCGATGCGGAAGGTGTTGCCCTGGATTTCCTGAGCGATGTAGAGGTTGGGCATCGGCGCGCCGATGGCGGTGAGTTGGTAGCGGAAGGGGCCGGCGTTGAGGGCGGAGAAGTAGGCCGGCAGGGTGACGAGGGCCTCGCCCCTTTTGTCCAGGGTGACCAGGCCGTTGTAGACGTTCTGCACCTCGGGGGCTTCCTGGGCAAAGTGGTAGAGGTAGCGGCCGGCGGGGTCCAGGGGGTGGTCAATCTTGAAGGATTTGCTGCCCGTCACGCTGAGGTCACCAACGACGTGCACGTCACCCTGAAAGTAACCCGCATAACCGGCGGGGCTGGTGGTCCGGCCGTACACGCCGTAGGTGATGCCGCCGGTGGCGGTGGCCCAGCCGAACACGCCGTAGCCGGCGGTGCTGGCACT
>JBMFNL010000063.1:0-17131 GCA_049970175.1 Chloroflexia bacterium
TGTGGGTCACGACCTCGAAGCCGCAGGCGTTCGAAACCGTCATCACCACCGTGTACGTGCCCGGAAGGCCGTAGATGTGGGCGACCGGGTTGCCGCTGCCCATGCCGCCGTCGCCAAAGTCCCAGTTGTAGGTGAGCGGCCCGGTGCCGAAGGCGGTGCCGGTAAAGGTCACGCTCTGGCCCACGGTGGGCGTGAGCGGCGCCCAGGTAAAGTCCACGTTGTTCACCGGCTCCAGCACGGTCATCGTGACCGGGATGGTGACAAGCGGCTCGTCGGGGTCGTTGCTTTCGATGAGCAGGCCGGCCGTATAGTCGCCCGGAACCAGGCCGGTGGAGTCAAAGGTGACCTGGACCACCTGGCACATGCCCGGCTCCACGGTGCCGCTTATGGGCTCCTCGGAGAGCCAGGGGATGTCCACCTCGATGGTCTCGCCGTAGCCGCGAATCATCCAGTTACCGGGGAAGTAGTTGTCAATCAGGGTCCAGGTGTCGTCCGGCGGCAGGAGCGGCGGTTCGGGCGGCGGTGAAACCGTCCACCAGCCGGCCCAGGAGCGCTGCTGGGAGGCGGTGCGGTCGATCGCGGCGGGGTAGTAGGGTGTCCCCGGCACCTCCAGGCCGATCACGCCGATCAACACATCGCCGGGGCCGTAGAACGGCACGGGCGTGGGCAGGGTGTAGACGTTCCAGGCGTCCACGGCCTGCACCGTCGTCGGGTAGGAGAGCAGCCAGTTCGAGCCCGGCGCGGGATCGAAGCCGCCGGTGGTATTCTCGTAGACGGCGATGAGGATTTCGTCGCCCACCTGAACGCCGCCGGCCGAACTGAAGTAGACCCAGACCTCATTCAGGGCAAAGGGGAACTCGTCCGGCGCGGGGGTGAAGCGGTTCAGCCAGATGAACTCCCAGGTGCCGCCGATGCCGATGTTGGATTCGATCGTGCCGTCGTCCAGCACCAGGGCGACGGGGGCGTTGACGACCGGCGGGTGGGTCGGGAGGCTGAGGTCACCCAGAGGCGCGTTCGCCAATACCACCGGCCGGCGGGCCAGCGGGGAACGTGTCCGCGCGGGCTGGGGCGCCGCCAGGATACCGGTCCTCGTGAATTCGCTCAGGGTCCACACCAGGGCGACATCGCCGCTGTTGCAGATGGTGATGGGCTGGGTGACGAGCGTATCGGGGCACTGGGTGGAGGCAAGCGATTCCGGCACCACCGAAATGTCGGGGTATCCGGCCACGGTGAGGGTGTGGGTGACGACCGCCGGGCCGCAAGCGTTGGTGGCGGTGAGGACGACCTCATAGATGCCGGGTTCGGCGTAGGTGTGGGAGACGTACTGGCCGCTTCCGGTCTCGCCGTCGCCAAAGGCCCATTCGTAGGCGATCGGCTCGGCGCCGGAGGCCGTGGCGGTAAAGTAGACCGGCTCGCCGATCAGCGGAGTGGCCGGCGCCCAGGTAAAGTCGGCGCTCACCGGCTCCAGCACGGTCATCGTGACCGGGACGGTGATCGTGGGCATGTCGGGGTCGTTGCTCTCGATGCGCAGGCCGGCCGTATAGTCGCCCGGAACCAGGCCGGTGGAGTCAAAGGTGACGACCACATCCTGACACCCGCCACCCGGGACGGTGCCGGAGATCGGCTCCTCGGAGAGCCAGGGGACGTCCGTCAGCGGAACGACGCTGCCCTCGATGATAAAGGGCATGCCCTGCTGGGTGGAGGTGCCGCTATCCAGGGCAGGGTTCCAGGCGGTGGTGTACTGGTAGGCGTCGCCGGTCGTGGTCTGCCCCAGGATGGTGATCGGAGGCGCCCACGGGCCGGAGTAAGAGGCGCTGCCGTCGGTCGTCCAGTCCAACCAGTAGTGCCCGGGCGGCAGGTGGGTGCCCACCTGGGCCACGTCGGCAAAGATGTAGCGGTTGTTGGCGCAAGGGCTGGTCTCGCTATCGCGCTGGATGTTCGTGAAGGTGGAGGAGAGCAGCCGGTTGGTGGTGAGATCGCCCCAGACGACGGTGCCGCCGGCCCAGGGCGGGCCGTCCCAGATCTGCAGGTAGACGCCGGTGATGGGGGAGGGGTTCATCGGCGCGCCGGTCTGGTAGGCGAAGAAGGTGATGGTGTCAATGTCCCAGCCGCCGGGGTCGGTGATCTCAAAGTCATCGGACATGCGGTAGCCGTTGACGAACTGGTGGCCGAAGCCCAACATGCTCATCCCCAGCGAGGTCTGCAGCCGGCTGGCGTCCTGTGTGCCGCCGGCACAGGCGGCGTAATGGGTGGTGAGCGGGCCGTTGTCCCAGAGGACGTCCTGGGGGTAGGACCAGGTGGCGCCGAAGGAGGGCCCGGAGGTCCCGGCCGGCTCGCCCGCAACCGCCAGGTCGGCCACGGCCGCGGGGATGTAGGCGGTGGGCTTTTCCACCGGCCGACGTCCGGCCAGATGCACCGTCTGGGTCAGTTCGCGCAGGCTCCAGGTCAGGGTAAGGTCGCCGGCATTGCAGATGGAAAGCGTCTGGGTGGTCACCGTGTCCGGGCATTGCTCGGCCTGGAGGCTCGTCGGCGTCACCACGATGTCCGGCGGGGTGCCCACGGTGAGGGTGTGGGTGACGACCGCCTGGCCGCAGGCGTTGGTGACGGTCATCACCACGGTATAGTCGCCGGCCGAGGCGTAGGTGTGGGCCACCTGCCAGCCGCTTCCGTACTCGCCGTCGCCAAAGGCCCAAACGTAGGTGAGCGGGCCGGTGCCCATGCCGGCGGTGCCGGTGAAAGTCACCTCCTCACCCACCAGCGGGGCCGGCGGGCTCCAGGTGAACTCGGAGCCGTCCGGCGGGATGCATCCCCGCGGTATGCAGGCTTCCACATAGACCTGGTCCACCTCCCACCACCAGTCATAGGTGGCGGTGTAGTAGTGGAAGCGGAGGAGCGTGTTGGACGAACCGGCATAGCTGCTCAGATCCAGTTCAACCTGTTCTCCAGGGCCGTAGGCGCTGTGGTCCTCGTCCCAGTGCAGCAGGTTGGCCCAGGTTGCGCCGCCGTCGGTGCTGACATCCACGTCCGCGATGTCTCCGCCGCCAGTTGCGATGTCGTTATAAGCGGCCACAAAGCGCAGGGTGGCTGTCGTCGCCCCCGTGAGATTCAACGGGAACGTCCACAGTTCGGTGTCCATCAGGGTTCCCGAGCCGCACCTGTCCGAGTCGGCGTCGGCGCAGAAGCCCTGGCCGCCGGCATAGTTGGGCCGGGCGGGCGACCACTGGTCGTTGCGCTGCCAGACGCAGTTGCCGCCGTTGTTGACTACCTCCCAGCCGGCCGGCGGGAAGGTGCCCTCAAAGTGCTCCTCCAGCAGGCTCTGGCAAAGGATCACCAGCGTGTGTGTGGCAGAGATCGTCGTACCGCACTCGGTCGCGAACATCGTGACGGTGTAGACGCCCCAGTTGCGGTAGACGTGCTCTACGGTCTGGCCGCTGCCCACGTCGCCGTCGCCAAAGTCCCAGGTGTACTCGGCCGGCAGGAGGGCATCGGCGCTGCCCTGGAAGGTGATCGTCTGGTTCGCCTTCGGCGAGGCCGGGTCCCAGGTAAAGTCCGCGTTGGTGGGCGGGCCGGCCACCGTGAGCGTCACCGGGACGTTCACCACCGGGTTGAGGATGTCGTTGTTGTCAATGCGCAGCGTGCCGGTGTAGGTGCCCGGGGTCAGGCCGGTGGAGTCATAGGTGACCGTGACGTCCTGGCACTGGCCGGGCGGGACCGTGCCGGAGGTGGGGTTCTCGGAGAGCCAGAGCATTGCCGGCACCTCGGTGATGGTGAACACCAGGTCGGCGCTGCCGTCGTTGCAGATGGAGAGGGTCTGGGTGACCAGGCTATCGGGGCACTGGGTCGATTCCAGTTCCTCCGGCGAGACGACGATCATCGGCGCAGCAACCACATCGACGGGGTGGGAGACGACCGCATAGTTGGCTCCGTCGCAGTTCGTGGCGGTCATGACCACGGTGAAGGTGCCGGTCTGGGCGTAGGTGTGCTGCACCACCTGGCCGCTGCCATAGCCCCCGTCGCCGAAGGACCACTCGTAGGTGATGGTGGGAGAACCCAGAGCCGAGCCGGTGAAGGTGGCCGGGCGGTTCTGCCGCGGGACGGCCGGCCATACGCTAAAGTCGGGGTCGTGGACAGGCTCGCAGGGAGCGCACTGGATCAGTTTGGTCGTGTAGGGGCTGTTCTGCCAGACCCCACCCTCGTACAACCGGCCGGTGGCATACCAGAAGTCGCCGTTGCCGTCGATGTCCCCCTCGGCGCTGAAGATCAGGTGGTCCAGGAGCGGCAGCCAGGACCAGGTATCGGCCTGGGCGTCGTAGACCAGGGCGCCGTTGGAGGCTCCGGTGATGCTGCTGGGGTGGCCGCCGGCGATGACCAGGAAGCGGTCGTGCTTGACCCCGTCGGCACCGTTCACCCAGGCCGTAGGCATCGAGGATACGAAGGTCCAGGTGTTCTGCACCGGGTCATAGACCTCGGCCGAGGAGAGGTAGGTGGGGTTGTAGCCGCCGGCCACGTAAATCTTGCCGCCGATGGCCCCGGCGTGGAAGTAGCGGCGGGCAACGTTCATCGGGGCCAGGCTGGACCAGAGGTTGGTGGCCGGGTCGTAGACCAGCATGGACGCTTCATAGGTGGTCGTATAGCCGCCGATGACGTAATACTTGTTGTCCAGTTTGGCGCTGGCATAGTTGTAGCGGGCGGCCGGGAGCGTCGGGCCAGTACTCCAGGAGTTGTTGGTGATGTCGTAGATGTAGAGCGTGTTTCGAGCCGCCGTGTCATAGCCCCCGGCGCAGTAGATCTTGGGCTTGTTGCCGTCGTTGGGGTCGAACAGCTGCTCACAGTCGATCCAGTAGCGTGCCCCCGGCATATCGGCCCCGATGCTCCAGGAGTCAGAGGCGATGTCATAGATGCTCAGCCAGGGCCGGGCCGCGCCCGTGCCGCCCACGTAGCCGTAGCCGCCGATCACATAGAGTTTGCCGTCGTAGTAGACCACCGAGGGGGCGCGCACCTCGCGGCCGGCAGGCATGTTGGCATAGTCCTGCCAGTCGTTGGCCAGGGCGGAGAACGTCTGCACCGTGGCCTGGTCCGAGTAGCCGCCGCCGGAGGCGGTGACCGTCAAGAGGTCGCTATCGCCATAGTTCGTGGCCCAGGGGACGTACACGGAGACCTGGATGACCTCCGAGCCCTCGTTCGGGATGACGCCGGTGGCGGAGGGGCCGCTGACGGGCCAGGTGCTCGTGTAGGATAGGGTGAAGCTCATGGGCGCACCGCTGGTGTTGGCGACCGTGATGTTGTAGGTTGCTTCACTCCCGCGACAGGCGCTGCCGCTCTGCTCCGCCGGGTGGAGAATCACACCGACGATGGGGTCCCAATCGTAGGTCAGGCCGTTGGAGGGCAGGGAGGTGGGATCCAAAGCCATAGTATCGGTGTTGAAGATGCCCGGCAGGGAGTTCGCCCAGCCGTAGGTGGGGAGGACGGTCCGGCGGTTGTTGAAATCGGCGTTGGAGGCGCCGCGCAGGCCCACCTGCGGGGTGCGGGCGGTGGCGTTCTTGACAAACGGCCCGTAGACGATCTCCACCCGGTTGCTCGTCTCGTAGAGGCGGATCTGGAAGTTGTAACTGTCGCCGGTGGCGGCGTAGTTGCGAAAGTTCTTGTACTGGACGACCAGCACCCGGTTGGGGGAGGTGCCCAGCACCTCGTAGCGGATCTCGGAGTCGGCCGCGTTGGTCTGCAGGTCCATGCCCAGGGCCGAGATAACGTTGTTGGTCGTGCCGGTGCTGAGGGGGTAGTAAGAGGAAGCCACCGTCGGCCCCATGGCGATGAACCCGTTGCACTGGACGCTGAAGACGGTGTAGGTGATGTTGTCGTAGTAGAAGGTGAAGCCGATAGGGTTGTTGTTGTAACTCTCGTCATCGCAACTGGTGGTGAGTTGCGTGCCACCGGTGATCTCGGTGTAGGTGCCGACGAAGGAGGAGAAGCCATAGCGCCAGGAGACGGCCTCGGGGCCGGCCCTGAGGTCCGTTGCGACCTCCTGCGTGGGGAACATCTCCTCCGTGGTCGGTTCGCTGGCCGTGACCAGCCCGCCCCCCGGCCCTTGGGCCAGGGCGGTCGGTACCAGGCTGCCCAGGATGGCCAGGAGGGCCAGCAGGGTAAACGGTACTTTACGATCCATGGATATCCTCCTTTTCAGCGGAATCGTTTTCGCCTGCGTCGTTGAGGAACCTGTAGGCCGGTTGGGCAAAACGACCTACCAGGGGGGCTTGGAGAGTTCGGCCGGCATCACCTCCTTTCAAATGCTCTGGTCCGGGTTATCGAGGGCGAAATCGGTGATTCAATTATAGCATAGAGAAGGGGGAATGTCAAGTACCGTTTATGAGGTGATTTTGCCAAACCGACCGCCGATCAGGGCGAAAATTAGACCCAGGCGCCTACATACCCGGCCCCCTGCCGCCAGCCCACCAGGCCGGCCGCGCTGCTCAGGGCCGGCCCGATGGGTTCCCCGTTCCGCAGGATGTAATACGGCACGTTGTGGGCGGTCAGTTCGGCCCGTACGCCGTCGAGTTCGTGCACCCCGCCAAAGGTCAGCCCGTCCACCAGCACGACCACAGCATAGATGCCGCCGTAGAGCAGGTCCCGCAGTCCGGCGCGTACCCATTCGGGGTCCGGGGAGGGGGTGATGACCACCAGGCAACTCTGTAGGCCGAAGCGGTTGCTTTCGGCCACCAGGACCTCGGCCAGAGAGGCCTGACCACGGGCCCGGAGGGTGGCCAGGCTCTCCAGGATGCGGTAGAACTGGCGAGGCTCGCGCTCCGGAGGGATCACCTCCCGGTAATGTCCCCAGCCGATCAGCCCGGTGTTGCGACGCTGGCTCAGGATAAAGTATCGGGCCAGGGAGGCGGCGGCGGTCACGGCGTATTCCTCTGTGGAGGCCGGGGTCCGCACCTCCGGCCGATCCGGCCGGCGCTCCCGCCACAGGGCGCTCTCCTGCACCTTGCGCTCCAGGTCCAGGACGATCCAGATGTCCGCGCTGGGGTCGAGTTCAAACTCCTTGACGATCAGGCGTCCCTGGCGGGCCGTCGAAGGCCAGTGGATGCGGTTGAAACTGTCTCCCGGGGCGTACTCGCGCACCCCGGAGACGTTGGGGGTGGTGTGATGGGTGCGCCGGCGGGTGGCCGTCCCGCCCGGCAGTTCGGCCGGCGGCAGGAAGAAACCGTGGACTTCTTCGGTGGCCGGATAGACCAGGACGCTGTCCAGGTCCTCCAGGCGTTTCTGCAGGCGGAAGAGGCCCAGCGGGTCGCTGGAGCGCAGGAGGAGTGGGCCCAGGGTATACTTGCCGCGCAGTGAGCAGATGGTGCGCAGCCGGCTATGGCGCATGGCCCGGGCGGGAAGGCCGGTGACGAAGCGCGGGTGATGGCCGGGCAGGTCGGTCATGTCCTGGACCTCGACCCAGAGTTTCGGCCAGAGGCTTCGGTTGTGGACGAGGAGGTGTTCCTCCATATACCTCCCCACCTGGGTGCGAGGGGTGAGCAGTTCGCGCCGGGCGTCCAGGCCGTGCAGGCTCAGGCGGGCCCAGAGGTAACAGACCGCCAGGGTGGAGGCGAGGGTATAGAAGAGGTGGTAGAGGACGGGGTGGCCGGTGCCCTGGGCCAGGATGTAGAAGCCTACGGTCAGGAGGAAAACGAGGAACGCGCGCATCGGCTATCGGCTCTCCAGGGGCACGGAGATGATCACCGCCGTCCCCCGGCCCGGGGCGGAACGGATTTCGGTCCGGCCGCCGACCAGGCGGGCCCGTTCCTCCATATTGAGCAGGCCGAAACTGCCCCGGCGTTCGTAGGAGGCCCGGACGGCTTCCAGGTCAAAGCCCACCCCGTCGTCCTGGACGGAGGCGACCAGATTTTCCCCCTCTTCCCGGAGGCGCAGCCAGATATTTTTGGCCCGGGCGTGTTTGCGGGCATTGTTGACCGCTTCCTGCATGATGATAAAGACCGTGGCCTCGGTTTTCGGATCGAGCCGCCGGGAGAAGTTGCCGGCATCCAGGTGAATCTGGATTCCCTCGGAGGCCGGAAAGCGCTGGACGTATTGTTCCAGGGTGGGGACCAGGCCCTGGGTTTCCAGGATGATCGGGCGAAGTTCAAAGAGCATGGTGCGGATGTCCCAGGAGGTTTTGCGGGCCAGTTGTTCCAGGGAATCCAGTTCGGCCAGGGCGCGGGCCGGGTCCTGGGAAAGGAGGCGTTTGATGTATTCCACGCTCATGGCGATGGCGGCGAGGGACTGGGCCGGCCCGTCGTGCAGGTCGCGGGAGAGTTCCCTGCGCACGTTTTCCTCGGCCCGGAGAATCTTGTCGCGCTCTTCGCGCAGGTCTTGGTAGAGTTGGGCGTTCTGGATGGCGATGGTGGCAAAGTGGGCCAGGGAGGCCAGTTGCTCCAGATCGGCCGGGGTGTAGGCCCGCTCGCTCAGAGCGCCCAGGACGATGGCCCCGTAGTTACGCAGGCCGGCCCGCAGAGGTACGAGCATCCCGGAGCGGCAGCGCTGGAGGGCCATGACCTGGGCCAGTTCCTCATCCCGGCCCAGGTGCTCCAGGAGGGTCGGTTCGGCCGTCGCCAGGGCGGCGGAGATCTGGCCGTTCCCGGAGAGATGGATGCCCTTCTCGGCGTCGCCCACCCGGAGGCCGGAGGAGGCGGCCACAAAGAGGTCTTCCGGACCGGCCGAAAGGAGCACCACGCCGACCGAGAAATCCACCAGGCGGCGACAGTCGTCCAAAACGCCCTCCAGCACCTTCTGATAACTCAGGGTCAGGCTGAGGGTCTGGGCCATCTCGTAAAAGACCTGGGCCTGCCGGCTGGCCTCCTGGTAGCGGGCCTGGAGGTCGGCGGCCTCCTCCTGGAAGCGGCGGAGCGTCTCCTGGGCCGGCCGGCCCAGATGCTCGGCGGCCAGTCCGAAGAGGCCGGTGAGCAGGATGGCCCCGGCCATCGCCGCGGTCTTATGCACATCCGGCGGAGTCCCGTTGATCCAATCCCCCGCCAGGAGCAACCCGTACCCGGCCAGGCCGGCCAGGTTCAACCCCAAGCCGGCGGAAAAGCCCAGGCGCAGGCTGACGGCGACGAGGGGGAGCAGGAGGAGGGGGAGGAGGGGGCTCCGACTGCCTCCGTGGAGGAAGAGCACGGCCAGCACCAGCCCGATGTCCAGGGCCAGGGTGAGGTGGGGCCACAGCCCAAGGGCCCAGCGTCGCCAGAGGAAGAGGGTTTCCAGGAGGGTGAAGAGGAGGTAGCCGATCAGGATGTACTCGGTGAGGGCCTGGGCGGTTGGGTTAGGGGGAGTCAGCCGGTTCAAGAGCAACAGCCCCAGCCCCAGGAGCCAGCGAACGGCCATCAACACCCAGTCGGCAGGGCCGGCCGCGGGCCGGATTTCCGGGGAGGGAGGGGTTTCCGTCACGGCGTTTCCTCCGGTGCGGGGTAGGACCAGCGTCGGAGCAGCATCTGGCGGATGGTGGAGACGGCCCCGACCTGTTCCTGCCACTGCAGGGCCCGGGAGACCGGGGACAGCGGGCCGGCCTGGTCCAGCACCCGGCGGTGCATCTCGGCCTCCCGGCGCACCTGGCGGACGATTTCGGCCAGTTCCTCCAGGGAGAGCCCCCACTCCAGCAGTCGGACGGCCGCCCGGGCCAGGGGGAGGGCTTCGGGCGGGAGAAGGCCCTCGCTCGATTCCAGCAGGCCCATCTCTTCCAATCGAGCCACCTGCTCGGCGGTCAGGCCGGCCTCCTCGGCGAAGCGGGAGCGGAAGAGGCCCTCCCCCCGGGGCACTTCTCCGGTCGTCGGCCCGATAGAAAGGGGCGCGGATACCAGGCCCATCTCGGCCAGGCGGCTGCGGATGGCCGGAAGGGAGAGGCGTTCCTCCTTCAGGCGCCGGATCAGGCGCAGCCGTTGCAGGTAAGAGGCATCAAAATCGCCGTATTTGCCCCGTCGGGGGGGCTGGGGTAAGAGGCCCTCCTCGATATAGTAACGGATGGTCCGCACCGTAACTTCGCTACGCTCCGCCAGTTCGCCGATGCGCATCGGTATCCTCCTGATCGGTTGGGCCGGCCCAAGGTCCGCTTGAGCCCTTCTCCAGCGTTCGGGCCTCTTCCACCGAGGCCACCCGGCCGTCCAGCAGATGGACGATGCAGGAGGCGGCCTCGGCCAGGTGAGGGTCGTGGGTGGCGAGGAGGACCGTTTTCCCCCGGCGGTGGGCCGCCTGCAGGAGGGCCAGGACCTGCCGGCCGGAAGCGCTGTCCAGGTTGCCGGTGGGCTCGTCGGCGGCGAGGAGGAGGGGGTCGTGGACCAGGGCGCGGGCCAGGGCCACCCGTTGCTGTTCCCCGCCGGAGAGTTGGGCCGGAAGGTGGTGGGCGCGGGAGGCCAGCCCCACCTCCTCCAGGGCCTGCCAGGCCCGTCGGCGCCTTTCCGCAGGCGGCAGGTTCCGGTGCAGTTCCAGGGGCAGTTGGACATTTTCCAGGGCGGTCAGGGTGGGGAAGAGTTGGAAGAACTGGAAGACGATGCCCACATACCGCCCGCGCCAGCGGGCCAGCGCCTCCTCGGAGAGCCGGTCCAGCCGCCAGTCGCCGACCCAAACCTCCCCCTCCGTCGGACGGTCCACGCCGGTGATCAGGTTGAGCAGGGTGGTCTTGCCGCTGCCCGAGGGTCCCACAACGGCGACCAGGGCCTGCCGGGGAAGGTCCAGGCTGACTTCCTGCAGGGCCGGACAGGGGGTATCTCCCTGGAGGAAGACTTTGGATACCCTGGATAGCCGGATCCAACCGCGCTCCACCGTAGCCTCCATCGTGTTCGTTCGGAATTATAGACCAGAGAGAAGGTTACGTCAACCCGGAGGGGTTGAGAGGATGCATGTTTCTAGATGGGCACTGTCCTCGAACACTGCGCACGGCGGGCCGTTCGCCGGTCGCGCGATGTCCTGAGCGGTGCGTTGAGCCTGTCGAAACGCGGTGCGTTGAGCCGCCGGGCGCGAGGCTTGATTTCGATACGGCCGTCGCTGTGCTCCGGCCTACTTCACACGGCGCCTCGCCCAACTACAAGCATGCATCCGGGTTGAAAGGGCAAGTCAAACGAATACGGCGGATTGCGAGGCGAGGGCAAAGGTGCTATAATGTCGGGCGCTTAGAACGTACACCGGCCCGGGTGGCCGGCCGAGTCGCCCATTATGAAAATCGCGGACTGGCTGAAACGGCTGCGCGGGGATGCCACGTTCCGAACCCTGGAGCGCATCGCCCCGCTGGTGGAGCAGATCAACGCCCTGGAGCCCCAGGTGCGGGCGCTCAGCAACGAGGAGATGCGCGCCCGTACCGAGGAATTTCGTCGCCGAATCTCCGAACGCACCGCCCCGGCCCGTCGGGCCGTCGAGGAACAGCGGGCCCGCCTGGACACGGAGACCGATCCCGACCGCCGCATCGTGTTGCGCGACGAGTGGAAGCGGCTGCGCCGGGCCCTTTTCGAGGAGGAGCAGCGCATCCTGGACGAAATCCTCCCGGAGGCCTTTGCCCTGGTGCGCGAAGCCGCCGTCCGCGCCATCGGCCAGCGCCACTTTGACGTGCAACTCGCGGGCGGCATCGTCCTCCACCAGGGCAAGATCGCCGAGATGAAGACCGGCGAGGGCAAGACCCTCACCGCCACCCTTCCCCTCTACCTCAACGCCCTGGTCGGCCGGGGCGCCCACCTGGTCACCGTCAACGATTACCTGGCCCGACGCGACTGCGGCTGGATGGGCCAGATCTTCTACCTCCTGGGTCTCTCCACCGGCGTCATCATCCCCGAGTTCTCCGGCATCTACGACCCCACCTACACCGACGAGCGCGTCCTGGGACACGACGAGCGCCTGATGCACCTGCGCCCGATTTCCCGCCGGGAGGCCTATGCCTGCGACATCACCTACGGCACCAACAACGAGTTCGGCTTCGACTACCTGCGCGACAACATGGCCTATAGCCCTCACGACATCGTCCAGCGCGAACTCTACTACGCCATCGTGGACGAGGTGGACAACATCCTCATTGACGAGGCCCGCACCCCGCTCATCATCTCGGCTCCCGATGAGGAGACCTACCAGCAGTACATGCGTTTTGCCCGCATTGCCCACGCCCTCGGCCCCGGCGATTACGAAGTCGACGAAAAGGAACGGGTGGTCACCCTCACCGAGCAGGGGGTGGACCACGTGGAACGCCTCCTGGGCATCGACCACCGCCGTGGGGAAAGCCTCTACGACGAGGCCCACGCCGAACTGACCTTTTTCCTGGAAGCGGCGCTCAAGGCCCGCCTCCTCTTCCAGAAGGACGTGGATTACGTCATCAAGGACAACGAGGTGGTCATCGTGGACGAATTCACCGGCCGCATGATGCCCGGCCGGCGCTGGAGCGACGGCATCCACGAGGCCATCGAGGCCAAGGAAAAGGTCATCTACGGCGAGCCGGTGGAGATTCAGCGCGAGAGCAAGACCTTTGCCACGATCACCTTCCAGAACTATTTCCGCCTGTACCAGAAACTGGCCGGCATGACCGGGACGGCGGCCACCGAGGAGGAAGAGTTCTTCAAAATCTACGGGCTGGAGGTGGTGGTCATTCCCACCCACCGGCCGATGATTCGGGTGGACTATCCCGACCGCATCTACGCCCGTGAGGAGGGCAAGTTCCGCGCCGTGGTGCAGGAGATCATCGAGAAGCATCAGCGGGGGCAGCCGGTCCTGGTGGGGACGACCTCGGTGGAACGCTCCGAGCGCCTGAGCCGGATGCTCCAGCAGGCCCGCATCCCCCACGAGGTCCTGAACGCCAAGCACCACGAGCGAGAGGCGCTCATCGTGGCCAAGGCCGGCCAGAAGGGGGCCGTGACCATCGCCACCAACATGGCCGGCCGCGGCACCGACATCGTCCTGGGGCCGGGCGTGGTCCGCCCCGAATGTCTGGACCCCCAGACCGGCCTCAGCCGCTGCTGCATCGGCTGCCGGGACGATTGCCGCACCTGCTTCAAGGCCAGGCGCTTCGAGGAATGCATCGAGGACGTCCCCTGCGGCCTGCACATCATCGGCACCGAACGACACGAGGCCCGGCGCATCGACAACC
This sequence comes from Chloroflexia bacterium, assembly GCA_049970175.1. GTDB lineage: Bacteria > Chloroflexota > Chloroflexia > DTKN01 > DTKN01 > JASFBA01. Next base: position 13,091 of record JBMFNL010000063.1, read on the forward strand.
AGTTGCGCGGGCGTTCCGGCCGGCAGGGTGACCCCGGCTCCTCCCGCTTCTACGTCTCCACCGAGGACGACCTGATGCGCCGCTTCGGCCCCGGCGCCGACCGTATGCGGGCCGCCCTGGAGCGCTTCAGCCCGGATGACGAAACCCCCATCGAGGCCGGCGTGCTCACCCGCATGATCGAACAGGCCCAGGTGCGCGTCGAGGGCTACCATTTTGACATCCGCAAGCACCTGGTCGAGTACGACGACGTCCTCAACCGCCAGCGCGAGGTCATTTACGCCGAGCGCCGGCGCATTCTGGAGGCCTCCGATGTCCACGGCCTGGTGCTGGCGCGGCTGCGGGAGGAGATCGCCGCCCGGGTGCAGGAGGCGCTGGAGCCGCTGAAGGGCAAACGGGATTGGGAGCGGGACCGGGAGAGCCTCATCGCCGCGCTGGAGGACCTGGTGGAGGGCATCCAGAGCGGCCGACAGGGACGTCCGTCCAGCCGGATGCCCCTCTTTCCCCTGATCGGCCAGGTGATCGTGGAGGACCTGCAGGCGAATCCGGCCGTCCGTCCGCTGGTGGGGATGCAGGCCCTGCACCGGCGGCTGCTGGGGGCGGCACCCCCGCCGGCCGAACTCCGTACCGAGGTATCGGCTCTGGCCGAGGCGGCCCGGTCGGCCGGACTGGCGGAGGCAGCGGCCGAACTGGAGCACCTGACGGCCTCCCTCGACGGCGGCGGCCCCCAGGAGGCCGCCTCCCGGCTGGAGGCCCTCTTCCCCTTGCTGGCCCGGCCGGCCGAGGAGGCCCTGCAGGCTGGCCTGGGCGAGGTCATCGAGGAGGTCCTGGCCTATCGCCGGGAACGGGTCGAGGAACTCGTCGGCCGGACGCTTCAGCATTACCTGTACGAAGAGGAACCGGATGAGCGTGGGCTGCACCTCACGCGGCTCTACCGCGAGTTGACCCAGAGCCTCCAGGTCACCCTGCCGGCCACCGTCACCGCCACCCGCTGGAGCCGGATGGAGCCGGCCGCCATCGAGGAGGAGGTGATGGCCGCCCTGGAGCGCGACCTGGAGGAGGACCTCCGGCGCCTTCGCCAGCAACTCCTGGGACAGGCGGCCCAGGCCGTGCAGGCCTGGCGCGCCGCCGGCGGCGTCTGGTGGCTGCTCACCGATTTCCTGGGCGAACTGGACCGTTTCTCCCGGCTGCCGCCCCGCCTGGTCGCCGAGGCATTAGCCGACCTTTCCCCGGAGGAGGTCGAGGAGGAGATCTACCGCCTGGCCGTGGCCTTTTTGGAGGACCGCGAGCGCCGCCTGGGAGGCGAACTCCTGCGGGAGATCGAACGGGGGTACCTGCTCCGGACCATGGACCGGGAGTGGGTGGACTATTTGACGGCGATGGAGGACCTGCGCCAGGGCATCGGCCTGCGGGCCTATGGGCAGCGCGACCCCCTGGTGGAATACCGCCGGGAATCGTATCATCTCTTCCAGCGCCTGCTGCAGCGCATGCGGGAGCAGAGCCTCTTTTACATCTTCCGCGCCTCCCAGGCCCCTATCCTGCGCCGGGCGGCCGTGCCCACCCAGGGGGCGAGGATGCCGGTCCGGGCGCCCAAGGGCAAGGAAGGCAGCAAAAAAGAACGGCGCCGGGCCCGCCAGCCATCGGCCCCGGCGCCGACTCCGGCGGCCCCGGCCGCCGTCTCCCCGGGCACGGGCAAGAAACGCCGCCGGAAGAAGAAGCGGTAGGAGGAATCCTCCCACCGGGTCGGTTACCGGCCGACCGATTTCTCCGTGCCCCTATACCTCCCGGAACTCGCCCTCCACGGTATCCGGACCGCTATCCCCCGAAGGGGCGGAGCCGGAGGGCGGCTGCCCCACGCCGGAGGCGGTCGGCCGGCCGTACATCTGGCCGGAGAAGCGGTACATCGCCTGCTGCAAGGCCTCCATCTCCCGGCGGATGGCCGCTTCGTCCTGTCCCTGGATGGCCGTGCGCAGGGCCTGGATGCGCCCCTCCAGTTCCCGGCGGGCCTCCGCGTCCAGCCGGTCGCCGGCCTCGCGCAACGCCCGCTCGCTCTGATAGGCCAGGGCATCGGCCTGGTTGCGCAGTTCGACCCGTTCCCGCCGGCGGCGGTCCTCCTCGGCATGGGCCTGGGCCTCGCGCACCAGCCGCTCCACCTCGTCCTTGCTCAGGTTGGTCGAAGCGGTGATGGTGATGCGCTGCTCTTTCCCCGTGGCCTGGTCGCGGGCCGAGACGTTGAGGATGCCGTTGGCATCGATGTCGAAGGTGACCTCGATCTGCGGGATGCCCCGCGGGGCCGGCGGGATGCCCTCCAGCCGGAAGCGCCCCAGGGTGATGTTGTCCTCGGCCATGGGCCGCTCGCCCTGCAGGACGTGGATTTCGACCGCCGTCTGCCCATCTTCGGCCGTGGAGAAGATCTCGCTCTTGCGGGTGGGGATGGTCGTGTTGCGCGGGATGAGCACGGTCATCACCCCGCCCAGCGTCTCCACGCCCAGCGAAAGCGGCGTCACGTCCAGCAGGAGCACGTCCTTGACCTCGCCGCCCAGCACGCCGGCCTGCAGCGCCGCACCGACGGCCACCACCTCATCGGGGTTGACCCCCTTGTGCGGCTCCTTGCCGGTCAAATCGCGCACCAGTTGCTGCACCACCGGCATCCGGGTAGCCCCGCCGACCAGGATGACCTCGTCCAGGTCCTGCGGCTTCAGCCCGGCATCCTTGAGCGCCTGGAAGAAGGGACCCTTCAGCCGCTCGGTGAGGTCTGCCGTCAACTGCTCGAAGCGGGCCCGCGTCAGGCGCATGAGAAGGTGCTTGGGGCCGGAGGCATCGGCGGTGATAAAGGGCAGGTTGATCTCGGTCTCCAGCAGGGTGGAGAGTTCGATCTTGGCCTTTTCGGCCGCCTCCTTCAGCCGCTGGAGCGCCATCCGGTCCTGGGAAAGGTCGATGCCCTGCTCCCGCTTGAATTCCTCGATCATCCAGTTCATGATGCGTTGGTCATAGTCATCGCCGCCCAGGTGGGTATCGCCGCTGGTGGCCTTGACCTCGAAGACGCCGTCCCCGACCTCCAGGATGGAGACGTCAAAGGTGCCGCCGCCCAGGTCAAAGACCAGGATGGTCTCGTCCTTCTTCTTGTCCAGGCCGTAGGCCAGGGCCGAAGCGGTCGGCTCGTTGATGATGCGCAGCACCTCCAACCCGGCGATCTTGCCGGCGTCCTTGGTGGCCTGGCGCTGGCTGTCGTTGAAGTAGGCCGGGACGGTGATAACCGCTTTGGTCACCGGCTCCCCCAGGTAGGCCTCGGCATCCTGCTTGAGTTTCTGCAAGATCATAGCCGAAATTTCCTGGGGGGTGAACTCTTTTCCGACGGCCGGGATATACACGCGGGCATCGCCCCGGGGGCCGCGCACCACGCGGTAGGGCACCATGTCGCGCTCGCGGGCCACCTCGTCGTAGGAGCGGCCCATAAAGCGCTTGATGGAGAAGACGGTGTTCTCCGGGTTGGTGATGGCCTGCCGGCGGGCGATCTGCCCCACCAGGCGCTCGCCTTTGGAAGTAAACGCAACCACAGAGGGCGTCAGCCGCCCCCCCTCGGCGTTGGGGATGACGGTCACCTCGCCGCCTTCCAGGACGGCGATGACCGAGTTGGTCGTGCCCAGGTCAATACCAACGATTTTTCCCATCGTTTCACCTCCTGTTCGCTCGATCTGGCGGACAGGATAGGCCGGCGGTGTTAGAGGGATGCTAGAGGAGCGTTAGGGGGGTATTGGCAGGTTTGGCCGGTGGTGATCGGGGTTATCGTCTGTGAGGGGCAGTGGGGCTCGGTCCTGTCAGACATTCTCGAGCCGCAAATTCTGCCAGACTGCCGGCCAACCCCCCTTGAAGCGCCCGATCCGAGGGCCAGAGAGGTTCTCTCGAGGGAGTTGCCCCCGAAGGCGGCATCTGACAAGCCGGGAGGAGGGTGCTGGTCGGCAGGGGAGGCAGGGTTACCGTGGGGAGGAGGCAACTATTCTTCCACCAATTGCTCTTGCATCATTAATAACTTTTGCAGCTTCT
>JBMFNL010000064.1:0-16483 GCA_049970175.1 Chloroflexia bacterium
GCTCCTCGGTGCGTTTCTGGGCCTCGGCCAGTTCGTTCAAGCGCTCCTCGGTGCGTTTCTGGGCCTCGGCCAGGGCCTGGACGGTGACCTCCAAGCGTTCCAGACGCTCCTCGGTGCGTTTCTGGGCCTCGGCCAGGGCCTGGACGGTGACCTCCAAGCGTTCCAGACGCTCCTCGGTGCGTTTCTGGGCCTCGGCCAGGGCCTGGACGGTGACCTCCAAGCGTTCCAGACGCTCCTCGGTGCGTTTCTGGGCCTCGGCCAGGGCCTGGACGGTGACCTCCAAGCGTTCCAGACGCTCCTCGGTGCGTTTCTGGGCCTCGGCCAGGGCCTGGACGGTGACCTCCAAGCGTTCCAGACGCTCCTCGGTGCGTTTCTGGGCCTCGGCCAGTTCGTTCACCCGTTCTTCGGTGCGCCTCTGGGCTTCGGCCAGTTCGTTCAAGCGCTCCTCGGTGCGCTTCTGGGCTTCGGCCAAGGCCTGCACGGCGGCGGTCAGACGGTCGAAATCTTCCCGGACGACACGAATCTCGGCCATCCGGTCATCCACCAGGGAGACCACAGCCCGATACAATTCGGCGGTCAATCCATAGAGCGGCTGTTCAGCGGCCACGGTGCACCTCGCAAGAGGGGTAATTTGCCAAAGCCAGCCTGTGTGCAAATATTATAGCATTTCCCTGGGCTTTTTGCAACCTTGCGCGACTCCCCATATTTTGGTAGAATGGGGAGGCACCACAAGAAGCCCAATGAGAGAGGAGGGCACGATGGCTCTGGAGACACCTTCCTTATCCCCCTGCGCATACCGCCGGGTCTGGCGAGGGCAAACCTTCTGTTCCCGCGCTACCGACGAGTTCGACCAGCAGGTCTGGCCCGAGGTTTGCGCCCGCTGCCCTGTGCCGGCCTGGTTGGCCGAGGGCATCTGCCGTCACCTGGACATCGGCACGGAGGTCGGACCGATGCCGGGCCAGGAAAGCCCCCGTGTCTTTACCTCCTGCCGTTTCTTCCACGAACGGCTGGACGGGCTCCAACGCTGCCGAACGTGTCCTCAGTTTGTGCGGAGGAACGAAGCGGAGGAAGAGGAGGAAGAGGCAGTTTCCCGGCTGGCTGCGTCGGTCCCGAGCGCCTTGCTCGAGGAAGCGGTCCGGGAAACCCTGGAGCGCCACGTGCGTTCCCGAGCGCCCCGGATGATGACCCGCTGCTTCCGCCTCGGGGTAACCCGTTGCCAGCGCGCTCCCCGGCGGATGCCGAACTGGGTCCTGGTCATTCCGCCGGCCTCGCTGCGCACGGTGGAAGGGTATCGGGCGCTGGTGGCCGGCCTCCTGAAGGAGGGGGGATTAGAGGGCTATTTTTTCCTGGGATCACTCAAGGATGTGGATGCCCTCTGCGACCTCTGCTTCAGTATCCAGCAGTCCCCGCGCCTGGTGGTGGACCTGAGCGAATGGGACCCGGCCGCGCTGTTTTCCCTGGCCCTGGGTACGGCCCTGGGACGGGAGATGCTCCTCCTGCGCGGGCGCGACCCCACCCCTCCCTTCGTGCCCCAGGGCCTGCCGATCCAGGAATACGGCAGTGGGGAGGAACTCGCCATGGTGCTGATGCAGGGCTTGGGAATCCACCTGCCGGCGGAAAAGGGGGCGGAAACCCAGGAAAAGGATGCCCAGGACCAGGCCTCCGCCCCTGGGGCAGCGTCCTGACCGACAGGTGAATTTCGCTGTCCCCCCGATTTGCCGGGAAATGCCTGTTGGGGTATAATCACTTTTGGAGATATATCCTGTTGGACGACTCCACGGCTGAACCGGGTTTCAGGCCCAGAAGGCCAGGGAAGAGCCATGGACATCCACCTGAGTCTGAATCTGGAAAGCCACATTCCGCTGTATCTACAAATTCGCGACCAAATTCGGGAAAAGATTCTGCGCGGCGAACTTCCTCCGGGGACACGTCTGCCCTCGGAACGCCGGCTGGCCCGCCATCTGGGGTTGTCCCGGACTCCGGTGCTGAACGCCTATAGCGAACTCGCCGCCGAAGGCTTGTTGGAGGCCCACGTCGGTCGGGGCACCATCGTCGTCGGCTACGGACTGTCCGGCGAATAGTTCCTTCCGGTGGGCAGGTATCAAGACACCCAGCCCCTGATGTTTGGGCTGCCAGGTTACAGAGTTGCGCCCTGCCGGTTTTCCTGCCGACAGGGTGGGTGAGGCCGCCGGAGAGCGGCCAGGAGGAGATCGTGGCCGACAGCGTCTACAAGGTCATCGAGATCATCGGCACCAGCACCGAGTCGTGGGAGCGGGCCGCCGCCAACGCCGTGGAGACGGCGGCCAAAACGCTGCGCGACCTGCGCATCGCCGAGGTGGCCGAACTGGACATGCAGATCGAGGACGGCAAGGTACGCACCTATCGGGCCAAGATCAAACTGTCGTTCAAGTACGAAGGCTCCGAATAGGTGAGTTTTCCCCGGGAAACGCCGCGCAACCCTTCCGCCGGCCGGCGGTGAAAACGGCCTCCGGCAGGGCCGTCATCCGGATGGCTCCGACGGGTGTGGACCCACCTGGTCGGCCAGTTGTGGGTTGACGGCGATCCAGCGGCGCACCAGGTCGATGTAGAAGCGGAAGCGTTCGGAGCCGGGCGACAGGCGGACCACGATATCCCGGACCTCCAGGCGGAGAAGGGCGGCGAGGGCCGCACCATCCTCCAGGGGCCGGCCGCGCCGGGTGGAGAGGGCGGCGACCTCCGCTGCCGAGGCTCCTTCGCTGTGGGCCAGAAGTTCGGCCAGCGCCAGCATTGCGGCCCGCTCCTGGGCATCGGCTTCCGACCAGATGTACTTGAAGTGCGCCTCTCCCCGCTCGGCAATCCGCTCCAGCACGGCATCCACATCGGCCACGGTCAAATAACTCCGTTCCACCTCGTTGTGATAGGCCACCATCTCGTGGCAGACCAGTTGGGTCAGGAAGGGATGGCCGGCCGTAACCCGCAGAATCTGGTCTACCGCCAGGGGGTCATACTCCATCCCATACGGAGCCACCGGCTCGACGATCAGCCGGCGGGCCTCTTCCGGCTCCAAAAAGGAGATCTTTTTATAGGTGGCAATATTGAAGAGGATGGACCAGTATTCGGCCGCCAGGTCTTCGAGTTTGTGGGTGCCTGAAAAGAGGAAATCCACCTTTTCCTCGTGTTGCATCAGGTTGCGCAGGAAGGGGAAGAGCTCGGCCCCCAGGTGGCCGGCCTCCACCAGCCCCTGGAGTTCCTCGAACTCGTCGAACATCAGGAGAAGATGTTTTTCCCCCAGGACCGGATAGAGGCTGCGGAGAAAACGGGAACGGAAGGTGAATTCGGGCTGCGCTTCATATTCCTCACGGGGAGGCACCTGCACCGCCAGGCCCTCCCGTTCCAGGGTGTAGGCGATCTCGTCGCTGAGGGTATAAAAGAGTTCGGCCTCGTTGCGGACGGCCATGCCCTGCATATCCAGGAGGACGCAGTAATGGGTGTCCCGGAGGATTTCGGGCAGGCGGTACAGCACCGAGGTCTTGCCGGTGCGTCGCTGTCCGTGGAGGATGATGATGTTGTTCTGATAGGCTCCCAGGAGGTGTTCGCGGACGTAGGTGAAGATATCCTGCCGGCCGAAGAACATTTCCTTCGTCTTCAGCGGAGTGCCGGTCACATAGGGGATGGGGAAGATACGCTGGAAGGGCCGTTCCTCGGCCAGGAAGGCCACCTCGTCGGCCAGGAGCATCTCGCGGTTCTCGTCCACGGCGTCGTCATAGATGATTTGGACCACCACGCGCATCCGTCGAGAGTTCCGTGGCTCCAGCGCCAGTTCCACCATCCGCTCCTCGCCGGGCAGGAGAACTTCCAGGCGGGCCTCGCTCTCCTCCGTCAACTGGTAATCCGGGCCGGGGGCCAACTGGAGGCGCACCCGTTCGGCCACGTTCAACCCCTCGTTGGCGAGTTTCCAGTGCAACCGCAGGCGGGGCTGATAGGACATCTGACGGGTGAGCAGTTCGGCCCGCAGAGCGGCCCGGCCCCGCAGGTCGCGCAACGCCTCGTGGAGGATGGTCTGCCAGCGCGGGAGGAGGACGGCCAGGACCTTTTGCTCCGGGTAGAAGGTGGCCGGCCGCCGGCCGTGGGAAAAGGTCATCGTCTCTTCGGACAGCCGACGGGCCGCAGCGACCTCCTCCAGAGCGCGGTTCAGGTAGATGGCGCGTCCGTTGGGATCGTCCACCCGCTGCGCTTTTTTCACCTCCCCGACAACCGCCGACAGGCGCTCCCAGGCCCGGGTCAGGGAAATCGGCAGGGAAGAGGTATGTTCCTCCGGCAGGGGTCGGAGGGCCGCCAGGTGGAGGAGGTTGCGGGCCTGCAGGCCCTCGTCCAGGAAGCGGTGCAGTTCCCCGATCTCCCGGCTCCAGCGGCGGTCCGGCATGGCGGCCAGGACGGCGGCGCTGGTTTCGAGGATCTCCTCCAGGGTCTCGGAGGTATAGTCCAACGGTTCGCAGAGCGCCTGGTAAGCGGTGGCCAGGGTGGCGGTGGGCAGGTCCTTTTCCCTTTGGAAGAAGCGGGTCAGATGGCGAAGCACCAGGCCGGGCTGGCGGTCGTGTTGAAAGAGGGCGTACAGTTCCGGAAGGAGGTCTTCCGGATGCCGGCGCAGTCGTCCGGCCCAGCCGACGGCCCGGTCCACCGGCCGGCGCGGCCAGAGGTGGGCGCTGAGCAGGGCAAAGGGCAGTCCCAGGAAAAAGCCGGCCAGGGCAAAGAGGAAGAGCAAGAGCAGGGGAATCGGGAGGTAAAGGAAAAAGAAGTTGCGGGCCAGGGAGGGCAACTGGCCGGGAGGCAGGGGCGGACGTTCCCCACCGGCCCGGAGAAGGAGTGGCAGCAGGGCCAGGCCGGCGTTCAGGGCCGGCAGGAGGGCCAGGGTAAGGAGAAAAGCGCCGGCTACGCCCCCGGAAAGGGTGCCGGCCGCCAGTCGAGAGCGGAAACGGGTGGGTGGGTCCTGGAGGAGCAGGATGCCGCTTCCTCCCCAGAGGAGAAAGGCCAGGGGGACCAGGACGGCCAGCGGGCCGGCCAGGGCCGGGAGAAACCGGCCCGGCTCCGGGTAGGTGCTCCGATCGGCCGGGAAGGAGGCGGTGGACAGGCCCTGAAGCGTGCTCAGGAGCACCTCCAGGGCCAGGAAGCCGCCGACCAGGGCCCCGCCTCCCAGTCCGGCACGCAGGACGTGCTCATCGCGCTCGGCCGAGACGGCCCGACCGCTGCGGACCTCCTCCAGGAGGCGCGGGACGGCCGGGGCTGCCGGTAGAGGAGCGGCGCTGCGCCGCAGCCAGGCATAGGCCAGACCTTCCACCCCACCCAGGAGAAGGCCGGCCATCGGGATCAAAAAGGCCACGCCGACGGAAAGTTGCCAGGTGGACCAGGCCACCCCGGTCAGCAGGGACTCCTCGATGGTCCCCGGCTGAGCGAGCGCCTGGCGATAGGGCGGCAACCCCATACGCAGGATCACCAGGGGAAAGAAGAGGAACGTGGCCACCACCCATCCGGCTACCCAGCCGCTTACGGCACCGGCCAGGAGGCCCTCCCGGGGACGGGCCGGCCGGACCCGCATCGCCGCCAGCGTGCCCAGGAGGAGGAGCAGGAGGGCCGCCAGCACCAGGGCAAAGGTGCGCACCAGATCGCGGGGCAGCAACGGGTTCACCCCCTCCCCCGGCAGAAGACGGGCCGCCTCGTCTTCGACCACGACAAAACCTAAAGCCAGGGCTAGCAGGATGCCGAGCAATAGGCCGGACTGGATGGTCTTTCGGTACATTTTGTTCTCTGTGTAGGTCGGATGGCCCATCCGACCTACAATTTCATAGCCTCCACCGCCGATTCCAACTCCCGGGCCAGTTCCCCGGCCGTGGGGTAGCGGGCAGCCGGCTCTTTGGCCAGGGCCCGACGCAGGACATTCTCCAGCGCCTCGGGAAAGGAAGGATCCACCTGGCGGGGGGAAGGAAAGGCCGCCTGGAGGTGCTGCACGATCACGCCCAGCGGGGTTTCGGCATCGAAGGGGCGCCGGCCGGTGAGCATCTCATAGACCATGACGCCCAGGGCGTAGACGTCGGAGGCCGGCGTGGCCGGCTCCCCACGGGCCTGTTCCGGGGACATATAGTCCGGGGTGCCGACGCTCACGCCGGCCATCGTCACCGAGCCTTCTCCCAGCATCCGGGCGATGCCAAAGTCGGTCAGGACAGGGTCGCCGTCGCGGGTGAACATGACGTTAGCCGGCTTGACATCGCGGTGGACGATGCCCCGCTGGTGGGCGTAATCGAGGGCGGCGGCGATGCCCCGGACGATGGCCGCCACCTCGGCCGGAGGAAGACGCCGCTGCCCCTCGGGGCGGGCCTGGAGGCGGTCCCGCAGGGTGCCGCCCTCGATGTACTCCATCACCATATAGAAGCGTTCCCCGATCTGGCCGAAATCGTACAACTGGACGATGTTGGGGTGGCGCAGGGCGGCGACGGCGGTGGCCTCGCGCTGGAAACGGCGACGGAACTCTTCATCGGAAGCCAGGGCCGGCCGGAGCACCTTGATGGCCACATAGCGGTCGATCAGCGGATGGTAGCCCTTGTAGACCTCGGCCATGCCGCCCTGGCCGCAGCGTTCCAGGACGCGATACGGACCGATGCTCTGGCCGGTCAGGTCCTCGCCCAGGGCGGCGGTCAGCGATGGAGTGGTGGAGGTCGCCTGTTCCTGGCGCTGGGCGAACTCGGCAAAGGGCTGGGAGAAAGGGCGCAACTCGCCTTCCACGGCCCGGAGCACGCCCCGACGCAGCAGCCGTCGCCGCACCTCCTCGGATACCCGCTCGGGATGGAGGACACCGGTGCGCTCGGTCTCGTCCAGTTGCGCCCACCAGTAGCGGTAGTGGTCCTCCGCCTCAGCCAGGAAGCGGCGCCGGGCCTGTTCCCGTTCGGCGGGGAGAAGGGTACGTTCGCCGGCCCCCAGTTCCCAGAGGTGGTAGCCGGCCACCTGGGCGAAAAAGGGGTGCGGGCCGGCCCACTCCAGCGCCAGGCGGACCTCCTCCGGCCCCAGGCCCGGTTGCCCACCCAGCCGGGAAATCTCTTCCAGGAGCGTCTGGACCTCCGCTTCGGGCATCAACCCCAGCGGCAGTTCGGTGAAGATGTTGAAAAAGGGAGAGGAAAGGGTGTCGGAATGGCGGTAGGTCAGTTCATAAAGGCTCCGCCGGGAGGCGGTGATGTAGACCACCCCGACCTCACCGGCCAGGCTGCGCAGTTCGCCGTAGAAGTCGGGGCCAAAGTTGGGGCTCTGGGCCAGGGCCTCGAATTCGTCCAGGATCAGGACCAGGCGGTAACCGGCGTCTCCGGCCTGACGGAGGAGCCGGCGAACGCGCATGAAGCGGATCTCTCCCTCCTGGGCCGCGCTGCGGAAGAGGAGGCGCAACTCCTCCTCCAGCGGGCCGGAGGCGAACTGTCCCAGCACCTCCTGCCAGAATTCGCTGCGGCTGGCCGAGGCCATGCCCTCCAGGTCGAGGTAGGCGAAAAGGTTGCGCTCCTGATCTACGCCGAAGCGACGCTGGACGGAAGGGGCGGCCAGGCAACTCAGGAGCGAACTCTTGCCCATCTTGCGCTCGCCGACGACGGCCCGGCACTGCCCGGTGAGCAGGGCACCGTAGAGGTGCTCCAGTTCCTGCTGCCGGCCGTGGAAATAGGACGGGTGGGTGATGCGATGCCGATGAAAGAACGGGTTACGAGGCAGAATCAACTTCCGTCCTCCGATGGCCATACCGGCGAAAAGCGACCGCCAGCCCATTGTACAACATCGTCTGACCTTATGCAACTTTCGCCGCTGACATCCACTCATAACTCGTTCCGGCACGAATGGCGGCCCGAAACGCTGCTGAGATGGCGGGGGACGGCCGTCGTGGAGGCGATTTTGGGCCCGTCGCGGCCGGTCGGGGGCCGCCGTAAGGGCCTAGGTGGGATTTATGAGCGGATGTCAGCTTTGGACTGACCTCCTTTCATAACTCGTCCTGGCACGAAGGGCGGCCTGAACTGCCCGCTTGGACGCCGGGAAAAGGCTGTCCCGGAGCAACCTTTTCGCCCGGTGCGGCCGGCCGGCCGCGTCCAACTGCAGCGACGTGCCGGCCACGCCGGAGGGGTCCACCGTCTCGGTGGACCAATTCGTGCCGTCGTACGCGGCATAGCGCGTCGGGTGTGTCCCAAGTTTGTCGGGAAGCGGCCTTCTCCCTCACCCCACTCCCCCTAGCCCCCTCTCCCCTCTCCCATTGGGAGAGGGGAGAGGGGGTTTGGGGGTGAGAGGTGAGGGTCAGCCGGACCGCCCCCCTACGATTCAACACCTTTGGGACACACCCAGCGCGCCCCCCGCCGATGTAGGCGATGCGCGGCTGGCCGGCCGCGTCCAGGGCCAGGGAGGCATAGGTCCCCACGTCCGGCCCGCTGTCCACCGGATCGACAGACCAGGAGCCGCCATCGCTGCGGCTGCCGAGCAGCCGGCTGCTGCCGGAAGCCGGGACGACGGGGCGGCCGGCCGGATCCAGGGCCGGCGTGGGGTTGCGGTCGGTAGCGCTCCACAGGTTCTACCATGCCCGCGCGTTCAGCCGCGACAGACTTCCAACGGGAATAGTTGGACAAGGCTTGATTTATTTCGATACGGCCGTCGCTGCGCTCCGGCCTACTCAATCGGCGCCTCGCCGGGCTGTTCGGGACAGGGTTAGAAGCGGCGCAGCGCCAGCGGAAGATAGATGCGGTACTGCATCGCCGGAACCACCCCGCCGGCCCAGAAACCGCCGCGCAGGGCATAGTCGCCGCCGGAAAGAGCCCCGGCATCCGGCTGGCCGGCCGTCCCGCCCAGGCTGTAGCCGCCGCCCTCGCTCCAGGTGTAGCCTCCGCCGTCCACCGTGTTCCAGGTCAGGTCGTAGCCGTCCCCGGATTGGGCCAGGACCAGCGCCGGGGCGAGCACGGCCAGCGCCAGGAGCAAGCCCATAAGGTAGCGAACCTGTCTGCCCATGATCGCCTCCCTGTCACCGCGGTTCGTAGGAGGAAGGCGTCTGCGGCCCTCGCTCCAGGAGTTCGCGGTGGCGCTGGTAGTCCCGCCCCATCTCCTTCGGCTGGCCGTAGCCCTCGGGGTAGAGGTAGGTGCCCTTTTCCTCGGCCGGCTTGGTCACCTCGGCCTGGACGGGGTGGTCGCGGATGTAGGGGTCGTTGCGCACCGCGGTCACCTCCCAGGAGACCTTTTTCCCCGGGACGCCGCCGGCAATGCGGAAGGTGTTCCCGTCGATCTCCTGGGCGATGTAGAGGTTGGGCATGGGCGCGCCGATGGCGGTGAGTTGATAGCGGAAGGGGCCGGCGTTGAGGGCGGAGAAATAGTCCGGCAGGGTGACGAGGGCCTCGCCTCTTTCGTCTAGGGTGACCAGGCCGTTGTAGACGTTCTGCACCTCGGGGGCTTCCTGGGCAAAGTGGTAGAGGTAGCGGCCGGCGGGGTCCAGGGGGTGGTCGATCTGGAAGGCTTTGGAGCCGCCGACAGCGAGGTTGCCGTAGACGTGCACGTTGCCCAAGAAGTACCCCGCATAGCCGGTGTCAGGGGCAGCGCCGAAGACGCCGATGCCGTCGCTGCCCTCGCTCCATCCGAGCACGCCAGCAGGGGTACCGCTGGTGGCGGTAGCCAGGCCATATACGCCGACGCCACCGGTGCTGGCACTCTCACCGTACACACCGTAGTTGTTGCCACTGGTGGCGGTGGCCCAGCCCACCACGCCGCGGCCGTCGGTGCTATCGCTCTGGCCCCGTACGCCGTGGGTCTCGCCGCTGGTGGCCAGAGCATGGCCGACCATGCCGGCGCCGGTAGTGCTGTCACTGCGGCCCCACACCCCGATGGTATAGCCGTCCGTGGCGCTGGCCCAGCCGACCACGCCGCGGCCCTGGGTACTGGCGGTATCGCCCCGCACGCCGTACGCGTAGCCGCTGGAGGAAGTGTTGAGGCCGTATACGCCCGCGCCGGCGGGGCTAGAACCCACACCGACCACGCCGTAGACCTCGCCGTTGCCGCCACTGGCGCCATACACGCCGGTTCCTTCTATGCTCGCACCAAAAACGCCTGTGCCGCTGCCGGCCGCGCCCCACAGCGCCGTGCCGTCGCTACTCCAGGCGGCCACGGCCTTTTTCTCGTTCGGCGGCCAGGCCCCGCCCGGAGAGCCGTTGGACACGCTCAGGGCGGCATAGTCCCCCTCCTGCCCCACGATGGCCGCTCCCGGCCGCAGCCCCAGGGCATACGGCGCGGCCGTGAGCGCCTGGCGCGGGCTAAGGTTGGTGTACATGCCGCTCCCCGCCGGGCAGCGGATGGCAATCTGCAGCCAGCGGGCGTCGCCGGTGAAAGCGCTGCTGCCAAAATCCAGGTCGGGGATGGTGAAGTAGCCGGCGCTCACGGCGACGTTGCCCTTCTCCTGGGTCGTCCCGACCTGCGTTCCCTCGCTGGCGGCGTCCCACAGGCTGAACTGCAGGTCGCAGTTGCCGCTCACGGGGTTGCCGTCTTGTTGGAGATAGCCCTGGTAGGTAAAGGCGGTGCCCAGGGCGGCCTGGACACCCTGCTTCTCCTGCGGCCCCGGGCCCTGGGCCGTGACGAGCGACACGGACAGCACCAGGGACAGGGCCAAAATGACCAGAACGGTGAGAAGGGATGGGGTTTTCATCGCTTTTTCCCTCCTTTTGGGAAAGTATCCACGCCTGGGGACACAGAGGAAACCGGTCAACCTTTCATCGCCTTTGCCTCCTGAGGACGGACTGTCCTCGGTTTCAGGCCCGGATGGAACCGATCGGGCCTGCACGGCCTTTTCTCTCCGGCCTCACCTGGTACCGGCCGGCCCTCGGCCGGGGTAGGCCAGGGCTGCGGCCATAGATTTGTCCAGCAGCGGCAGGTAGACCTTCGTCGGGACGACGGTTCGCCACTCGTCCGCGCCGATGTCATGGCCGGCGCCGACGGGCCGAGGGTCCCCGTCTATGTCCACGTTGGGGGCAGCGGTGGCCGAACCGCGGTCGATCGCCGGGGATTCGGGACGGAGGTGAAAGTCGGCGGCCGGAGCGTCTACGAAGCACGGATCGCCCTCGACATAGTCCTCGCCGTACACTTCATCCTCGTAGCCGCGATAGCCGTCGATCAGGTTGTGATCCACGGTCACGTAGGCCGGTGGAACGTCGGCGGCGACGGCGATCTGAAAGGTCAGGTTCTGGCCGACGATGTTGTTGCGGATGACTACGTTCTGCGCCTGGGCGTTATCGGCGATGATGCCGCCGCCCCAGCCTATGCCGTTTTCGTAGAGCGTGTTGTTGATGATGACGATGCCGTCCATCGGCCGGCTCTCGCTGCAGCAGCGCGAGATCTCAATGCCGTAGGTCTGGTTGTGGTAGGCGATGTTGTTTTCCAGGCGGATGTTCGTGAGCAGCCCACCCATCTCGGAGGCGATGGTGAAGCCGGCGCTCTCCTCCGAATCGAACACGATGTTTTGGGAGACGGTGATGTCGTGGGTGGGCTTGTCCCAGGCATCCACGTAGATGCCGACGGCGCGCGGGCGATGGACCACGTTGCGGGAGATCAGGCCGTTGGACGAGCCGTCCTTGGCATCGATGCCCTCTTTCCGGCAGTCCAGCACCGTGTTGCCCCGCACCTCAAAGTTGCTGCTGCCCGCCACGGTGATGCATTCCTGCCCTCCGCCCAGCCCACCCTGCTCGACCGTGTTGCCGGCAATCACGATCTGTTGGCTATTCCACACGCCGATCCCCGATGAGGCGGTATGAAAGGTGGTGCAGTTCTCGACGGTGATGTGAGCGGAATTGCTGACCAGAACGGCGGCGTTGTTGGGGAAGGGGCCGGCGTCGATCAGGCGCAGACCGCTGAGGCGGATGTGGCTCCGGCCGGCGATCTCGAACAGGCCGGCCAGGTCATCCGGCAGGGTGATGCTGCTGCCGTCGATCGTGGCCGTTTCGCCGGGGTAAGCGGCGTAGGTGATGGGCTGGCCGGCGCTGCCGGAGTTCTGCGGCAGGACCCGTTCTTCGTAGATTCCGGCACGAATGTAGACGGTCTCCCCCGCGACCAGCGTATCGGCCGCTTTCTGAATCGTCCGCCAGGGATGTTCCAGTGTTCCGGGGTTGGCATCGTCCCCGGTGGGAGCAACGTAATAGGCGCCCCCATGGAGCACAGGACTGGGGGCCGGCAACGCGGCCGCTTGGGTTAGGGGGGTAGGTACAGCCGGCGCGGTGAACGTCCCGGCAGACGGAGCGCAGAGCGCGACGATGAACGGCAGCAACCCAAGGATGAGAAACGTGCGCGCGATGATCGGTCTCATCGAGGCCTCCTCAGGCAACTTCCGGCCTTCGTTCAGATCCATTCCGAAGGTTGGGGCGGCCACTCGCAGAGTCATGTGGCTTCGCCGCCCGGTGGCGGCGGCCAGGACGGAATGAAACGCTCGATAAACGCCAGCATTTGACGCATATCGCGAAAGGCCATCCCCTCACCGCTTTGCACATGCTCAATGCGTCCACGCCAGCCCACTATGCGCCCGGAATCCTCGCTTGGCCATTCCCACCAGAAACGAACGACAAAGGTGTTCTGCGGCCGTTCTGCGTGTTCGGGCATACATCCTCCGAAAAGAAACACTGCTCTTGGTAAGAGCAGTGTAGCAGACCGGTGTCAAAAAGGTATCAAAAGGCGGGGAGTTTTCCGATCACAGGCCCCGCATTGTGGATTCCCGGTAGCGTTGTCGCTGCTCCGGGTTGGGGATGCGGCCGGCCTTGGCCGCAACGACGGCCTCGGCCAGCCGCTCCTGCCCGTCCGCCTCCTCTCCACGGCCCAGGGCCCGCAGGACGAGGGCATGGGCGGAATAGACCTGCTCGCTGCCGATCCAGCCCTCGTCGCTCCGAGACATCAGGGCAACGGCGCGCCCGATGTGCTCCAGAGCGACTCCGGGAGTTCCCTGGGCCAGCAAGGTCAGCCCCAGTTCCAACTCGCCCCACATCTCCCAGACCGGTATATCCAGTTCGCGGGCGATCTGCGCGGCCTCGGCGGCGTGGATCAGGGCCGCCGCAAGGCCGCCCAAACGCCGCTCGGCCCGCGCCAGCGCGGCCAGCCCGGCGGCCAG
Source organism: Chloroflexia bacterium (assembly GCA_049970175.1). GTDB lineage: Bacteria > Chloroflexota > Chloroflexia > DTKN01 > DTKN01 > JASFBA01. Next base: position 13,112 of record JBMFNL010000064.1, read on the forward strand.
GTTCCCGCGAGACTCGCTCTCGCAGGCCACGGCCAGGGCTTCCTTCAGGTGGCCTTGCGCATCCTGAAGCCGGCCGGCGGCCGTCTCCACCAGCCCCAGCCCGATGAGCGCCTCGGCCAGACGTCGGCGGTGGCCGATCAGGCGGGCCCGCTCGGCGGCCTGTTCCAGCCAGCGCCGGGCTTCGGTCGTATCGCCCAGATGGTAAAGGGCGAAGCCAAGTCCCACCTCGGCCGCCGCACGCCCATGCTCGGTGCGCAAGGCCTCCTGGAGGGCAAGCGCCTGCCGAAAGCAATCCGCGGCGGCTCCATAGTCCCCCTGAGACAGTTGCCAGGAACCCATTTGGATCAGGCCGTACGCCTCGGCGGGCCGCGCCCCGATGCACCGGGCCAGGTTCAGGTGTTCGGTCAGATACTCCCTCGCCTTGCTCGCTCGTCCCATCTCCTGGCAGACGGCACCGATGTCCAGTCCGGCCCAGGCCAGGCCGTTGTAGTCGCCGAACGCTCGATGGTCGGCATAGCACTCCTGGTAGCAGCCCAGCGCGCGGGCATAGTTTCCCAGGTGAAAGTGCACATAGCCCAGAATGTGCGTAATATGCCGGCGCGTCTCGCGATCCCCTTCCGAAGTCATCGCCAGGGCCGATTCGAGGGCCGATAGCGCCGGCCGGGGCTGTCCCAAGAAATAGTGGGCGAAGCCGACCTGGCTCAGCAGGTAGCCTTGAGCCGCCGTATCGTGCAAGCGCCCGGCCAGTGCCAGGCCCTCCTCAGCCGTGGCGAGGGTCTGCTCATACTGTGCATCCAGGTTCAAATAGCGGGCGCGCTGCATCAAGGCCTGCAAGCGCAGAGAGTCGTCGCCGCTCGTCTCGGCCAGGGCAGCCAGCGCCGCGAGGTCGGCGTCGCGTTCGGCCAAGCGGGCCTGGAGGTAACGAGACTCCGCGCGCTCGGCCAGAATCTGTCCCCGCAGGCGCAGCCCATCCGGCCGCGCGCCGTGGGGATCGAGTTGTTCCAGCAGTTCCAGCATTTGCTTCTGATGCGTCTCCGCCTCCTGCCAGGCGAACGTCGCCGCCGCTTGCTGCGCCGCCAGGCGGTGGTAATGCAGCGACTTTTCCACCACGCCGCCGGCCTGAAAGTGGTGAGCCAGGATGCCGGCGACCGCGCCTGGATCCGCCACCATGCCTTCCAGGGCCTCGCCGACCCGGCGATGCAGCCGCCGCCGGCGGCGGTGGTGGATGCCGCCGTAGGTCACTTCCTGCACCAGGTGGTGCACAAACTCGTAGTCATGTCCGCCGATACCGCTTCCTTCGCACAAAAATCCCCGCCGTAGCAGTTCATCCAACATCTCCAGGGCCTCATCTTCGCCCGAACCCTGAGCACGGCTGACGAGATCGAAATCGAAGGTTCGCCCCGCCACCGCGGCGCAATCGATCCATGCCCGGGCCGGCCCGGAGAGATGCCTCAGCCGCGCCTCAATCAGCGCCCGTACGCTGCCGGCCACGGGCAGGGAATCCCCCGGCCCTCGGGCCTCGGCAAGTGCCCGCAGGGTCTCGATGGCAAAGAAGGCATTCCCCTCGGTGTGGGCATACAGGCGTCTTGCCAGCCCGGCCTCGTCCCGCAGTGTCCGTTGGACCAACTCGGAGATCTCTTCCTCCGAGAGTCGCTCCAACGTGAGGTGCTGGGCCAGGCCGTCGCGGGCCCATTGGGCCGTCATCGTCGTCAGTGTGTGGGACTCGCCACTTTCCTCCGGACGAAAGGTGCCGAGGCATAGCACAGGCACATCCGCGATCTGGCGCACCAGGTAATGGACCGCGGCAAGTGTCGAGTCGGTTGCCCAGTGCAGGTCTTCTATGAGAGCGAGCAGCGGCGTTCGCGAGGCAAAATGGCGGACCAATGAGGCTATGGCGTGGATCAGTACGGCCTGCCGCTCCGGCAGGAGATGGTCGGGAGGAGGGCCCGGCCAAGCCGGCCGGGCAGACATCTCCGGCAAAAGGCGGGCAACTTCGTCGCGCACCCACGCCGGCAGTGCCGGTGCCGTGGGCCCTACCTGCATCACCAGGTCGCGCAGGATCTCCGCCAGCGGCTGATAGGGAAACATGTGCTCCGGCTCGTAGCAGCGTCCGCGCGCCACGATGCCGCCGCGCCGGCGCACCAGAGCGGCAAATTCCTCGACCAGGCGCGTCTTCCCGACCCCGGCCTCGCCGCCGATCAGGACCAGGCCTCCCCGCCCCTGCACGGCCTGCTCCCACCGTGCCTGCAGTGCCGCCATCTCCCGCGCGCGCCCGACGAACGGCGGCCGCTCGAGAGTGCCCCGCCGGGGCGGGGTCCTCGCCGGGGCAGGTTCGGCCGGCAGAGGGATCGTGAAGTGCGGGCCCAGGATACGCTCCGCCTGCTCGATCATTTCCGCGGAAGGCGGCAGATGGAGTTCCTGCTGCCGTGTCTCGCAGCAGAGTTGCCACTGTCGCCGCGCTCTGGTGCGATCGCCCAGGGCAGCAAGTGCCCACATCGCCGCCAGGTGCATATCCTCGGTCAGTGGATCATGCGCCAGGTACTTTTGCGCATAGGCCAGCACCGCCTCGGCATTCCCTTGCGCTTTGTGCCAGGCAACGAGCCTGCTCAGCGCCTCGAGATAGAGGGCTTCCAGGCGATAGCGTTCCTCAATGCACCAGTCGTCGTAGCAGCCTTCCAAAAGATCGTTCCGGTAGAGGTCAACCGCCTGCTGCAGAGCCTCGGCGGCGCGTCTCTCATCGGACTCTTGGCGGCTCCTGACCAGGTGCTCTTCGAAGTCGGCTACGTCCAGCCAGAAGAGGCCGGCGGGGTTGAATTGCACCTGGAAGGAATCGGCCAGGAGGTAATCCCCACCGAGCAGCCGGCGGATACCCCACAGCGCCGTAGCCAGCGAGCGGCGGGCATGGAGGTCGTCGCGATCGCCCCAGAAGAGCGCGGCGAGCTCATCGCGCGAGTGCGGCCGATGGCGCTGCAGGATAAGGTAAGCCAGAAGCGATTGCGTCTTGCGTGTGGCGAGCGGAGGCAGCACCTCGTTGCCGCGTCGAAACTCCGGATATCCCAGCAGGTAGATTTCCAGGCGAGAGGCCATGGCAGTCTCCGCGGGCATTTCCACCCATGGCGGCAGGGGAGTGCAAAAACATCATAGCACGCTGGGGAAGGTATGTCAACTGTTTCTCATAAAACGGGGTCTTGACAACAGCGGGATCTGGGTGAATATTATTACACGCATCATCAGAATTTAGCGCCCGGATCGGCCGGCCCTGTGCTGGGAAGCGCTCCTTTCGGGCGAGGTTTCGGCAGGAACGAGGAAATGGGAAAGGTACTTGTTTAGCGTCCCCCATCGTCGCCGACTGAAAGTCGGCTCCCTGGGGCC
>JBMFNL010000065.1:0-16392 GCA_049970175.1 Chloroflexia bacterium
AGCGCCCCCATCCGTGTATCCGTGTGCTCATCCGTGTCGTGCGCCTTCCCGGCCGACGGGCCGGACCAGATGTTCCCCCTCGCCTTCTGGGGGAGGGTGTTTCCCCATACCCCCAGGGAGCCCAAATTAGAACGACAATGATATATCGGTTTGCAATTTTAGCGAGAAATAGCCCTATCGAGGAACGATCAACGTTCCACGTTCAACGCTCAACGGTATCGGGGCAGTTTGACAAACGGTAGGGAAGGGGATATGATGAAAGGCGGTAAAAGTCCGTCTTGCCCCGAAAGGAGGAGCGATGGCCGGCCGAACGATCGTCAGCACGCCGGATGCACCGGCCGCAGTAGGCCCCTACTCCCAGGGGGTCGCGGCCGGCGGTTTTCTATTTACGGCCATGCAGATTCCCCTGGACCCATCGAGCGGCTCCCTCGTCTCTCCGGAGGACGTCGCCGCCCAGACCCGCCGGGTCCTGGAAAACCTGCGGGCCATCGTCGAGGCGGCCGGGTCCTCCCTGGAGCAGGTGGTCAAAGTGACCGTCTACCTTCAGGATATGGCCGACTTTGCCGCGATGAACGCCGTCTACGGCGAATACTTTCCCCAGGAACCGCCGGCCCGCGCCGCCGTTGCCGTATCCGCCCTGCCCCGAGGGGCACGGGTGGCAATGGAAGCGGTGGCCCTGGTGCCGTAAGGAGGAGAATTCCAATGGCCCTCCTGTTGACCCGTCAGGATGTCGAGGCTCTCCTGCCGATGTCGGAAGCCATGGCCGCCGTCGAGGAGGCCTTTCGCCAGCACGCCCTGGGAAACATCCTCATGCCGCTGCGGACGACCATCCGCGTCCACGGCGGCGTCAACCTGGGCATGCCGGCCTACATCGGCGGCGAGATGGACGCCCTCGGGCTCAAGGTTGTCTCCGTCTACCCCGATAACCCCTCCCGTAACCTGCCCACCGTCATCGCCACCGTCCTCCTGAACGATGCCCACACCGGGGCCCTCCTGGCCGTTATGGACGGCACCTGGCTCACCGCCATGCGCACCGGCGCGGCCGGCGGCGTGGCCGCCCGTTACCTGGCCCGGAAGGAGGCCTCCATCGCCACCATCGTGGGAGCCGGCATCCAGGGCCGTACCCAACTCATGGCCCTCTGCCAGGCCCGCCCGATTCGCCAGGCCTATGTCTACGACCTGGACGCCGAGCGCAGTCGGGCCTATGCCGCCGAAATGGCCCCCAAACTGGGCATCGAGGTCATCCCCACCACCGACCTCCGCGCGGCCATCGCCGCCTCCGACGTCCTTTCCCTGGCCACCAGCGCCCGGGAGCCGGTTTTCCCGGGCGAGTGGCTGCACCCGGGCCTGCACATCAACGGCATCGGCTCCCACAGCCCCAACGCCCGCGAACTGGACGGCGAGGCGGTGCGCCGCTCCCTGCTGGTGGTGGACGAGCGCCGGGCCTGCCTGGCCGAGGCCGGCGATATCCTCATCCCTATCCAGGAGGGCCTCATCACCGAGGAGCACATCCATGGGGAACTGGGGCAGGTCATCGCCGGGCAGGTGGCCGGCCGCACCTCGGACGACCAGATCACCCTCTTCAAGTCGGTGGGGCTGGCCCTGCAGGACGTGGCGACCGCCGCCCGGGTCTATGCCCGGGCCGTAGAACAAGGGGTGGGGAAGCCGCTGCCCCTCTAAAGGGCCAAGGTCGGCGCCGTGCCTTTTTCGTTCATCGCCACGACGTTCTGGATCTACCTGGGCCTGCTCTTCCGCTCCTTCGGCAACCAGTTCGCCTGGAGGCAGGGCTACCGATGGGCCATATCCTGCTTCAGCCGCGGCCTGCACCACGACCCGGATAACCCCTACCTCTACTACTGGCGCGGCACCCTCTACTGGCGCGAACTGGGCGACTGCCGCCAGGCCGAGGCCGACCTGAGCCGGGCCATCGCCCTTGCTCCCCGGATGGCCCGCGCCTACCTCAACCGCGCCTTTGCCCGCTGGTACGCCTCGCCGCCCGACCGGGCCGGCGCGGCCGAGGATTTCCGGGCTTACCTGGAGCGCGACCAGGACCCCTACTGGCGACAGGTGGCCCTGGAACATCTCCAGAAGTTGGGAGAGGGGTAGGGCCTCGTCCCAGGCATCGGGCGCAGAAGTTTCCCTGAAGACGCTAGGAGGACCGCGCCGGCGCAGGGGGCGGGCGACGGCGCGGCCGTCGTCGGGCCGGAGGCTTGGGAGATGTGGGTTCCGGGGCTCCTGACGGCCAGCCCGGCGACGACGGAGGCGCCGCCGGAGCGGGGGCTTGCTCGGCAGTCGGCCCGGTCGTCATCCCCTCGGACCGCCTGCGCTTCCGCCGCCGACGGCGCTTCCTGGGCTCCGGAGCCGGCCCCTCCTCCGCCACGACCGTCACCAACTCCCCTTCCTCTTCCTCCAGAACGCCCAACCCTTCCTCCGCCGACAGCCGTTCGCACACCGGCAGGGGAGAAGAGGGCACCCCCCCGCCTGGCTCTCGGCCCAGAAGGTCCCGAGCGGCCACCTCCACCGTGATGCCCGGCCGCAGTTCCACCGACACCGTCTCTTTGGGCACGTTGACGGCCGTGACCACCCCCCGCCCCCGCGGTGTAACCACTTCCTCGCCGACTGCGGGCAGTTGCGATTTGATCTCCCGATACTGCTCCCACTCGTAACTCAGGCAGCAGAGCAGCCGGCCGCAAACCCCCGAGATCTTCATCGGGCTCAGCGGGAGGTCCTGGTCCTTGGCCATGCGCACCGAAATGCGCAGGGCATCGTGCAGGAAGGTGGCACAGCAGAGCGGCCGGCCGCAGATGCCGATTCCTCCCAGCAGGCGGGCTTCGTCCCGCGCCCCGATCTGGCGCAGTTCGATCCGGGTATGGAACTCGCGCGCCAGGTCCTTGACCAGTTCCCGAAAGTCCACCCGCTTGTCCGCTGTAAAGTAGATGGTCAGGAGCCGGCCGTCGCAGGTGTACTCGGCCGTTACCAGGCGCATCGGCAGGCCGCGTTCTTCCACCAGGGCCCGTGTCCGCTCCAGGACCTCGGGCTCCTTCGCATAAAAGCGCTCCGCCCGGCGAAAATCGGCTTCTCCGGCCGGCCGGAGCACCGGCTTCAATTCCTCCGGCAACTCGTCCTCCGGAAGTTCGGCCGGGGGAAGCACCACCTGACCCAGATCGCGGCCACGGGCCGTCTCGACCACCACCCAATCCCCCGGCGCCAGGTCCAACGTCCCGGCCTCAAAGTGGTACAGCCGGCCGGGGTGACGCAAACGTACCAGGACCACGCGAGGCAACGGTTCCTCCTCCGGATTTTCCGGAAACCTTTAGGCGATGGGTTGAGTTTATCGAAACCTTGAGCCTGTCGAAACCTTACACGACCACCGGCAGTTGCAGGAGCAGTTCCTCGAACGCCAGGCGGGGGTTGACCTGCTCCTGAAGCCGCTCCTGGGCGGTCCGCAGGGCCCGGAGAAAGGCCAGGGCCGCCTGGGAAGATACCTGCCGGCCGGCCTTCTCCAGGGCCTCCAGTTGATCCCGATGGACCACCAGGTCCGCACAGCCCCGGGTCCACAAAAACAGGTCGCGCCACCACCCCTGCCAGCACTGGAGCATCTCCAGCACGAGGGCGGCCCTGCCGTGCCTCCAGAGCCGCTCCTGGGCTTCGGCAAAGGCGAAGCGTTCCAGCAGGCCGGCGCTCAGGAGGCGATGGAGCGCGGCGAGATACTCCTGGCGCTTTTGGAGGACCTGGGGGTCGTTCAGCGCCTGGACGGCCCACCCCAGGCGGCCCTGGCTCAGGGCAGCGAGCAGGCCGGCCTGCTCCTCCGAGGCACCCCAATGTTCTACCAGGGCCTGGCGAACCTCCTGGCGGGATAGCGGCCGTAGCGACAGAACCTGGCAGCGCGAGACGATCGTCGGCAGGAGGAGGTGATCGGAGAGGGCCACCAGGAGCAATACGACAAAGGGGGGAGGCTCCTCCAGCGTCTTGAGCAGGGCGTTCTCGGCCTCGATGGTCATGCACTCGGCATCCTCGATCAGATAGACCTTGCGCCGGCCGTAGAAGGGCCGTTCGGCGATGCCCTGCCGCATCTCCCGCACGGCCTCGATGCCCAGGGTGCGCCGGCCGCCTTCCTGGAGGTCCAGGTGGAGCCGGTGCAGGTCTGGATGAACTTCTGCCGCCACCCTCCGGCAGGCCGGACAGACGCCGCAAGGAGGCCGCACCTCTTCGCAGAGCAGGGCTTGGGCCAGCCAGCGCGCCAGCGTTCCCCGGCCGATCTGGGAAGGACCGGTCAGGAGATAAGCATGGGCCACCTTCCCCTGAGCCATCTGCCGCCGGAGCAGGTCCACCGCCCAACGGTGCCCGTATACCGGGATCGGGCCGGTTGGATAGGCTGGAGAAAGAGGCGCTGCTTCGGTCACCACGCTTTCCGTCCTCCGGCCCGCAGTATATCCCCCGATCGGCCGGCTGTCAACTTCTCAAGCCTCCAGCAAGCCCTGCGCCCTACCCCGGCGGCAACTCCCCCAACCCGGCCCGCGCCCGCACCGCCGAGACCAGGCCGAGCGCCCCGACCAGCATCATGTCGCCGTACGGAGCCGCCCGATGGTAGCCCAGCGGACGGGCCAGTTCCCGCCGCGGCCCGGTCACCACGACGAAGCGAAAGCGGCCGGTTTCCCCGGGGTAGTGCGGGTCCACACAGGCCCCATGCCCGTTTTCGGCATAGACGGCCTCGCCGGAGATGGTGCCGGCCCGGAGTTCCTCCACCCAGCGGGCCAGCCCGGCCGTATCCAGCACGGCCGTATGGTGCTCAAACAGGCCCCAGATGCGCCGCCCCTGCACCAGCACCCCCAGGGTGTGCTGATTGCCCACGTTGACCACCACCAGCCCTTCCTCCCGATGCGCCGCAGCCGCCTCGTCGCTCAGCGCTCCCCATACGGCCGCCGCCCCGGTATCCATGAGAAACGCCTCCGGAAGGACCTGCCGCACGGCTTCCATGCGGGTAAGATGGGGCGGGGGTTGCTCGTAGAGCAGGGCCGAGAGATCCCCTCCGCCCGCCAGGAAGGCCTCCCACTGACGAAAGCGGAACCGTCGCTGGCCCTCCCCGGCCGACTCCCCATGGTCCTGCACGGCAACGGCGAAGGAAGGGGGCCATTCCAGATCAAAGGCAGACAGGGCGGACTGGAGGGCCCGGGCCTGGATGTCCCCCGTCTCCAGGGGAAGGGCGTCATCCGGAGGAGCGGAGACGATCTGAATGCCCAGGGCCTGCACCTCGGCCGGGTTGTCCCGGACGGTGCGGGCCGCTTCCGGCGTCGCATAAACCCGGTAACCGGCCCGGAGGTGGCGCTTGAGGGCCGAAACGCAGGGGCCGCCTCCCATGCGGAGGCCGTGGAGGAAGATGTCGCGGCCGGCCGCGGTGGCCCAGGCGATACGACGGGCCAGAAGGACGGTCGGGGAAGGCAGGATCATCTTGACGCAATTCTCCAGAGGTTGCGCCGGGTCATAGAGCAAAAGGTCCTGCGTCCCCGACCCGATGTCCAGGGCCAGGAGAGGCCAGCGTATCGCCATCTCCTCCCTCAAAAGCGGGGCACGTTCCCGGCGGCCAGGACCACGCCCAGGGCCATGGAGACCAGTTTCACCTCGTGCAGGTCGGCCCGCGAACTGATGACCAGGGGCACCTTGGCCCCCACCACCACGCCGGCCATGCGGCCGCGCACAAAGAAGGTGATCACCTTGGCCACCATGTTGCCGGTATCCACGTCGGGGACGACCAGGATGTCGGCATGGCCGGCCACCGGCCCTTTGGCCCCGGCGATCTCCGCCGCCTTGGGCGAGACGGCCGTATCCAGGGCCAGCGGGCCGTCCACCAGAGCCCCCTCCACCCAGCCCTGCTCGGCCATCTTGGTCAGCGCCAGGGCATCCAGCGAGGCCGGGATATGGGGGCTGAGGAGTTCCGAGGCGGCCAGCAGGGCCACCTTCGGCTCCTTCAGACCCAGGCGATGGGCCACCTCCACCGCGTTGTAGATGATCTCCAGTTTCTGGTCTACGGTGGGGGAGATGTTGACCCCGCCGTCGGTGATAAAGATGAAGCGGTCGTAGCCGGGCACCTCGAAGATGCCGACGTGGGAGAGGAGCCGGCCGGTGCGCAGGCCGATCTCGCGGTTCAGCACCATGCTGAGGAGGCTCCCCGTGCTCACCGAGCCTTTCATGATGATGTCAGCCTCGCCCTCGGCCGCCAGGAGGACGGTGCGCCGGATGGTGCGACGGGTGTCCGGCTCATCCAGCAGGCTCATCCCGTAGAGGCTGATACCATGCTCTTGAGCAGCCTGGTAGATTTTCTCCACCTGCCCGACCAGGATGCACCGGGCAAAGCCCTGCTGGGTGGCATCCTGAGCGGCCAGGAGCACCTCGTGCTCCTCGGCTCCGGCAATGGCAATCCGCTTGGGCCCAACCCGCCGGGCCTCGGCCAGGAGAGCGTCAAAGTTGGTGATGGCCATCGGACCTCCTCGTCCTCCGGAAGTCAACGGTTTCCCAGAAAATCGGTACAACCATTCTACCACGGCAACCGGGAATCGGCAACAACCGCTTGACGGGCCGGCCGGAACATGGTATCCTGGGACTGGGTAGCGTGGAAAACCGTGTGACCGAGGAGAACGCGATGGACGATACGGGAAAGAAACGTGGCCGCCGCCGGAGGTGGGTCCTGCTCCTTGCCCTGCTCCTCCTCGCCCTCGTGGCCGGGGCCGTCGCCTGGTGGATGTATGCCCGGTCCGCCGCCGAGGTACGGCGGCTCCAGGGGGAGGCGACCCGGCAGGCCCAGGAAATTGCCCGGCTGGAACAGGAACAGGATGACCTGCTCCGCAGGCCTCAGCCCCAGGCGACAGAGGAACGGCCGGCCGTAACCGAGACGCCGGCCGGGATGGAGGAGGAACTGGACCGCCTGGTCCTGGAAACGAGCACGCTGCGCGGCCTTTCCCTGACGGAACGGGTGGGGCGTGAGTGGATGTCCAAGGAAGGGCTGCGGGCCTATCTGGAGCAGCACTTTGCCGAAGAATACCCCCAGGCCGAGGCCGAGGTGGATGCCCAGGTTATGGCCCTGCTGGGCCTGCTGGAACCGGGCACCGACCTCTATCACCTCTTCCTGGACCTCTATACCGAGCAGGTGGCCGGTTTTTACGACCCCAAGGCCGGCCGGATGTACCTCGTCGCCGAGGCCTTGGGGCCGATGGAAAAACTGGTCTTTGTCCACGAATATGTCCACGCCCTCCAAGACCGCCTCTTCGGCCTGGGCACACAATTGGACGCCCTCAAGGCGGATGACGACCGCGCCCTGGCCCTGGAAGCGCTGGCCGAGGGGGATGCGACCCTGCTTATGGAACAGTACCTGCTGGCCCACATGGCCGAACTGATGACCCCGGACCTGCTGGATCAGGTCTACGGCATCGAGACCCCCCTGTTCGACGCCGCCCCGTACGCCGTCCGGCAGCAACTCATGTTTCCCTACGAGGCCGGCTTCCTCTTTGCCTGGACGCTGTACGACGAGGGCGGCTGGGCCGGGATAGACGCCGCCTGGAAAGACCCACCCCACTCCTCGGAGCAAATCTTGCACCCGGAACGCTACCCGGACGACTCCCCACAGGCGGTTTCCCTCCCACCGCTGACCGCGACGCTGGGAGCCGGCTGGCGACTGCGTGGACAGGATACGCTGGGCGAATTTATGTTGCGCCTTCACCTGGAGGCCTACCTGGATCAGGCGGATGTGGATCGAGCCGCCACCGGTTGGGATGGAGATCGTTATGCCCTGTACGAAAGGGATGGAGAGCCGTGCCTGGTCATCGCCCTGATCTGGGACGATGCCGAGGAGGCCGGCGAGTTCGTCGAAGTTTACCAGAACCTGGCCGGGGTGCGCTATGGGACGGCGGGGAAAGGGGCGGCCGGGGAGGGGATGTGGTGGGCCGGCCGGCCGGGGCTGTACCTGAAGTGGCAGGACAACCGGGTCTGGCTGGTCCTGACCCCGGAGCGGTCCACCGCCGAGGCCGTGGCCCGAGAATTGCGCTAGGGCCCGGACGAAATCGCGATAGGTTCAACGACCTGGGAGGTCGCCGTGATCGCTGTAGAAGTGCGTCTCTACGCCAGCCTGCGGCGCTATCGGCCGGACGCTCCCGGAGGCGAGGGCGAGAGGGTGCTCCTGCCGGCCGGAAGCACCGTCCTGGACCTCCTGGCCGGCCTGGGCATCCCACCGGCCGAGGTGCAGACCGTCTTCGTCAACCGGCGGGCCATATCTCGCGAGACCGTCCTGCAGGACGGGGATCGGGTGGACCTCTTCCCGGCCGTGGCCGGCGGATAGGGGGCGCGATGGAAGGGTGGCTTCAGGCACTACGCCGAAAGGCCCGGTTGCTGCCCGGCCCCGGCGGGGAGAACGTGCCGACCCTCCCGCCGGAGGTTCTTGCGGAGGCGGCCCGGCGGGCCGGCCGGCCGCTGCGGGAAATCGAACTTCAGGCCCTGGATGCAGGCCTGCTCCCCGAACGCTACCTGCGCAATCTGGGGTTGTTCGGCCGGGAGGGGCAACGCCGGCTGCTGGAGCGATGCGTGGCCGTGGTCGGCTGTGGGGGATTGGGCGGGCACGTGATCGAGGGGCTGGCCCGCAGCGGGGTCGGCCGGCTGATCGTCATCGATGGGGATCGCTTCGTTCCCCACAACCTGAACCGACAGATTCTGGGCACCCTGGACACCCTGGGCCGGCCCAAGGCCGAGGTGGCCGCCGAGCGCGTGGTCCGGGTGAATCCGGCGGTGGAGGTGGTGGTGTGGACCGTCGCGGCTACGGAGGAGAACCTGCCCGACCTCCTGGCCGGCGCCGACGTGGTCGTGGATGCCCTGGACACGCCCCGCGACCGGCTGCGCCTCCAGGCGGCCGCGGCCCGATTGGGCCTGCCGCTGGTCCACGGGGCCATCGCCGGCTTCATCGGCCAGGTCACCACCGTTTTCCCCGGCGACGAGGCCCTCTCCCTCCTTTACGGTCGTGAACGGGTCCCTGACCATGGGGCCGAGTTCTTCCTGGGCACGCCGGCCCCCACGCCGGCACTGGTGGCCGCCTTCCAGGTGGCCGAGGTGCTCAAACTCCTCCTGGGCCGTGGCGAATTGCTGCACCGCCGCCTCCTCTACATAGACCTGGAGGCGGGAACGGTGGAGACGTTTCCCCTGGGCGAGGCCGGAATTGGGACGGGTTCTGACCACCCTTCAGCGTCGTCAGGAGATTCAGGACGCCCTTGAGGATTTGGCGCGGGCGCGTACGGAAGGGGAAAGCCGCGCCCTCCTGAACGTCCTGGGAGCGCACGGCCTGGCCGTGTTGCCCATCGCCCTGCGCTATCTGGATACGCCGGACCCCTGGATGGTACGTGCCCTGGGACGCACGCTGGCCCAGATTTCGGAACGCGAACGGGTGGTGGAGGCGCTGCGCCGGGCCATTCTGTCCCCGGAGAGTTCGGTCCGCCGACGCATCGTGGCCCTGGTCCTCCTGGACCAGTTCCTGGAGGAGCCGGCGGACCCGGCCCTCTTCAACGTCCTGGGCAACCCGACCGAAGTGGCCGTCCAGGCTCTCCTGGAGGAGACCCCGGAGGAGGCCTACCTGACCCGCCTGGACTATCTTTCGATCCTCCACACCCAGCCTCCACCCGAAATCCTGTACGCTATCGGCCGGTTTCGGGAGGCGGCCAACCCGCCGGCCGTCGAGGCCCTGCGTTTCCTGGCCCTGGACGAGCGGGAGAGCATTGCCCGGCCGGCCCTGGAGGCACTGGGGAAAATTCGCCGGCCGGAGGCCCTGCAGGCCCTGGAGGTCATCCGGCCCAACGTCCCCCCGGCCCGCCAGGACCTAGTCGAGCGGATGCGGCGTAAACTCATCCTGGGCGGCGTCCCCGAACGTCCCCTCCCGCCCCCGCCGCCGGGGGGGCGCATCCTGGTCAGCCCGCCGGACGGCAACGGAAACCGCCTGATTCTGGTCATGGACGGGGCCGGCCCGCGCGCCCTGCACCTGTTCCTGAGCGACCGGCAGGGCATCGAGGGGGCCTACGAGATGGTCTATCGGCCGGGCGAACTGCCCCCGGCCGGCCCCCGGGGAAGCGTGTATCCCGCCCCTCATCCCTGGACCGGCCTCTACCTCCTGGAGGCCTCCTGGGCCTATGCCCAGCACCTGGTGAGCGAAGCCCTGGTTGGCAACGAAGCCTACGGCCTGCCCTGTCCCCTGGAGTACCGTTTCTACTGCGGACGCATCTGGGGCTATGCCGAGAAAGAGGAGTCTCCGGCCCTGCCCCACCTTCCGGGCATCCTCTCCCACGAGGCCGTTTCCCTTTTCCTGGCCCATCCGTACCTGGCCTCCTGGTTCCTGGAAAGCGAGAAGGTCGAGGCAGTAGTCCAGAATCTGCTCCGGGCCAACCTGGCCCACCCCGAAGACCAGGAGCGGCTGACCCTGGCCGTCATCGCCCTGATTCAGAGCGAATTCTCCCCGGAGGTGTGCCTCCGGTATGCCCGCCGGCTGCGTGACATGGCCGGCTGGCTGGCCCGGGCCCGGGAAGGCGTGCTGGCGGCCATTGCCGCCGCCGCGGCGGAGGAAATGGATCGAGTTCCGCCGCTACGCAGCACCTTCGCCGTACTTTTGGCCCAGAAAGGGCTGCTGGTGGCGCTGGAAAACCGGCAGGCGAGCGATGCGCCGGATTCTTAGCCGAATGGAAAGCGGCGTTTGCCAACTCTGCGGTCGCACCCGCCCCCCGGTGGCCGCCTTCCTGGAGGTATGTGGGGATTGCCTGCGGAAACGTCCGGCGGAGGCGCCGCCGGTGGCGCTGGCGGCCCACGCGCGGGCCCGGCGGGAGTTCGGACTGCCGGAGCGTCCCCCAGATACCCCCGGGGGTATCTCCTGCGGCCTCTGCCTGCATCGCTGTCGGATGGCCGAGGGCGAGCGGGGCTACTGCGGCCTGCGGGAAAACCGGGGAGGCCGGCTCCTGCACCACGCCGGCACCCCGAAACGGGGATTGCTCCACTGGTACAACGACCCTCTGCCGACAAACTGCGTCGCCGACTGGGTCTGTCCGGCCCGCCACCGGTACGGCCGGGTGAACCTGGCCGTCTTCTATGGGGCCTGCACCTTCGACTGCCTGGGCTGTCAGAACTGGCACTATCGCCTCCTGCGCCCGCCGGCCGACCTGCTCAGCGCGGAGGAACTGGCCGCCGCCGCCCACGCCCGTACCGAGTGTATCTGCTACTTTGGCGGCGACCCCTCTCCCCAGATGCCCCACGCCCTGGCCGCGGCCCACATCCTGGCCGAGCGCGGCCTGCGCATCTGCTGGGAAACGAACGGAACGATGGCTCCCCCGCTCCTGGACCGGGCGGTGCAACTTTCACTGGAGAGCGGGGGCATCGTCAAGTTCGACCTGAAGGCCTGGAGCGAGCCGCTCCATCTGGCCCTGGCCGGGGCAACGAACCGGCGCACGCTGGAGAACTTTGCCCGGGCGGCGCGGCGTTTTCCCGAACGGCCGGAGCCGCCGCTGGTGGTCGCGGCGACGCTCCTGGTCCCCGGCTATGTGGACGCGGAGGAAGTAGGGGCGCTGGCCCGCTACATCGCCTCCTTCAGTCCGGACATCCCCTACGCGCTGCTGGCCTTTGGGCCGGCCTTTTTCCTGGGCGACCTGCCGACGACCTCCCGAGCGCATGCCGAGGAATGCCTGGAGGCGGCCAGGGCGGCCGGGCTGCGCAATGTGCGCCTGGGCAACCGGCATCTCCTGGGGCCGGGGTATTCATAGAGCGAGGTGCCCGGCCGCCGCACGGGCATAGACCCGGAGCGTCTCCTGCGCCGTCCGTTCCCAGGAAAAGGCCGCGGCCCGCTCCCGTCCCCGCCGGCCGAGTTCGGCCCGCAAGGAGGCATCCTCCAGCAACCGGCCGAGGGCGGCCACGACCTCCTCCTCGTCCAGCGGATTCACCAGCAGGCCGGCCTCGCCCACCACTTCGGGCAGTGAGGAGGTATTCCCGGCCAGCACCGGTGTCCCGCAGGCCATCGCCTCCAGCGGCGGCAGGCCAAAGCCCTCGTACTCGGACAGGAAGGCGAAGACGGTGGCGGCGCTGTAGAGGGCGGCTTTATCGGCCTCAGGGACGGGGCCGAGGAAACGGGCTACCCCGTCCAGGCCCAGCGAACGGGCCAGCCCCGGCAGGTCCAGGAAAAGCCGGCCGTCGGGCGGATGGAGCGGGCCGGCGATGACCAGGCCGGCCGCATCTCCGGGATGGCTCTCCCGCCAGCGGGCAAAGGCGCGCAGGAGACGGTGGACCCCCTTGCGGACGTCGGTATCGCCCAGGTAGAGGATGAAGCGTTCGGGCAGGCCGTAACGCTCCCGCAGGGCTTGTTGTTCCTCCTCAGAAGCCGGGCGCATTCCCGGCGACGCCGCCTCATAGGTCACCCAGACCCGTTCGGCGGGAAAGCGCAGATGGCGGACGATGTCCCGCCGGGTGTGTTCGGAGACGGCGATGAGCAGGCGGGCGCGGCGGGCGGCCAGGAGGTCGAGCCAGGTGTAGGCCCGCTTGCGCCAGGGGCCGCGATAGGCCGGGAGGAGCCGGGTGATGAGGTCGTGCACGGTGACCACGGTGGGGACGGGGGAGAAGAGGGGCGGAGCCAGGTAGGGCACGTGCAGGAGGTCAAGTTGCAGGGACCGGGCGGCGCAGGGCAGGGCCACCTGCTCAAAGTAAAGTTTGGCCGGCCGGCCGGCCGGGAACGGCCCCCGGGAGAGTTCCACGGCCGGTAGCGGCGGCTTCCCGTCGGCAAAAGCGCCGGCTTCGCCGATGAGGATCAGTTCCTCTTCACCCTTCAGGCGGGCCAGTTCCCGCACCAGGTGGCGCAGATACTGGCCGCTCCCGGAGGTCAGGCGGGGCCAGAAGTGGGCGCTGATGCCGACGCGCATGGCCGGCGCTTACCGGCCCGGCCGGCGCGGCGGCCGGCGCCGTTCCAGTTCCCGTTCACGCCGACGGCCGGCCCCCCCGGGCGACCAGGCCTGCTTGCGGGCGGCGGCTCGATCCGGCTTCTCCCCGGTCAACACGGCGCGGCGGGAAAGCGAAATTTTGCCGTCGGGGTCGATCTGGGTGATCATCACGTTGATCTCGTCTCCCACCTGCACCACGTCCTCCACCCGGGCCACGCGGTTTTCATCCAGTTCGGAGATATGGACCATCCCGTCGCGGTTGGGCAGGATGTTGACAAAGGCCCCGTAGGGCATGATGCGCACCACCTTGCCCAGGTAGACGTCCCCCACCTTGGGCTCGCGGGCCAGTTGCTCGATCATGCGGACGGCGATGCGCGCCCCCTCGGCGTTGGGAGTGGTGATATAGACGGAACCGTCGTCCTCGACGTCGATCTCGGCGCCCGAAGCCTCGATGATGGAGCGAATGGTTTTCCCGCCGGGGCCGATGACCGCGCCGATCTTCTCCGGGTCAATGCGCATCTTGACGATGCGCGGAGCGTAGGGGGAGAGTTCCGCCCGCGGCTGACGGATGACCGCGTTCATGGCCTGGAGGATGTAGAGCCGGCCCTCGCGAGCCTGGTCAAAGGCCTGAGCCAGCACCTCAAAAGACAGACCATGCACCTTCAGGTCCATCTGGAGGGCGGTGATGCCCTGTTCGGTGCCGGCGATCTTCAGGTCCATATCACCCAGAAAGTCCTCGACCCCCTGGATGTCGGTGAGGATGGCATACCGCCCGTCCTCGCCGGTGATCAACCCCAGGGCCACGCCGGCCACCTGAGCCCGAATCGGCACGCCGGCATCCATCAGCGCCAGGGAACTGCCGCAGACCGAGGCCATGGAACTGGAACCGTTGCTGGAGAGGACCTCGGAGACCAGGCGGATCGTATAGGGGAACTCCTCCTCGCCGGGCAGGACGGCCAGGAGAGCCCGTTCGGCCAGGGCGCCGTGGCCGATATCGCGGCGATGGGGGCCGCGAAGCGGACGGACCTCGCCGGTGGAAAACGGTGGGAAGTTGTAATGGTGCATGTAGCGTTTGCTTTCGGCCAGCCCCAGGTCGTCCAGAATCTGCTCATCCCCGGGAGCGCCCAGCGTCACGACGGTGAGCACCTGGGTCTGTCCTCGGCGGAAGAGGGCGGAGCCGTGCACCCGGGGCAGCACGCCCACCTCGATGGAAAGGGGACGAATGTCCTTGGGGCCGCGGCCGTCGGGACGCCGGCCCTCCTCCAGGATGGAGCGGCGGAGTTCTTCCTTGAGGAGCCGGTCGAAGATGTCTCCGGCCTCCAGGGCGTTCTGCAGGGCCTCGGCCTCGGTCTCTCCCCGGCCGAAGTAGGCGACCGTCTCCTCCCGGAGGAGGCGGGTCGCATCCTCGCGCTCCTGCTTGACCCCGTGGAAGAGGGCCTCGCTCAGCCTCGGCCCCAGCCAGGCGCGGATTTCCTCGACTTTCTCCGGGGAAATTTTCTTCTCAGCGACCGCCTGCTTGGGTTGCCCCAGCCGGGCGGCGATTTCGTGTTGCATCTGAAGGAGCGGCTGCATGGCCTCGTGGGCCCGCCGGAGCGCCTCCAGCACCCGGGCTTCGGGTACCTGCCGGGCCCGGCCCTCCACCATGAGGATGGCATCCTCGGTGCCGGCGACGACCAGGTCCAGGGCACTCTCTTCCTCCACCTGGGCCAAGGTGGGATTGACCACCAGTTCGTCCCCGATGAGGCCCATGCGCACGGCCGCCACCGGGCCGTCGAAGGGGATATCGGAGACCATCAGGGCGGTAGAGGCACCGATGATGCCCAGGACATCGGGGGCCACCTCCTGGTCCACGGCCAGGACGGTGATGATGATCTGGACATCGTTGTGGTAGGCTTTCGGGAACAGGGGACGCAGGGAGCGGTCGATCAGGCGGGCGGCGAGGGTGGCGGCTTCGGTGGGCCGGCCTTCGCGGCGGAAGAAGGAGCCGGGAATCTTGCCGGCCGCGTACAACTTCTCCTCAAAGTCCACGGTGAGGGGAAAAAAGTCCACCCCCGCCCGGGGTTCGGCAGAAGCCGTCGCGGTGGCCAGAATCACCGTTTCGCCGCAGCGCACCAGGGCGCTTCCGTTGGCCTGCTCGGCCACCCGGCCGATCTCGATGGTGAGCGTCCTCCCGGCCAGCGGCATCTCGAAGCGGTGAAAGGTCCGTTCCCCACAGGGAATTTCCATGTGCTGCATCTTTTCTTACTCCTTTGAACCGTTCATTCCGGCCGGACCGGCCTGGGGAAAGGTCGTGGCTGCCGGCGAGGCAGAAGCCAAGGCTCCCGGTCGTGCAGGTCTGGACCTGCCCGGGTATCTCCATGGCATCGGTAAGACGGGCGATGGAAAACTCCCGGCATCCATACCTTCTGGCACTTTCCCCAGGGGGACCGGTCGGGTTATCCGGGGGGTTAGGTACTGGAGAGTGCCTCGCAGGGCCCGCTCTCCGGAGCACTCTCCAATGCCTAACGCCCCCGGAAGCCTTACGCCGAATACGGTCTGGTTTCCACCTCCTTTCAAGGCCTCCAGCCCGCTCTCATCCAGGTCATACAGCCCACCCAGAGGAAGCGGCCTGCATCGTTGCAACCACGAGCGACCCGGAGACCCCTATTTGCGCAGGCCCAGACGGGAGATCGTGGCCCGGTAACGCTCCATATCCTTACGTCGCAGGTAGGCCAGGAGGCGGCGGCGCCGGCCGACCAACTTCAGGAGCCCCCGGCGCGAGTGATAATCGTGCACATTGTTCTTCAGGTGCTCGGTCAACTGGTTGATCCGTTCCGTCAGCAGGGCCACCTGGACTTCCGGCGAGCCGGTATCGCTCTGATGGGTCTGATACTGCTGAATGATCTGCTCTTTTTGCGCCCGCTGTAGCGTCACCGCAAGCCTCCTCCAGATACTCAATCGGTTCAATCAGGCGATTCTATTATACCATACCCTGGCCAAGAACGCAAATACCAGCCTCGGGGCATTCCGCTTCCGGCCGGCGGGCCGGGCCGGGTGTTCCCCCTCGCCCTCTGGGAGAGGGGGACAGGGGGTGAGGGTGGCCCCGGCCCATACCCCCCGGGGGTATAGGCGGCGGGTCGTCGGCCGGCCCGACCGCCTCCCACCCCGCCCGTCGCGGGAAGCCGGCCTCTTGCGGGGGGCTCCTGCCCCCCGCACCCCCGTTGAGGGGGAGGGCCGGCCAATGGCCGGCCCCTACCCGTCCCCCTCAAACTCCCCCTGCAGAAAGGCGCTACTGCCGGCTGCAAACCGTCCCGTTGCCCCGGCCGGCCCCGGTGGGCATCCGTTCGTATCCCGGGCGAACAAGCCTCCGGCCGAACCGAGCGCCCCCATCCGTGTATCCGTGCCCCATCCGTGTCGTGCGCCTTCCCGGCGGGCCGGGCCGGGTGTTCCCCCTCGCCCTCTGGGAGAGGGGGACAGGGGG
>JBMFNL010000066.1:0-15915 GCA_049970175.1 Chloroflexia bacterium
CGGCCGCTGGCCGGCCCTCCCCCTCAACGGGGGGTGCGGGGGGCAGGAGCCCCCCCACAAGCGGGCCGGCTCCCCGCGCCGGGCAGGGTGGGAGGCGGTCGGGCCGGCCGGCCACCCCGCCTCCTATACCCCCGGGGGGTATGGGGAAACGCCCTCCCCCCAGAGAGTGAGGGGGAACTCCCGGCCGGCCGAAAACGGGGGCGGCCCGGCCCCTGCAAGGGGCGGGACAGGGCTCCCGCAGGGAACGCTCAACGGTATCGGCCTTCCAAAGGCCTTTCCCCCCGGTTCAATTCATAGACCAGGCGCAGGCCCTCCAGGGTAAGCCAGGGGTCCACCACCTGGAAGACGTCGGTCTCCCGGGCGATGAGTTCGGCCAGGCCGCCGGTGGCGATGACCCGCATCTCCGGCCCGAGTTCCCGGCGGAAACGGGCCACCATCCCCTCCACCAAGCCCACATAGCCGAAGAGGATACCCGATTGCATGCTCTGGACGGTGTTCCGGCCGATGGCCTGAGGAGGGGGAACGAGTTCCACCTGGGGCAATTTGGCCGTGCGCTCGGTCAGCGCCTTGGCGGCGATTCCAATACCCGGCGCAATGGCCCCGCCCAGGTAATCGCCCTCGGCGGAGATGGCATCGAAGGTGGTGGCTGTGCCAAAGTCCACCACGCAAGCCGGCCCGCCGTACTTGCGGAAAGCGGCGGCGGCATTGACCACCCGGTCGGCCCCCACCTCGCGGGCGTTCTCGATGCGCAGGCGCACGCCGGTGCGAACGCCGGCATCCACAACCAGAGGGTCCACCCCCAGATGGCGCCGGCACAGGTCCACAAAGGCCCCGGTCAGCGGAGGGACGACGCTGGCAATGGCCGCGCCATAGACGGAGGCGTCCTCCAGGCCGGCATGCTCCAGGAGCGTCAGGAAAAGGGCGGCGTACTCGTCGGCGGTGCGTTCCCGGTCGGTGGCGATGCGCCAGTGGTAGAGCAGGTTTTCCCCCTGGTACAGGCCCAGGACGATGTTGGTGTTGCCGATGTCGATGCAGAGGAGCATGAGGGTCCTCCGTATTGCGTATCACGTATTCGTTACGTTTCGCGCATGATGCGGGCGCCGCGGCGGCCGAACTCGATCTGCTTCCAGGCGGCCACGACCGCCACGGTGATCAGCACGGCGGCGACGATCTCGGGAATGCCGTTGGTCAGGCCGACGGCCAGAAGAACCTCCCAGGGCAACGGTGGGCTGACCCAGTTCAGGGTGCTGAGCAACCCAAGCATCCCCAGCACCAAAACGGTGTTGGTCAGCGTGCCAACGATCGCCGCGACAGCCACGGCAATCATATCAGGCTGCTGCCGCACTCCCAGGTAGGTGAAGGCAGCCACCGCCCCCAGGATGACGCCGGCGGAAATGAGGGCCGCTGGCATGTTGACCTGTCCCCACTGGTAGCAAAAGGCCGCGCCGAGTCCCAGGCTTAGGCCGGCCAGGAACAGGACCCAGGGGACACCGGCCCGGCGCAGGGCCCGATAGGCCAGATAGGCCAGGAGGCCGATGAAGAGACGCGGCACGATGGAGATGAGCGGGTTCTGGAAATAGACGTCGCCGGCACCGGTGGGGGCGACATAGGCCCAGATCAGGCTGAAGAGGCCGAAGAGGAAACCGATGATCGTGCCGACCACCGGCCCCTCCAGCACCGCTCCGATGATGGCCGGGACGTGCATGATGGTGATGGCGATGCCCAGCACAAAGGGAATAAAGCCCAGGCGGGTAGCGCCCAGCAGGATGGCGATGGCGCTCAGGGCGGCGGTGACGACGATCTGACGGGTGGTGATTTTCATGGGAACCTCCTCCTTTTGCGTGTTACGTGTTTCGTGTTGCATGTTTCGTGTTTCGTATTCAGATGCGGAAAGTCAGGGCATAGGTGACACCTCCTCGATCCCAAAAGACCAGGAGCGCGGCGAAGGCGAGGGCGAGGGCCAGGGCCAGGAAGTCGGCCGGCCGCATCTGCAGGCGTACCAGGTACGTCCGCCCGCGCCCGCCCACGTATCCCCGCGCTTCCATGGCCAGGGCCAGTTCCTCCGCCCGGCGCAGGGCGGCGACGAAGAGGGGAACCAGGAGCGGCAGCAGCCGGTGCAGCCGGGTCCATCCCCGCCCGCGGCCGAAATCGGCCCCCCGGGCGGCCTGGGCCTTCATCAGGCGCTCCAGTTCCCGACCCAGGAGGGGGATGAAGCGCATCGTGATCGCCAGAACCAGGGCCAGTTCGTGCGCCGGGAGGCCCAGCCGCCGGAAGGGCCGCAACATCCCTTCCACAGCGTGTACCAGGTCGGTGGTATCGGCAATGCCGGCGAGCAGGATGAGGAAGAGGACGATGGCGACCATGCGCAGCAGGATGGCGGCCGTGTCGAGCAGGCCGGCCGTGCTCACGAGGAACGGCCCTTCCCGCCACACCACCCGGCTGCCGGCGGCGACGGCGGCGGCGTGCGGGTAGAAGAGGACCTGCAGGACCAGCACGAAAGCAAAGAGGGGCAGGAGGGGCCGCAGGCCGCGCAGGGCATATCTCGGCGGGATGCGGGCCGCCACCAGGAGACCCAAGGCCAGCCCCAGCCCCAGAAGGGCCGTCGTCGGGTGCGCGCAGGCCATCAACGCCAGGATGAACAGCGCCACGCCGGTCAGCCGGACCCGGGGGTCCAGCCGGTGCAGGGCCGAGCCGGTGGGCAGGTACTGGCCGAAGGAGAGGGTTCTCAGCACCTCGAAATCGCTCATCGGAGCACCTCCTCCAGGATGGGGAGGGCTTCCTCCAGCGTAAGCGCCGAGGTGCGCACCGGCAGGCCGGCCCGGGCCAGTTCCATGAGCACACCGGTCACGGCCGGCACTTCCAGCCCCCACCGGGCCAGGACCTCGCCCCGGGCAAACACCTGCCGGGTGGGGCCTTCCAGCACGACCTGCCCCTCGGCCAGGACGTACACCCGGTCGGCCAGGCCGGCGATTTCCTCCATGGAATGTGAGGCCCAGACGACGGCCCGCCCCTCCTGCCGATGCCATCCCTGCAGCAGGGCGGTCAGTTCCCGCCGGCCGCGGGGGTCCAGCCCGGCCAGCGGCTCGTCCAGCACCAGCACCTCCGGCTCCAACGCCAGGACGCCGGCCAGCGCCACCCGCCGGCGCTCTCCGGCACTGAGGGCGAAGGTGAGCCGGTTATCGAAGGAAGGGGGAAGGCCGGCCGCCTCCATCGCCCGACGCACCCGCGCCCGCACTTCTTCCCGCGACAGGCCCAGACTGAGCGGCCCAAAGGCCACGTCGTCGGCCACGTAGCGTTCAAAGACCTGATCCTCCGGGTTCTGGAAGAGGAGGGCGACCCGCCTCCGTATGGCCCGTAGGTCCACCCGGGGGTCGGAGAGGTCCTGTCCGAGCACCTGCACCGAGCCACGCTGGGGGCGCAGAAGGCCGTTCAGGTGCTGGAGGAGGGTGGATTTGCCCGAACCGGTCGGCCCGATGACCCCGACGATCTCCCCGGCCAAGACGGAAAAGGAGACGCCGCGAAGGGCGGTCGTCTCCAGGGGCGTGCCGCGCATGTAGGTATAGTGAAGGTCGTGCACCTCGATCAGCGCCCGGTTCATCGCCGGCCTCCATCCCTATACTCTCGGACGGCGGCGACGACCTCGGCCGCCGTGAGCAGGCCGTCGGGGAAATCGGGGATGCGGGCATGCAGCCGATGGGACAGGCGGACCATCGGGGGAACGTCCAGCCCCAGGGCGTACAGCACTTCCTCCTGGGCCAGCACCTGGCGAGGCGGGCCTTGCAGGACAATGCGCCCGCCGGCCATCACGATCACCCGTTCGGCCTGGACGACCTCCTCCATATTCTGGGTGATGGCGATGACGGTCATCCCCCGGCCGTGGAGTTCCCGGACGACCTCGAGGAGCGCCCGCCGGCCGGCCGGGTCCAGCATGGCCGTGGCCTCGTCCAGCACGAGGCACTGAGGCTGCATGGCCAGCGCGCCGGCCAGGGCCAGGCGCTGCTTCTGACCGCCGGAGAGGTACTGGGGGGAGCGATGGCGCAGCGCCGAAAGGCCCACCGCCTCCAGCGCCCAGTCCACCCGCCGGCGCAACTCCTCCTCCGGCAACCCCAGGTTCTCGGGGCCAAAGGCCACCTCCTCCTCGACCACGGTGGCGACGAACTGGTGGTCGGGATTCTGGAACACCATGGCCACGGTGCGGCGAATCTCCTGGCGGAAAGCCGGGTTGCGCGTGTTCATGCCCCGCACCCAGACATCCCCGGAGGTAGGAAGGAGGAGAGCGTTGAAATGGCGGGCCAGGGTGGTCTTGCCGGAACCGTTGGGGCCGATGAGGGCCACGAACTCGCCCGGCCGAATCTCCAGGTCAATGCCGTCGAGCGCCGGAGCGGCTCCCTCGCCGCCGGACGGATAGGTGAAGTGGAGGTCCTGGGCGCGGATGAGCGGCTCGGAGAGGCGCCCGGAGAGCGGATCCAGGGGGGAAGACCCGTCCTCCCCTTCCGAACCGAACGGGCCGCCGGCCGCATAAAAAATCCCCCAGGGTCGCCTGGAGGAACGTTGCCTTTCCATGCTCACCTCGCCGTCTCGGTCGCCCTGCGATCCCAGCGACGATTGAAAATGCGTTCATCCTGGCGGCCCAAGGCCGCCCCCGCTCACCGCCCACCCGGGGTCGGTGGCAAGACCATTATACCACCGGTCTCGGCCGAACGCAACTTGACATTCTCCTCCCCCCGTGGTACACTGGCGGCACAGAACGCAAGGCAAAGGAGACCGTATGGCTGTGCAAAAGGCGAACCACTCCTGGACCGGCCGGCTGGAACTCCTGGCCCTGATCGCCGTCGTTTTGGCCGTGCTAATTCTGGTGGTGATCTGGCCGCGTTCCTGCGCCTGGAGCGCTCCCCCACCGACACCGCTGCCCTGGACCGAAGTGCCGGGCCGCTTCCTCGTCCCGACCCTGACCCCTATTCCTCCTACCCTGCCGGCACCCCCCACGCCGGCCGTCACACCCACGCCGTAACGGTCCACGTTCAACGTTCCACAGAAACTTCAGGGCTCTTGCTCAAAGGCCCGGCGAAGGGCTTCCCCTTCCAGGCCGGCTCCCAGGGCGGCCATCAACTTGAGGCGGGCCTTGGGACCGGTCAGGCCGCCGGCGAAGAGGACGCCGGCCTCCTGGAGGTCGTGGTGTGCGCCGGCGTAGCCGTAGCGGTCATAGACCAGGCCGGCCGGGCAGCGCGAGGCGATGACCACGGCCACCCCTCGGGCGACGGCCTCCCGGATCGTCGGCATCCACCAGGGGGGCACCCGGCCGCCGCCCAGCGCCTCGATCACCACGCCGCGCCTCCCCCACTCCACCGCGTAGCGCAGGAGGTCGTCGTCCATCCCCACGGCCATCTTGATCAGCAGGACGCGCTCCTCCAGCCGCTCCGGGGAGAGGCACTGCTGTCGGGACGGCCGACGGTACAGGAGGACCCGTTCTCCCTCCACCCGGCCCAGCGGCCCCCAGAAGGGCGATTGGAAAGCGGCCGGACTGAGGGTGTGGACCTTGGTCACCGCCCGGGCGGCGTGGATTTCCTCCTCCATCACCACCACCGCCCCGATGCCCCGGGCCAGGGGGGAAGCGGCCACCCGCAGGGCGGCCAGGAGGTTGGCCGGCCCCTCGTAGCCGGGGTCGGAGGCGGTGCGCATGGCCCCGGTGAGGACGATGGGGCACTCCCCTTCCACCGTCAGGTCGAGGAAGTAGGCGGTCTCCTCCATCGTATCGGTGCCGTGGGTGATGACGATTCCCCGACAATCGGGCCGGCGGGCCAGTTCCCGGACCCGCCCGCGCAACGTCCAGAGGGTCTCCAGCGTGAAATGGGCGCTGGGCAGGTTGCCGTGTTCCACGACCTCCAGAGGTTCTTCCCAACCCAGGCCGCGGAGCAGGTCTGGGGCACCCAAGGCCGGCACTGCCCCCCGGCCGGCCGTCTCCTCCCGCATAGCGATCGTCCCCCCCGTGCTCACCAGCACCAGATGGCCGTCCACCTTATTTCCCCCTTTCCGCCGTTGCCAGGCCGGGGGCCGGCACGAGGACGGTGCGGCCCTCCCGGCCCAGGGCCTGGCGCAGGGCCCACTCCACCTGCTCCACCAGGGCAATTTTATCCCCGTTATATCCCCCCGGAGCCGAGGTTACCCCGATCCCCATGGACTGGGCCGAGGCGGGCGAGAACGCGGCCACCAGTTGCCGGATCCGCTCGGCCAGTTGTAAGGCGCCGCGTTCATCGGTACAAGGAAGGAGCAGGGCCAGGGTATCCTCGCTGTAGCGGGCCAGAAAGTCCGAGGCCCGGGTATGGCGCTTCAGAACCTGGGCCAGTTGCAGAAGATGCTCCACCGCCAGCCGGGAATTGGGCAATCCGAAGGAGATCAGCATCAGAGAAAGGGGATAGCGATAACGGCGGGTTCGGGAAACCTCCTCGGCCAGGCGGGACCACATCGTCCGGCGGTCGTACAGGCCCGTTTCCCGGTCCACAGCGGCCTCGTAGATACGCTCTTGTTCCATCCGTTCCTCCCGGGCCGGGGAGTTTCCACTATACACTGTAGCACATCGGGGCGGGTTTGTCAAATACGCGGAGGCCGTCCACGAATGCCCTCACGAATACACGCCTCGCTCCAAATCTGACATCCGTTCATCAATCCCACCCATGCTTTACGGCGGCCCTGGGCCAGCCGCACCGGGCAAAAAGGTTGCTCCGGGACAGCCTTTTCCCGCCGTCCAAGCGAGCAGTTCAGGCCGCCATTCGTGCCAGGACGAGTTATGAAAGGAGGTCAGTCCAAAGACTTTGCAACAATCCCCGGCCCGTGTTATAATCGGCTGGCCGCGTCGCCGAGCAGTTCGGCTTCCGGTTGGGCGCTACCGTGGGGGATACGTTGAAGCGGCGGGTTGCCGACTTCCGCATTTCCAGCCGGCGAGCGATCGCCCTGATCGGCGGCACAGGTCTGGCCGGCCTGGCCGCCCATGCCCTGCGCCATCATTTCCCGCCCTGGGATAGCGCCGTCTTCCTGATCGGGGCGCTGGCACTCTTCCTCTGGGGCGCCCGGCCGGAGGAAGTGGAGGCTCCCTGGCCGGCCTCGGTCGGGGAACAACCCCTTTCCTCTCAACAATGGTACATCATCGGCGGGGCCTTTTTCTTCGGCGTGCTCTCCTGGTTTACCTTTTCCGAAAATTGCCTCAGCCGGCCGGGCCTCCTCTGGCTGGCGCTCTCTATCGCCGCCATCTTCATAGCCGCATGGCCGCGAGAAACGTCCCCCCGTCCCCGGCCACGAGACCTGCTTCCTCCCCGCCTCCGCCTGCCGGCCCTGCTGGGAATCGTCCTCCTGGGGGCCGTCTTCCGCCTCTACCTGCTGGATAGCCTGCCCAGCGATATGTTCAACGACCTGACCTACAACTACCGCGAGACGGAGCAGATTCTCCGTGGCGAGTGGATGATCTATGCCACCGGCTTCCCTGGCCGGGAGCCGCTCCTCTTCTACCTGACCGCCCTCCTATCGCAACTGGCCGGCCTGAACTTTTACACGCTCAAACTCATTACCGCCCTCATCGGCACGGCTACCCTGCCGGTGGTCTACCTCCTGGGTCGAGAGGCCTATAGCGACCTGGTGGGACTGGTCGCGGCGCTCCTGCTGGCCGTAGCCAAGTGGCACGTGCTTATCAGTCGGGTGGGCTTCCGGGGCATCCTGACCCCGCTGATGGTCGCGCTGGTGGCCCTCTTCCTCCTGCGGGGGCTCCGAAGCGGCCACCGGAGCGATTTCCTCTGGGCCGGATTCTTCCTGGGCCTCTCCCTCTATACCTACACCGCGGCGCTGGCCCTCTTCCCGGCCACCCTCCTGGGGCTGGCCCTCTACGCCCTGGCCGGCCACGCCCGCGACCTCTGGCAGGTGCGACGCTCGCTCCTCCTGGCCTGCCTGGTCGCCCTCCTGGTCGCCCTTCCGATGCTCCGCTACATGCTCGTGGACGGCCGGGAGCAGTTCTGGTTCCGCCCGCTGACCCGCGTCGGCGAGATCGAGGAATCCTACCCGGGCCCCCTGTGGGAAATCCTCCTGAGCAACATCGTGCGCACGGCCGGGATGTTCCACGTCCGGGGAGACGTGGTCTTTCGGGTCAACGTCCCGGAGGACCCGCACCTGGACGGCGTGGCCGGCGCCCTCTTCCTGCTCGGCCTGCCCCTCCTCCTGGCGCGCTGGCGGCGAGGCGGCAACGCCCCGGTGCTGGCCTTTTTTGCGGTCATGCTCCTTCCCACCACCCTGGCGCTGGCCTTTCCCCGGGAGGTGCCCGGGGCGGTGCGCAGCGGTGGGGCGATGGCCACGGTGATGCTCTTTCCGGCGGTCGCGGCGGCCGCGCTCTGGGAACGGCTGGGGAGGATTTTCCCGGCCCTGCGCTCCCGCTGGGGCTGGGGGGGGCTTCTGGCCGTCCTGGCCCTGGCCTCCGGCCTGCCGAATGCCCGTTTGTGCTTTGTGGAATACCCCAAGTTCCTCCCCGCCGGAAATTATCCCCTCTACCGGGAGATCGCTCGGGTCATCGACGAGTTCGGCGACGATGGACCGGTGTACCTGAAGAGCGTCCCGTTCTGGGACGATAAGGATGCCATCCGCCTGCAGACGAGAGAACACCACGAGTGGGGATTGCACGGCGAGGTCCTCACCGAGATCGACCGGGCCTTTTTCGCCGCCCAGGGGGCCGGCCAGGGGGCGGTGATTCTCAACCCGGAGGCGGACCGGGCCTCCCTATGGCTCCTGCAGGAGATGTTTCCCCACGGCCTGACGGTCTACTACCGCGATGACCAAGGCCGGCCGCAGTTCGCCGTCTTTCTCTACCGGCAGGACGATTTCGTCCCCTAGGAGGATTCGATGGAATATGACCTGGTGATCATCGGCGGAGGGCCCGGCGGATATGTCGCCGCCATCCGCGCCCGGCAGTTGGGGGCCCGGGTGGCCCTGGTGGAACGGGAACGGGTGGGGGGCACCTGCCTGAACCACGGCTGCATCCCCACCAAGGCCCTCATCCACAGCGCCGAGGTGCTGCGCCTGGCCCGGGAGGGCGGGCGCTACGGCGTGCTGGGGACGGAAGGGGCACGTCCCGACTTTCCCCGGATGCAGGAGCGCAAGGCCGGGGTGGTGGAGATGCTCGTCGGCGGCGTGGAGAAGTTGCTTCGGGACCACGGGGTACACCTGTTCCCGGGGACGGCCACCCTGGAGGACGCTCAAACCGTCCGCATCCGGCCGGCCGAGGGGACGGAAACGACCCTGCGGGCCGGCCGGGTCATCCTGGCCACCGGCTCGGAGCCGGCCCCGCTCCCGGTGCCCGGGGCCGACCTTCCCGGCGTGCTGGATTCGCGGGACCTCCTCCAGATCCCGGAAATCCCGGCCTCCCTCGTCGTCATCGGGGGCGGGGTGATCGGCATGGAGATGGCCGTCCTCTTCCATTTCCTCGGGAGCCGGGTGAGCGTGGTGGAGATGCTGCCGAACATCCTCCCGCCGGTAGAGCCGGAACTGGCCCGACGCTTCGCCGTCCTGGTGCGGCAGATGGGACTGGCCCTGCACACCGGGGCGCGGGTGCTCGGGATCGTCCCCGGCGAGGACGGCCGGCTGGGGGTGACCTTCGAGGGGAAGAAGGGGGCGGAGACGGTCTGGGGCGAGCGTGTGCTGGTCGCCACCGGACGGCGTCCCTCGGACGGAGGGCTGGACCTGGAGCGCCTGGGCATCGCCCGCTCCGGCCGGGCCGTTGCCGTAAACGAGCGCCTGGAGACGAGCCTCCCCGGCATCTATGCCGTGGGTGATTGCACCGGCGGGGCGCTCCTGGCCCACCGCGCCTTCTACCACGGCGAGGTGGCGGCGGAGAACGCCCTGGGAGGGAGCCGTCGGGTGGACGAACACGCCATCCCCTACTGCGTCTACACCTGGCCGGAACTGGCCGGGGTGGGGATGACGCTGGAGCAGGCCCGGGCGGCCGGCCGGCCCTGCCGGGAGGCGCGCTTTCCCTTCTCCGCCAACGGCCGGGCCCTGGCCATGGGCGAGACGGCCGGCCAGGTGCGCCTGGTCTATGACCCCGAGGAGGGGACGGTGCTGGGGGTGCACCTCCTGGGGCCGTATGTGAGCGAACTCCTGGGCGAGGCCACGCTGGCGGTGCAGGCCGGGATCCGGGTGCAGGAGATGGCCGAGGCGGTGCACGCCCATCCGACGCTCTCCGAGGTGCTGGGGGAGGCGGCCAAGGCGGCGGCCTGGGGCGAGGCGATTCACTGCCGGAAAATCTAGCGGGGCCAATGGCTGCGGGTGGAATGGACATACGGGCGGGCCAGGACGGAAAATATCCCAGGCGAAAGGCTAGGAGGTAGCGGTGGAGGGCGAGGAGATGCTGGAACAGGTGGCCCGGGCGGCCCGTCTGCGGGAGGGGCCGCCCGGCGTGGCCGCCTTTTTGCGTACCCTCTACCGCCGGTCGCCGCTGCCCACACAGGAACTGGCCCGCCGCCTGGGCTGGCCGGTGCCGGTCGCGGCGGCGGTGCGCGGGGAACTGGAACGGGCCGGATTGCTCCGACGCACGCCCGGCGGAAGCGCCCTGAGCGAGCGTGGGACGGCCTTTGCCCGGGAGGTGCTCGGCCTGGAGAGGATCGAAGACCCCCTCTGCCCGACCTGCGCCGGCCGGCGCATCGTCATCCACCCGGCCCGCTGGGGTCCGCTCCTGGCCTGCCTGGAAGAGGTGCATCGCGCCAATCCCCCCGTGGATACCACCCTGGACCAATCCCACGGCCTTCCGGAGACGGCCCTGCGCCGGGCCCTCCTCATGTACCGCGAGGGGGCGCTGGAGGGGAAGGATATCCTCCTCCTGGGGGATGATGACCTGGTCTCGGTGGCCGTCGGGTTGATCGGGGAATCCGGGCCCAGGGGGCAGGGCCTGGGGACAAAGAGCGGCGAGAGCGCGGAGAACGGGGAACGGAGAAGCGGCGGTGCCGGGTGGGTGCGACGCCTGGTGGTTGTGGATGTGGATGGGCGCTTCCTGGAGCACATCGCTGCGGCCGGAAGGCGCTTTGGCTTTGCCGTGGAGACGGTGCTGCACGACCTGCGCGACCCCCTGCCGGAAACCCTGCGGGAGGCCTTTGACACGGTGGAGACCGACCCGCCCTACACCCTGCCGGGCCTGCGCCTCTTCCTCTCCCGGGCGTTGGAGGCGCTGCGTCCGGGCGGCGGGCGGGACATCTTCCTCTCCTACGCCCCCCGCGACCCGGAGGGACAGCGGGCCCTCCTGCGGGAGTGTGTGGAAATGGGGCTGGCCCCCTACTCGGTGACGCCCGACTTTAACCGCTACGTCGGGACGGGGACGCTGGGCGGGAGCGGCCAATTCCTGCACCTCCGTACCACCCCGGAGGCCCGGCCGGCCGTTCCCGGCCGCTACACCGGCCCGCTCTACACGATGGAAGTGCACCCCGCCCTTCGGCTCTACCGCTGTTCGGCCTGCGGAGAAGTCTATCGGGTCGGCCCGGAGGGCGATTTCCCCACCATCGAACACCTCCAAGCCCACGGTTGCCCCCGGTGCGGGGGAGATACGTTTCGTATAAGAAAGAAAATTATTTGAATATTTGTCAAGAGGTCTTCCATGACCGCCGGACGCGAGCACCTTCTCTACGACCTCTGGCTTCCCGACGGGGAAGTTTTGAAGTACGTCGAGCCGCTGCGCACCATCGTGGTGGAGGCAGCCCGGCGCGGCGGGGCCAACATCTATCACCAGCACTGGCAACAGTTCACGCCCTGGGGCGTTACCGGCTTTCTCCTCCTTCGGGAATCGCACATCTCCATCCACACCTGGCCGGAGGAAAACTTTGCCGCCATAGACCTCTTTCCCTGCGGGCCGATGGATGTGGAGTTGATCGTGCGCCTGCTCCGGGAGGCGCTGCACCCGCAGCAGGAGCGCCTGGTGCGCGAGGTACGGGGGCTTCCCGGGACAGGAGAGGCCGGCCGATGACCCCCCTCTACCTTCTCGACCTCAACCGACACCGCCTGGAGAAGTGGGTGGAGGGCCTGGGAGAACCGCGTTTCCGGGCCCGGCAGTTGTGGCGCTGGCTCTACGTCCACCTGGCCGACGACTTTGCCGCCATGACCGATCTGCCGGCCGAGTTGCGCCGGCGCCTGGCCCGGGAAGCGACCTGCCGCGCCCTCACCCTGCGCGAGGAGAAGGTCGCCCCGGATGGGCTGACGCGCAAGGGGCTTTTCGAACTGGCCGACGGCGAGCGCATCGAGGCCGTCCTGATGCTCTACCACGAACGGGCCTCGGTCTGCGTCTCCACCCAGGTCGGGTGCGCCATCGGTTGCCCCTTCTGCGCTACCGGGATGGGAGGATTCCGGCGCAACCTCTCCAGCGGGGAGATCGTGGAGCAGGTGCTGCACTTTGCCCGGCGTTTGCGCACTTCCGGCCAGGACTGGACGGGGCTGACACGGGTCACCCATGTGGTCTTTATGGGCATGGGGGAGCCGCTGGCCAACTACGATGCCACCTGGGCGGCCGTGGAGCGATTGCACGATCCGGAGGGCTTCCACCTGGGGGCGCGGCACATGACCCTCTCCACGGCCGGCCTGGTCCCCGGCATCCTTCGCCTGGCCGAGGAGCGCCTGCCGGTCAACTTGGCCGTCTCCCTCCACGCCGCCGACGACGAATTGCGCGACCGCCTGGTGCCGCTGAACCGGCGTTATCCGTTGGACGAACTCTTCCGGGCCCTTCAGGTCTATGTGGAGAAGACGCATCGCCGCGTCTCCTTCGAGTACGTCCTCATCGCCGGGGTGAACGATTCCCCCGAACAGGCCCGGCGGCTGGCCGGCCGGCTGCGCGGCTTCCTGGGCCACGTCAACCTGATTCCGCTCAACCCCATCCCCGATAGCGACTGGCGGGCCCCGGAGCGGCCGGCCGTGGAGGCCTTCCGGGAGGTGCTGGAGCGGGCCCATATTCCGGTGACGGTGCGTCTGGAACGGGGCAGCGAGATCGCCGCCGCCTGCGGCCAGTTGCGGGCCCACGCCCAGGCGGAAGCGGCCTCCCGGCGCAGCGGACCGGTTGATTGTTGACGGCAAATGTACTACAATGGCGGCAGAGATCGTCCCACGGGCTTTCTTGGGATCCAGGAGGAAACGATGCCCTCGGAGAAAAGACGGGACCTCTGGGAGGCCGGACAGGCCGGCCGGCCGGCCGAACCTCGCCATATCGGCGTCTACAAAATTTACCCCAATCCGCTGGCCCGAATCGAACTCCCTCCGCCCTATCGGGAGGCCGGCCCGGGAATCTGGGGGGTCCTTCAGGAACGGGCCTCCATCCGGGATTACAGCGCCGAGGCGCTTTCGTTGGAGGAGGTCTCCCAGATTCTCTGGGCCAGCCAAGGCATTTCCCGGGAGCGGGGGGAGTGGCAGTTCCGCACCGCTCCCTCGGCCGGGGCCCTCTACCCCATCGAGACCTACCTGGGGGTGAACCGGGTGGAGGGTTTGGCCGCCGGCCTCTACCACTATGAGGTGCGCTACCACCGCCTGGCCTTTTTACGGGAGGACCCGCTCATCGGCATGAGCCTCACCCGGGCAGCCCTGGGGCAGACGGTGTGCCAGCGGGCGGCGCTGGTGGTGATCTGGACCGCCGTCGTGGCCCGCTCGGTTCGCAAGTACGGGGAACGGGCCTACCGCTACATCTACATGGACGCGGGCCACGTGGCCCAGAACCTCTACCTGGCCTGCACCGCCTTGGGCCTGGGTTGCTGCGCCATCGGCGCCTTTTTCGACGACGAGGTCAACGCCGTGCTGGATGTGGACGAGGAAAAAGAGCCGGCCGTCTACATGGCCACCGTCGGCAAAAGGGGGTGAAGATGCCCAGGTATCTCGTCAGCGTTGCCGGAAACATCGGGGTGGGCAAAACCACCCTGACGCAACTTCTGGGGGAACGGCTGGGCTGGCGAACCTTCTACGAGCAGGTCATTGACAACCCCTACCTTCCCGATTTCTATGCCGACATGCGGCGCTGGAGTTTTCACCTCCAGATTTACTTCTTCACCCACCGCTTCCGTATGTTCCAGGAAATGCTGGCCGCCGACACCTCCTGCGTCCAGGACCGCACCATCTACGAGGACCTGGAGATCTTTGCCCGGACGCTCCACCGGCAGGGCTACCTTGACGACCGCGATTTCGCCAACTACCGCCGCCTCTTCGAGACGATGATTCCCTTCCTCCCCAAGCCGGAACTTGTCATCTACCTGCGGGCCTCGCCCGAATTCTTGTTGGAACGCATCCGGGCCCGGGGGCGGGATTTCGAACGCGGCATCACCCTGGAATACCTGCGCGGCCTGCACGCCGCCTACGAGGACTGGGTGGAGCGGGCCTCTTCCTCCCTCTCCTTCCTCACCATCGAGGCCGAGACCTTTGACATCCACCGCCCGGAGGATGTCGAACGGGTGCTTGCGGCGGTCCGCCGCTGTTGCCCGGAGGGATAGGGCGGTGTTTCCCCTGACCCACGCCTATGCCATCGGCCGGCTGGTGCCGGCACCCGGCCCGCTACACCTCCTGGGGGCGCTCTTCCCCGACGCCGTCCTGACCAGCGGCCTGCCCTGGGAACGGACCCACCGTTCCGGAGCGGCGCTCTACGCCTTCCTGAGCGAACGCTATCCGGCCGGCCGGCCCTTTGCCGTGGGGGTCATCTCCCACGGCAGTGCCCCTCCGGGGCTGGATTACTACGGCGACGAAAAGTACGGCCCCCTGGAGCGCGGCTACGCCTTCGAGGAGGCCCGGCCCTATGCCGCCCGGGCGGCCGAGATCTGCCGGCTGCCCGAGGAGATGGGCTGGTGGAAGGCCCATAACTTTGTGGAGATGGCCCTGGAGTGGCTGCTGGCCTGTCGGGACCCGGACCTGGGGCGAAGGGTGCGCGAGACGCTGGAGCACCCGGCCGGCCTGGAGGAACTCGTCCCCCACCTGGAGGCCTTCTTCGGGCGAGGAAGGATCGGCCTGGGGGAAAGCCTGCCGGCCATGCTCCCCTTCCTGGCCCTGGAGCCCATCACGCCGGAGACGCTGGCCGAACGCTACCAGCGCCAGGTGCGCCTGAAACACGGGGTGAAGGCCATCCATACCGGGGAAGCCGCCGCCTTGATCGAGGAGATTGCCACGGCCATCCAGCCGCGCTGCTGGGATTTCCTGGAGGACGTGCTGGAGCGAATCGGGGAGATGCTGCGCCAAGAGGGATGGACGGCGTAAACAGTGAATAACGTGGGGGGCCGGGCGAGTTCCCGGCCCCCCACGCCTTTCCTCGCCCTATTCCTCAGCCGCTACGGTCTATAGCCTTTGAAGACCAGGGGCAGGTAGATGGTGTAGCGGATCGGCGACACCGACAGGACGACGGAGTAGGTGTCCAGACCGCAGGTGTTCGTCGCGGTCAAGACGACGGTATAGGTGCCGCTCACCACGTAGGTGTGCACCGGGTT
Source organism: Chloroflexia bacterium (assembly GCA_049970175.1). GTDB lineage: Bacteria > Chloroflexota > Chloroflexia > DTKN01 > DTKN01 > JASFBA01. Next base: position 15,456 of record JBMFNL010000066.1, read on the forward strand.
CGGGAGCGTCGAGGTGACGCCGTCGCCGAAGGACCACAGGTAAGAGGTGGCGTTCTGCGAGGCGTTGGTGAAGGTCACCACCAGGCCCCAGGCGGTGTAGCCGAAGAGGGCCTCCGGGAGCGGCAGGACCTCGACCTCGGCGGAGTAGACGTCGCTGCCGAAAGCGTTCGTGGCGGTGAGGATGACCGTGTAGGTGGCCGCCTCGGTGTAGGTGTGCATCGGGTTCGTCTCGGTGGAGGTCCCGCCGTCGCCGAAGGACCACTCGTAGGAGATGGGCGGCGTTCCGGTGGTGGTGTTGGTAAAGACCATCGGTGCATCCAGGCAGACCGGGGAGTTGCTCTCGAACCCGGCCACCGGGGCATTGCCGACCACGACCTGGGCGCTAAAGTCGTCCGTGCCGCAGTCGCCGGTGGCCCGGAGGGTGACGGTGTAGGTGCCGGGGACGGCGTAGGTGTGGACG
>JBMFNL010000067.1:0-15492 GCA_049970175.1 Chloroflexia bacterium
GGGCTGCGGTTGTTATGGTGGCCCAAAAGAACCATTAGAGAATCGAAAAGCCATGTTGTTCCAACGAGTGCCGCTTGCCAAAAACGCTGTTTTGTGGTATAGTATAGATAGCGCCGAGGTGGCGGAACTGGCAGACGCGCTACGTTCAGGGCGTAGTGGGCAGAGCGCTCGTGGGGGTTCGAATCCCCCCCTCGGCATCGGTCGGGATCGCCAGGCGGAGCCGTCGAAGTAGGCGTACTTGCTCGCCATCCCGCCGACAAGCCAGGAGCCGGAGCCCTTTGCCAGGTGGGGCTCCGGCTCCTGGTTTATGGCGTGGCTGCCGTCTCTACTTCTCGCACAGGACAAAGTGGGCCTGGCTGCCGGTGTGGTAATCGTACTGCCGGCCGCCGGCCTCCAGGAGAATTCGGTAGCCCGGCGTGATGACCTGGAGGTACATCTCCCCCGGCCGGGGGCAGCCCAGGCTGCTGTCCGGCCACATCCGCTCCTCGACCTGCACCACGCGGATCTGCTCCGGGGGAAGGTTCAACCGGCCGGCCAGGTCGGCCACGACCGCCTCCACCAGCGGCTGGGCCGGCCCCCAATCGCCGATGGTGGTCTCCGTCGGACAGAGCATGACCTGCTCCTTCTCATCGCTGCGGTATTCGTACTCCTGCCCGCCGGCCCGCAGGACGAAGCGGAAACCGGGCACCACCACGGTGGCACACGCCTGCCCCTTGGGGGCACAGCCCAGGCAACTGTCGGGCCAGGCCACCTGCTCCACCCGCACGACCTCCACCTGGCCCGGCGACGCCCCGACGCGGCCGGCCAGGTCGGCGACGGCCCGCTCCAGGAGCGCCTGGGCCTCCGGCGGCCAGGCCGGCGTAGGGGTGGGAAGGCCTCCCGGGGGAAGGGAAGGGGTCGGAGCACCCACCGCCGGGAGCATCGTCTCCCCGCAGGACACGAGCAAGAAGAGGGCGATCCATCCCAGATACCGACCGAAGCGCTTCATCTCCACACCTCCTTGGACTGTACTTTGGGCCTGCGGGCTATAGACGCGCCCTTCCCCGGCCCGTTTCCTTCCGCCAGGGGAGACGCTCACCGCCGGTCGGGTGGGCGGATGGCCTCCAATCCTCCCATATACGGCCGCAATACCTCGGGGATGATCACACTGCCGTCGGCCTGCTGATAGTTCTCCAGGACGGCGATGAAGGTGCGGGGCAGGGCCAGACCCGAACCGTTGAGGGTATGGGCGAAGCGCGGCCTTTCCCCCACGGCCGGCCGGTAGCGGATGCCGGCCCGCCGGGCCTGAAAGTCGCGGAAGTTGCTACAGGAACTCACCTCCAGCCACTCCCCGCACCCCGGCGCCCACATCTCGATGTCGTACTTGATGGCGGCGACGAAGGAGAGGTCGCCGGTGCACATCTGGACGATGCGGTAGGGAATCTCCAGGAGTTGGCAGACCTCTTCGGCATCGTGGATGAGGCGCTCCAGTTCCTCGTCCGAGGTCTCCGGCTCGACCACCTTGACCAACTCCACCTTGTCGAACTGGTGCACGCGCTTGATGCCGCGCACGTCCCGGCCGGCGCTGAACTTTTCCCGCCGGAAACAGGCGCTGTAGGCCACATAGTAAAGGGGCAAGGTGCCCGGCGGCAGGATTTCCTCGCGGTGCAGATTGGTCACCGGCACCTCGGCCGTGGGGATGAGCCAGAGGTCCTCTTCCGCATCGCGGTAGAGGTTATCGCCGAACTTGGGGAGGTTGCCGGTCCCCACCATGCAGGCGCCGCGCACGAGATAGGGAGGGTAAATTTCGGTATAGCCGTGCTTCTGGACGTGCAGGTCGAGCATCCAGGTGATCAGGGCGCGCTGGAGACGTGCCCCCAGGCCCTTGAGGACGTAGAAGCGCGAGCCGGAGATCTTGACCCCGCGCTCCAGGTCCAGGATATCCAGGGCCGGCCCCAATTCCCAGTGCGGCCGGGGTTCAAAGTCAAAGGTGCGCGGCTCCCCCACCGTGCGGATGACCACGTTTTCGCTTTCGTCGCGGCCGTCGGGGACCTTTTCGTGAGGCAGGTTGGGCACCTGGAGGAGCAGTTCTTCCAGGAGGCCCTCGGTGCGCCGGACCTCCTCCTCCAGAAGCGGAAGACGCTCCTTCCAGCCCCGTACCTGTTCCACCAGGGCCTGGCGTTGCGCCGGGTCGCGGCTGCGGCCGATCTCCCTGGAGGCGGCGTTGATCTGGGCCCGCAGCCCCTCCAGTTCGGTCAGGAGTTCCCGCCGCCGGCGGTCCGTCTCCAGAATTTCGTCAATGGGAGCCTCGGTGTGCAGGCGGGCGATCTGCGCCTTGACGTAATCCGGCCGTTCGCGTATGAGTTGCAGATCCAGCATCGGTATGCCTCCAGACCTGGCGATGGCCTCTAGCGGGAGAAGAACAGGGCGATGAACGGTGTCGAACGCAGCGCTCCCTGGACCGCCTCGGCCGCGCCGTGCGGGAACAGGGAGACCAGGATCGGCAGGGTGATGGCGCTGAAGAAGAAACTGGCAAAGAGGGCATTGCTGGCAAATTCGACATCCAGACGATACTGGTTGGCATAGGAAAGGGAGAGCATCAGGGAAGGAAGGGCGGACATCAGGATGGTCACCTCCCGCATCTGGCCGCTCACCCCCAGGAGCAGGCAGAAGAGCAAGGCCAGGGCCGGGGCCAGGAGCAACTTGACCGCGTTCACCGCCAGGATGGCGCGGGCCTGCCGGCCGAAGAAATCGCCCCAGCGGACGGTAATGCCCAGCGAGAGCATGATCAGCGGGACCGTAACCTGGGAGAGTACGCCCAGGATGCCGGAGATGACGCCGGGAATCTCCTCGGTATAGAAGAGGAGACCGATGAGAAAGGCCACGAACGGGCCGGACTTGAGCACGGCCAGCAGGTTACGCCAGGAGAAACGTTCCCCCTCGCCGTAACGCGAGGCGACCACCACGGCAACGGTCAGCAGGGGAATCAGGGTGCCGAGTTCGCTATAGAACACGGCGGTCGCGTTGGCCTCGTCATAGATGCTGCACTCCTGGGGGTGTTTTTCTCGATAGTCCAGGCAAATTTCCTTCTGCTCGGAACAGGACGCACAGGCGGCCGGCAGGGGGTCCTCTCCGCCGGGGCGGTACAGGGCGTCCTTCATCGGGTAGCCCAGGAAGGCGGTGGAACCCAGCATGGCCAGGAGGATAAAAACGCCGGCCCGGCGGCGGTCCAAGTTCAGCCGGCGGACGAGGATATAGGCCAGGAGGCCGCACAGGGCGGCCACCAGGTAGGCCACCAGCGGTACCCGGAGCAGTTCCAGCCAACTCTTGCGCACGTTGCGCAGACTCAGCACGGCCAGGAAGACGGTGGCCGGAAGCGTCAGGTTCATCACCAGGATGTTGAGCAGGGCGGCGTGCTCGGCGCGCAGTATCTGCGCCCTCCGCAGCAGGGCACCGATGAGGATCAGCCCACCGATGACCGCGATTCGGCCGAAGATATCGCTCGGCACCGGAACCTCCGGCGTCTTGAAGCCGGCCGCCATAGCCGGGTCGGGCCCTCGACATCGGGCCCGGTCCCGTTTCCCGGCAGGTCTATTCTACCACAAGGCCCAGGGGTTGCAAGTCGGACAGGGCGCCGGGTGCCCCGGAACCCTAGCCGTCTTTCCTGTCGAGGGGCCTGATCCTTCGACGCAGCAGGGCCCAGGCCTCGCCCACCTCCGAACGATGGAGGAGCGCGGCCAGGGCCAGGTACAGGCCGGCTCCCATCAGGGCCAGGAAGGCAAGATACAGGGCCCGGACAGCTACCCCGGAGGTCGGAATGTGGCGCTCGCTTCCCCAGAGGAGCAGGGCCGTTGCCCCGGCCGCCAGCATCGCCGCCGTCAGCGAACGCAGCCCGCTCCGGAGGATGGCTTTCCCTTCCACCCGCCGAAGCCGCCGGCGCAGGAGGAAGAGCAGGGTTCCCGTCTCCAGGGAATTGGTGAAACTGAAACTGAGGGCCAGCCCGGCAAAGCCCAGGACCTGGAGCAACCCGGCCCCCAGGGCCACGTTGAGGGCCACGATCGCCGCACCCACCGCTACCGGCGTGCGGGTATCGTGCAGGGCGTAGAAGGCGCGCAACAGAATCTCGGTGACACAGGCGGCCGGCAGCCCCAGGGCGAAGAAGCAAAAGGCCTGAGCCGTCGCCAGGGTGCTCTCCGGGCCGAACTCGCCGCGTTCGAAGAGGAGGCGAATCAGGGGTAGGCGAAGGACCAGAAGGAGCGCCGCCGCCGGCAGCGCCAGGAAGAGCGCCACCCGCACCACGCGGGAGAGCGTCCGGCAAAAGTCCTCCATCTGTCCCTGGTTGGCCAGGGCGGCCAGCGTCGGAAAGGCCACCGTCCCCAGGCTCACGCCCAGGATGGCCAGCGGAAAGCCCAGCAGGCGGTAGGCATAGTTGATGGCGGTGACGGCAAGGCTCCCCGGGAAAGAGGCCAGGGCGGTGATGGCCACAAAGTTCACCTGAAAGGCGGCCTGCCCCAGGATGCGGGGAAGCAGCAGCCGCCCCACCTCCCGCACCCCCGCCTCGCGCCAGTCCAGGGAGAAGACGTAGCGGGCCCGGCAGAGCCGAAGCCCCGGCAGGAGCACCGGCAGGTAGAGGGCCGCCCCGATGAGCACCCCGGCCACCAGCCCGTCAATGCCCCAGCGCGGCCCCAGAAAGGCGGCCCCGGCGATGATGCTCAGGTTATAGACCAGCGGCGCCAGCGAGGTGAGGAGGAAACGCCGGAAGGCGTTGAGGACGGCCATGGCCAGGCCGCCTATCCCCAGGAGAATCGGCTGAAGGAGGAGCAGGCGGGTCAGGCGCACGGTGAGGGCCTGCTGGGGTTCGGGGTAGCCGGGGGCGATGATCCAGCGCACCAGGTAGGGGGCGAGGAGAAAGACCAGGCCGGCCAACACCAGGGCGGCCAGGAGGGCCAGGTGGAGCACCGTGCCGGCCAGTTTCCAGGCCCCGGCATCGTCCCGCCGGGCAAGGTAGGCGGTGAAGACGGGGATAAAGGCCGACCCCAGCGCCCCCCCGATGACCAGGAGGTAGATGATGTCCGGCAGCCGGAAGGCGGCCACGTAGGCGGCATAGTCATCGCCCGTGCCGAACTGGCGGGCGATGACGCTTTCCCGCAGCAGCCCGAGGAGGCCGCTCAGGACGGTCATCCCCATCACGATCAGGGTATTCCCGGCCAGCCCGGCCCGGCCGTAACGTGGATCGGCTATCTCATCGACCAAAGCGTCATCTCCCCGAAAAGCCGATAGGCCGGTAGATATTCCTCGTTTCCGTTCAAGTGAAGGGGCGAACGGCCTGGCCCAGCGTCGGCTCCCCCCGTAACGTCCTCCAGAGCGCCAGCAGGCGCGGCACCGCCCAGGAGAAGGCCAGGTAGAGCGCCGGCCGGACGACAAAGTCATAGGCCCCGATGCGGGAGGCAAAGCGGCCGCCGAAACCGGCCTTGAAACGGTACACGCCCCAGAGCGGGTCCTCCGGCCACAGTTGCTCGGGGGCGCCCCAGAGGTCGTAGGTCGTGCAGCCGGCCGAGCGGGCCCAGCGCATGGCCTCCCACTGGAGGAGATGATTGGGCATATATTCCCGCTTGCGGCCGGCAGAGGCCCCGTACATATACCAGGCGCAGGGGCCGAAATGGAGGAGGAAGAGGCCGGCCAGCAGGTCGCCCTCGTGCTCGGCCAGGAACAGGCGCCCCCATCCGGACTCCAGGAAGGTCTGCCAGATTTGGCGGTAGTAGGGATAGGGCCGGGTGAGGAAGCCGTCACGGCGTCCGGTCTCCCGGTAGAGTTCGTAAAAGGCCGGCAGGTCGTCCGTCGTTCCGGCCCGCACGCGTATGCCGCGCCGCTCGGCCAGCCGGATGTTGTAGCGCGTCTTGGGCTTCATCCGGCTCAAGAGAACCTCCTCATCGGCCTGCAAGTCTACCAGAATGGTGTTGCGGAACTGCACATCCTCCCCACGTCTCCAGGCGCGCCGCCGGAGTACCTCCAGGGCGGCGGTATCTTCGGCGGCGATGTCGGGGTCCACCTTGATGAAAATGGCCCGCTCCCGGCGGGCTTCGGCTTCCAGCACCTCCAGGGCCGTTTCCAGAAGGGCGCTCCCCTCGGCCGCCAGGAGCGGCCCCTTGGGCACATAGAGGACCGGCGCCCCCAGGAGCGGCGTCTCCCGCCGCAATACCAGCGCCGCCACCAGCGCCCGCCCCCCATCCTCCAGGAGGAGATGCCGGGGCGTCCAGCCGGTAGCCCGTTTGCTCTCCCCCCATTCATACGACTGGAGAATATGCGGACGGGGAAAGGAGAGCAGCCGCCGGTTCCATTCACGACGATCGTCGATCTCGCGGACCTGCATCTGCACCACCGGGTCTGGTTCCGATATGCCGTCGGGCGCACCGCCATTATAGGCCCCGGGCCGGCCGCTGTCAAAGCCGGGAGTGTGGTATAATGCCGTCCGGGCCACGATTCCCACAGGCGCGCTCACGTGCGGCGTGTGAGCGTGGAGCGGTATCCAGGAGGCGGCGATGCATTCCGGCAAGTCTCGGGCGGTGCAGGTTCTGGTCATCCTTCTCCTCCCCCCGGCCCTGCTGGCCCTGGCGCTGCGGCTGACGGCTACCCCTGCCGTGGTGCGTTGGGAATATACCCGGGCCGATTTTCCCCCGGATCCCTACGGCCTCACCACGGCGGAGCGCATCCGGCTGGCCGAGGCCTGCCTGGACTATCTCCTCACCGGGGCAGGAATCGAGCGTCTGGCCGGAATCCCGCTGGGGAGCCGGCCGGCCTTCAGACCAAAAGAACTGGCCCATATGGAGGACGTCAAACGGGTGCTGTGGGCCTTGTGGGGGACGGGGGCGGCATCCGCCCTGCTGGCCCTCGGGGGAACCGTGGCCCTGGCCGTCCGTCCCCATACCCGCCGCCGTGCGCCCGCCGCCCTGCTGGGAGGAAGCCTCCTCACGATGGGGCTGGTGGCCGCGGCCGGCCTGCTCATGCTCCTGGGTTGGCCGACCTTCTTCACCGGGTTTCACGAAATCCTCTTTGCCCCCGGTTCCTGGACCTTTTCCCGCTCCGATACCCTGCTTCGCCTGTACCCGGAACGCTTCTGGCAAGATCTGGGCGGGGTACTCGTCGGCTGCATCCTGGCCGGAGCCCTGCTCATCGCCGGAGGGTCCTTTCTCTGGCTCCGGCGAACGTCCCGTCCCCATTGACAATTCGCCGCCCAGCCGTTATACTGAAAACCGGAACAAGCCGGCAGGGGAATTCGCCCACCGTCCGAAACTTCCGCGCCCAACCCGGCCCGCTTTTCCCGGCAATCCTGTGGGTTACCCGGACGGCCGGGGCTTTCCCGGCCCCTCCACCGGCTCCCAAGATGTCACGATGAGCGATTCGGAAGAGGAACTCGTCCAGCGGGCCCGACGGGGCGACCTGGAGGCCTTCAACCGGCTGGTGGTGGCCTACCAGGGCCAGGTCTATGCCCTGGCCTATCGCCTGCTGGGCGACGGCGAGGCCGCCGCCGATGCCGCCCAGGAGGCCTTCCTGGCCGCTTTCCAGCACCTCGGCCGCTTTCAAACGGGTTCCTTTCGGGCCTGGCTGCTGCGCATCACGGCCAACTTCTGCTACGACGTACTGCGGAAGCGACGTACCCGCCCGCAGGCCTCGCTGGAGAGCCTCCCAACCCATCCAGAGGGGCGCATCCTGGCCGGCGAGGCCGTCGAGGACCCCACCGCCCAGGCCGAACAGGAGGAACTTTCCCGGGAGATTCAGCAGGCCCTGAACACCCTTCCCCCGGAGCAACGGGCCGCCGTGGTCCTTTGCGATATCGAGGAATTGCCCTACGACCAGGCGGCCCACGCCCTGGGCATCTCCCTGGGCACGCTCAAATCCCGGCTCAGCCGGGGACGGGCCCGTCTCCGGGCCTACTTTGTCGAACGGCGGGAACTTTTGCCGGCAACGGTGCGTTCTATTTTTGCATCGCCGGATTCGCCGGAGGAAAAGCCAGATGAACCAGGATAATCGCACCAGCCCTGGCCCACACGCTTCTCCCCAGGAAATCGCCGCCCTGGACGGCGGCCTCCTTCCCCCGGGACGTGAGAAACGCCTTCGCCGACACCTTCAGGCATGTCCCCGCTGTCGCCGTCAGTGGAGCGAAGTACAGGCCGTGCGCTCCCTGCTGCGGAATGCCCCTCGTCCCCTCCCTCCCCGACCGCTGACCCTCTCCGCCAAGCAGGTGCGCTCGGGCCGGCCGGTCCTCTGGTATCCCATCTTCCGCACGGCGACGGCCGTGGTGGCCGTCCTGGTCCTCTTCCTCTTCCTGGCCGAGCCGCTGGGCCTGGTTCCCCAGCCGGCCACGGCCACGCCCCGCCCCATCGCTGTGAAGCCGACCCCCTCCGTTTTCCCTTCCCCAAGGCCGGCGGTCGTGGCTCCGGCCATCACCCGACGGCCGGTTCCCACCGGCCTCGCCACGCTGTCCCAGGCCCCGGTCTCCCCCTCCACCCCCGTCGAGGCGGCCTACCCGGCCCCGCAGCCCACGCCCTGGATTCGGGCTACCGTTTCCCGCACCCGGGTGGTGGGCACACCCACGCCCAAGGAGCCGGCATCCCCGGCCTTGCCCTGGTCGCTCCGGGCCGGCGGGCTCCTGCTCCTGGGGCTTTGCCTGGGCTGCACCTGGTGGGCCTACCGGCGGGAACGGGCCTTTCTCTAAGGGAAGGGCGCGCCACGATCAACCGGCCGCGTCCAACGGAATTTCGGGGTAGCGGCGCAGGCGCTCGATAAAGAGCCGGCGAATCTCCTCCAGACGTTCCCCCGTACGGGCCTCGAAGCGCAACACCAGCACCGGCTGGGTGTTGGAGGCCCGGAGCAAACCCCAGCCGTCGCCAAAGAGCACCCGCACCCCGTCCACGTCCACCGTGGAATAATCCCGGCGGAACTCGTCCCCGATCTCCTGGACCACCCGGAACTTGACCTCGTCGGGGCAGAAGAGGCGAATCTCCGGCGTGCCGGGATAGGAAGGAATGGACGAGAGGAGGGCGCTCAGCGGCTCCTTCTGGCGGGAAAGGAGGCGCAGCAGACGGCAGGAGGCGTAGATGGCGTCGTCGTAGCCGAAATATTCGTCGGCGAAGAAGAGGTGTCCGCTCATCTCGCCGGCCAGCGGAGCCCCTTCCTGGCGCATCTTCTCCTTGATGAGGGAGTGTCCGGTCTTCCACATGATCGGCCGGCCGCCCCGGGCCTCGACCTCCTCCACCAAGGCCTGGGAACACTTGACCTCGAAGATGATCGGGGCACCGGGATTTCGGGCCAGCACCTCCCGGGCGAAGAGGGCCAACAGGCGGTCCCCCCAGATGATCTCGCCCCGGTCGTCCACCACGCCCAGTCGGTCGGCATCGCCGTCATAGGCCAGGCCCACATCGGCCCGGCTCTCCCGCACCTGGGCGATGAGGTCCTGGAGCGCTTCCACCACGGTGGGGTCCGGGTGGTGATAGGGGAAACGGCCGTCCAATTCGCAGTAGAGCGGCGTGACCTGGCAGCCCAGGTCGCGGAGCAGGCCGGGGACGAGGGGGCCGGCCGTGCCGCTGCCGGCATCCACGACCACCCGGAGCGGCCGTTCCAGCACGATTCGCTCCCGGATGGCCGCCAGGTAATCCGGCACGATCTCCCGTGGGGTGCGGCGGCCTCGCCCGTGTTCCAGGTCTCCCCGACGAATCAGGTGATACAGTTCCTGAATCTGCTCCCCGTAGAGCGTCGTTCGTCCCAGAGCAACCTTGAAGCCGTTCATCTCCGGCGGGTTGTGGCTGCCGGTGACCTGGACGCCCCCCTGTACCGGCAGGGCAAAGAGGGCAAAGTAAAGCACCGGCGTGGGATGGAGGCCGGTATCGAGGACATCCACGCCGGCCGAAAGGAGGCCCTGGATCACGGCCGCATGCAGTTCCGGCGAACTGAGGCGATTATCCCGACCGACCGCGACCGTCTTCCCCCCCTGCCGAACCACCATGGTGCCCAGGGCCCGTCCGATCTGCTCGGCCACCTCCGGCGTCAGGTCCTGTCCGACGGTGCCCCGGATGTCATATTGCCGGAAAATGAGCGGACTGACTTCGGCCATGGTTTCCTCCTTCTGGGAATCCGGTTGCCCGGCCCAGATTGTACTACAGGTTCCCGGGAAGCGCAAAGTTTCCGGGCCTGACATCCGCTCATAACTCGTTCTGGCACGAATGTAGGTTGAGTAGCGACTTGTTTCGATACGCCTGCGGCTACTCAACCCAAGGGTTGAGTAGGCCGAAGGCCGTAACGAAACCAGCGTATCGAAACCTGTCGGCCCGAAACGCGCTGTTGAGACGGCGGGGTGCGGCCTTGTGGTATAATAGGGCCTCGTCCGAATGAGGAACGATGGAGCAGGAAAATGGCTATGCTGAACCAACTGATCCATAACGGCATCCTGGTGCCGGAGCCTCCGGCCCCGCGCGGACTGGTCCTGACCGTCCGCGGCCGGCCCGTGGCCCTTTCGCCCAAACAGGAGGAAATGGCCCTGGCCTGGGCCAAAAAGTATGGAACACCCTACCTCCAGGACCCGGTCTTGGTGCGCAACTTCCTGGCCGATTTCAGCCGGGCCCTGGGCCTGGAGGAGGCGCTCGCGCCCGATGAGGTGGACTTTGGGCCGGCCGTCCGCCTGATCGAGGAGGAAAAGGCCGCCCGGGAGCGCTTGAGCCGCGAGGAACGGCGTGCCCTGGCCGCCGAGCGTCGGGCTCTCCGGGAGGCCCTGCGCGAGCGCTACGGCTATGCCATCGTCAACGGGGAGCGCGTCGAACTGGCCAACTTCACCGTCGAGCCGAGCGGCATCTTTATGGGCCGTGGGGAACACCCCCTGCGCGGCCGCTGGAAAGAAGGTCCCCGCCAGGAGGACATCACCCTCAACCTCAGCCCCGATGCCCCCCGTCCGGAAGGCAACTGGGCGGCCATCGTCTGGCAACCGGAGGCCCTCTGGGTGGCCTGCTGGCGCGATAAACTCTCCGGCGAACTCAAATACGTCTGGCTGGGCGACACCGCCGCCATCAAGCAGGAGCGGGAGGTGCGCAAGTTCGACCAGGCCCACGCCCTGGATGCCGAGTTGGAACGGGTGCGGGCCCAGATTCAGGAAGACCTCTCCTCGCCCGACCCCCGGAAGCGAATGCTGGCCACCGCCTGTTACCTGATCGACGCCCTCTGCCTGCGGGTAGGCGACGAGAAGGACCCCGACGAGGCCGATACCGTCGGCGCCACCACGCTGCGCCCGGAGCACGTCCATCTGCACCCCGACGGGACGGCCGAGTTCCGTTTCCTGGGCAAGGATTCGGTCCTCTGGCACAAGCGGCTTTCTCCGCCCGAGGCCGTCTTTCGCAACCTGGCGGAACTGCGCGAGAACGCCCGCCCTTCCCGCACCCGCAAGAATAGCGATCAATCCCATCCCACCCGCGACAAGCCGCAACTTTTTCCCGACATCAGCAGCAACGACGTCAACGCCTATCTCTCCGGCATCCTCCCCGGGCTGACGGCCAAGGTCTTTCGTACCCATCACGCCACCCTGGCCGTCCGGGAGAGCCTGGAGCGCTCGGGGGTCCGGCCCGATGACCCCGAGTACAAGAAGTGGGAAGCGGCCAGCCTGGCCAACCTGGCGGCGGCCACCCTCTGCAACCACTACAAGCAGGCCCCCAAAAATTGGGAAGCCGGAAGGCGACGCTTCCAGGAGCGGCTGGAGCGGGCTGAAGTCCGGGTGAACCGATGCCGGGAGGCACTTCGGGCGCTGGAGGAAAAGGCCAAAGCGCTGCGCCGGGAAGCCCGGGAGGCGTTGCAGGCAGCGTCCGGGGAACGCCGGGAACGGCTCCGGGCCCGCTACGAGAAGAGGCTGGCCCAGGCCGTCCGCCAGGTCGAATTGGCCCGGGAGCGGCTCCAGCGGGCGCTTCTGGACCGGGGCCGCTTGCGGGCCCAGGCCTCGATCGCCGAGAAAAAGCGCACCTGGAACCTGACCACCAGCCTCAAGTCCTACATTGACCCCCGGGTGTATGCGCAGTGGGGTCGGCAGGTCGGCTACGACGTCCTGTCCGCCTACTACCCCAAGGTGCTGCAGCGGCGCTTTTCCTGGGCGAAGGAGGAAAAGGCCGGGCCGTAAGGCCGCGATACGCCACGCGACCTAAAGGTCTGGGCTACCGCTCCACCCCCCGGTAGCGGCCGACGAGTTCCGCCGAGGCCAGGATGTGATTCTGGATGGCGGCGACGACCTCCGGTCGGGTGGCGCCGGCCGGCAGTTCCAGGGCCGTGTCCAGGGCGTAGAGGGTGAAGGCGTAGCGGTGGACCTGGCCGGCCGGCGGGTAAGGGCCGACGTAGCCCAGCGTCCCGGCCGTGTTGCGTCCCTGGAGGGCTTCGGCCGGCACCTGTCCCTCGTCCAGGCCGGCCGTGTCGGGCGGGATGTTGTAGACGACCCAGTGGGAGAAGGGATAGTCCAGGTCGTCCATAAGGAGCACCAGGCTGCGGGTTCCGGCCGGCACATGTTCCCAGCGAAGGGGCGGGGAGACGTTCTCCCGGAAGAAACCGTAGCGTTCGGGGATTTCCCCCTCATGGGCAAAGGCCGTGCTCAGGAGCACCAGGGGCTCGGCCGGCGGCACCTGGGGCGGCGGGGGCGTCGCCGTGGGCGATGGAGGCGCCACGGCGCAGCCGGCCAGGAGCACAAGCAACAGGCCCAGTTCCCATACTCTGGTCATCGGGTTCCGCCTCCTCCTTGCCCAGGGCCGGTCCTTCGCCGGCCGGAACCGTTCCGCGCGGGCGATCTTGCCCCGGGCGTTCAACCACATTTCTCCGTCCACGACTTTGCCAAAAAGGCAGCGGGCCTCTGCAACTGGGTGCAGCAACGCCGCGTCCCTGCCCCGCCAACTCGGCCAAACTGCGCCGGATTTCGCGCAGTTCGCCATGGGCGAATCCCCACCACCAGGCTGCCTAGAGGAACATCAGCGTCAAAGTTGAACAACTACGGCCCGCCGCCTCGCAAGACCAGCGGCAGGTGCACGCTCGCCCCGCCGTACATTTCAATGTGCGCCTGCAGCACGCCGACATCCCGGTAAAAGTAGCGCCAGATGAAGCCGCTCTCGTGATTGACCAGCCCCAGGAACAACCACTCCTGCGCCAGCGCGCTGTAGCGGTCGCTGCAACGGCCATAGTCGGCGTCGCCCGGGCGGGCCATCAGCGCGTCGCGGAAGCCGTAAGCGGGCGCATAGGCGCAGGGGAAGGTCGCCGAAATCGTCTGCAGGTTGGTGATGGCCTCCGTCGCCAGCGGGGTGATGAGCGCCAGGCCGGCCGCGTGGGGCGTCACCAGGCCGGGGCGGCTCTCCGGTGGGCCGGGGCCGGCGGCCGGCGGCGCGCCCTGCTGCACGTAACCGCCGCTGCCCACATCGAAGCAATCCGAAAGCCCCCAGGTCGCATAGCCCTGGTTACTGGCATAGACAATCTGCGCCTGGGTGGCCGGCAGGAGCGTATCGCCGCCATAGGCGGTGTCCATCTCCCGGATAAAGAGAGCGGGGGCGGCGTAGGTAAAGTAGGAGCCGTCCCAGGCCATCCGCGCCACCGTAATGCCGTTGTAGGTGCCGGAGGGAGCGGCCAGCGCCGCCAGGCTCAGGCGGAACTCGTCGGCGCTCAACTGCCCCAGGGCGCGGGCGATGAAGTTGATGATGCGGTTCTCGTTGGAGTAATAGTCCGCCTCGCCGCCGCCCTGGGGGTTCTCCACCGCCCCCCAGGTGAAGCGGTGCGTCGCCGGGTTGTACCAGAGGGTGAAATCCATATCGCCCAGGATGGCATCCGCCTTGTGCGCCAGGGCGGCATGGCCGTGCGCCTCGGCGTACTCGCGGATGGTGAGGAGGGCGGCGGCCAGCCAGGCGTTGTCTACCGAGGGCACCAGGTGGTTGTCGCCCACATTCGCCCCCACCACGGGCGGATTCCAGGAAATCCAGTACCACTGGTAAAAGACGCTGTGCTGGTAGGCGTTGGGGCCGTGCGGCTGATAGGCCTGGGAGCCGGTCTGCCAGGCGCGCAGTTGGTCCAGCACCGCGCCTACCTCGGCCTCGGTCTCGCTCCAGGAGGGGCTCCAGGGCCGGCCCAGGTCGTAGGCGGCGAGCCAGGAGAGGGCGTAGAGGCCGATCTCGGCCGGGTTGGCATAGTCGCCGCCGGGGAGGGTGGGGGACCACCAACTGTAGGGGAGGTGATTAACTGTGGCAGAGCGGAGATAGGTCCAGGTGTCTTGAGCGAGGGCGTCCAGAAAGTCGGGGACGGCGGCCGGCGAGACAGGGGGCGGAATCGGCTCCAGAGGCGGCCTGCAGGTCAGGAGCACGGCTCCGAGGAGCAACAAGATGGCTCTGGACTTGATCATCGCGCCGCTACTCCCGCACGAGAATCGTATCCAAAAAGATCACCCCATCCGGCACGCCGACCTGTTGGGCTTCAAGAGTAAAGACCAACTCGCTCATCCGCGTGCGGGAGTTCCTCGTCTTCAAAAACACGTCTGAAAGTGCCTTGCACGCGCAGATGGCCGCTGCCGTTGATATAATCCTCTACCGTAATTTGGGCGTTATGGGGAGGGGATTTGATGTCCAGGGCGAACCATTGTCTGCTGCAGAGTCCTTGAGCATCTAACAGCAGGCCCAGGATACTGACCGTCAGGCCGGCAAGAGTCAGTAGGATTTCCAGCGACTTGACCCTATCTATCCCCTTACGGACGGCCCGCAGGATCAGGTAGATGGCCCCCAGTCCGCAAGCAATGAGCAGAACATACAGGAATGTAGAAATCCAGCCGCAACTCATCGTTTCCACCTTCCCGCACGCTTCGAGCCGTCATGATTGCGATGCAGGTTTCCGGCTTAGAAATACTTGTAGAGCCGCCCAACGGATCGCGGCTGAGCCGCCGAGCGAAGCGAGGTCGGCTCCAGCCGCCGGTTAGCCGGCGCCTTAGATCGGGAATTCTAGAAATTGCCGAGGTGTCACAATCGCTATCCCGCGAAACGGATGCAAAACGAGCAGGTCTTCGTCACCACTTACAATACAGGTTGCCTTGCCATTGACAGCCAGTTCAAGAAACTTGTCATCTTTGGGATCACGACACGCCACCACGCGCTCCACAATTTCCACCAAGACGCCATCCCTAACAAAAGCACTCAAGAATTCCATCCGCTCTTCTTCAGTTACATATCTTTCAAATCCTTTGCGCCACAAGACATCGTTCAATTCTTCAACGGTCGCATGTGAGATAAGCAAGTTTCCTGTCTGTGTTGCCCTGTCAAAGGCTTGACGAGCAACAGAACGTCTCAACAGGAGCCGCTGATAACAACATTGGTGTCAAAGACAAAGCGCGGTTCATTCGCCATTCAGCAGGGACTCCAGTATCTCAGGAGGTACTTGTTTAGCGTCCAATAGGACCACCGGGGAACCCGATGGCTACCACAATACTACCACAAACGCGCGTTCCGTGCAACTTGCCGGTCGGTGAACAATGGT
>JBMFNL010000068.1:0-15028 GCA_049970175.1 Chloroflexia bacterium
AGTGCATGGGTTCTCCCAGGGTGACGGGGCTATCGGAGGTAAAGGCGACCTGGGGCGCAAAGCAGAGGACCTCGACGGGCAGGTCGGCCTCCCCCATGCCGCAGGCATTGGAGACGTAAGCGGTGGCGGTAAAGGAGCCATAGTCCGTATAGGTGTAGACCGGCGTGGGCGTATCCAGGCCGCTTCCATAGCCCGGACCGCCGAAATCCCAGGTGTAGGTAAAGACGGGAGGGGCACCCTGGACGGTGGCCGTAAAGTGCATGGGATGCCCGAGTTCTACCGGGCTATCGCTCGTGAGGGAGACGGTGGGGGTGATGCAGCCGGTGATGACGCTGAAGGCATCGGTCAGGATCGCTTCCTGGCAGTCGCCGTTGTAGAGGGTGAGGGTGTAGGTGCCGGGGTCAAGGGTGTCCGGCACCACCGCATTCAACGTGGTTGAGGAGACCAGCGTGACCGAGAGGAGCCAGGTCTCCCCCAGTTTCAGGTCCGGGGTGGGGATGAAGCCGCTGCCCTCGATCTGCACCGGCGTGGCGTAGCCGTAGGCGCCATAGTTCGGGATCACGCGCTCCAGGGTCGGGGATGGGTTAGGCGGGAGGGGTGAGGTGATCTCTACATCGTCAATGTACCAGCCCACGTCGCTGACGGAGGAATCGCAGCCGATACGCCAGCGGATGTGGGCATTCTGGCCGGCAAAGGCTCCGAGGTCCACCGTGACCTGCGTCCACTGGGTCAGGTCGCCCACCCAGGCCTGCCGGCCGCCCAGCGGATTGCTGCAGCAGGTGCTGATCGTGCCGTTGTAGCCGCCGCTGGTGATGTACGGGCCCAGGTCGCTCCAGGTGCTGCCGCCGTTGGTGGAGATCTCCAGGACGGAGCCGTCGTAGCCGTTTCCCTCAAACTGGTAGCGGTGCCAGAAGGTCAGGGTGCTGCCGGTCCCCAGGGGGACGGCCACGGTGTTCCAGAGCCGGCTGTCGGTGACGACGGCGTCGTCGGGAACGTACCAGGAGTGTGTGGGGCTATGCGACTGGGCGGTGCTGATTTGCCAGTGGTCGCTGCCCTGGGCGGCGCCGTGGCTCCACTGGCCGCTGCCCGATTCGATATCGTCGAAGAAAGCCACCCCCAGGGCAACGGTGGCAAAGTGGAAGGGGACGGCCCAGGGGCCGCTCCCACAGGCGTTTGCGGCCAGGAGCCGCCACCAGTAGCACACCCCGCCGGCCAGCGCTTCGGGGGAGGTATAGGAGGTATCCGCCAGGCCGTCCACGTCGAGCAAGGGGGCGGGGAAGAGCGGACTTTCGTCCACCTGCAGGTGGTAGGTCCGGGCCCAGGGAGATTCGGCCCAGTCAAAGGTGGGTCGGAGCGGCTGGTTGGAAGCACCGTCCGGTGGGGAAAGGAGGGCCGGCGCATCCGGCGGTGCGGTGGCCAGGTGCAGGAGCACCTGGGCGTCGTGGGTCCAGGAGAGGTAATCGGTGGCGGTGATAGGGATGACATAATCCCCGGCCGGTGTTCCGGCGGCCACCTCCAGGGTAAGGGTGGCGGTGAAGGGGGCAGGGGCGGAGGCCGGCACGACGGTGGCGGTGAGGCCGGCCGGCAGTGCCCCCACCTCCAGGTAGACCGTCTCCGAATAGCCCAGGAGGCTGCGGACGATCAGGCTGGAGGTCACGATGCCGCTCGTACATACCTCATGCTCGGCCGGCCTCACCTCGAAGGTGAAGGTGGGAAGGTCCGGCTCCAGGAAGACCTTGACCGCCGGGTCGCCCAGGACGTTGTAGGTCTCCCAATAGTAGCGGGCGCTGGAGGGATAACTTGACTCGACGGCGGCCAGCCCATCGTCGGTCATCGTCCAGACGTCAGGGTGGGGCGTAACCGGAGCGAAGAGGGAATCGAACATGGCCCGTTCCAGGACGTCGTCCTCGTCCCAGTAAGAATAGGTGGAGGAACCCCAGTAGACCAGTCCGCCCTTGTTATCCTGGAGCACCCAGGTCTCGCCAAAGACTTCCGGTTGGCCAAAGTCGCCGGAAAGGCAGGCATGGCTGGCGACGAAGGGGAACATCCCGTAGTTGGTCAGGTTGCGGACGTCGTTGGGGGTAAAGTCCATCTCCCAGCCGTCATAGGAGCCGTGGCCGGAGTAGATGATGGCCCAGCGGCCCTGGTTGAACATGTTGACCAGGTCGTTGTGGGTGGCGCCGTAGGTCACACAGTAGAGTTGATCGCCTCCGTAGTTGTTGGGGTTGGGAAAGTTGCCGGTGTAGCCTCCTGGGCCGGTGTAGGAAGTGATGACATAGTTGTGCGTGCCCTCGGCAACCCAGTACCGGTCACAGGTGGCCGGGAAAGAGGCCGTCTTCAGCCAGGGTTCGCTCCCGGTGAGTCCGGCATAGGCCAGGTACTTGTTCACCATGATGGTAGCCTGTTCGGGGGAACGCACCGGGAAACGGCCGCGGCCGATGTCGGGGTGCCAGTCGCTTTGGCCGTCCATGCAGCCGTAGTAGAGGTCGGTAGAGGTGCCGATCACCGGTCCGGTGTAGGTGGCGATGGTATCGGTGTCGCCGACCAGGAGGACGTAGGAGGGCGGGGTGGGCCAGTTGTCGTAGGCGTTCTGGATATAGGCCTTGACGGCGGCGGTGCTCAGGCAGCCGCCGGCGATTTCCGAGCAACGGGTTACGGTTACATCCAAGCCCCGGCTTTCGCGCAGGTTGGCCAGCGGGAGGATGGCGCTTTCGTAGGCGTCGGCGGTGATGATGAGGTAGCCGATGGCGGAGGTGGGGGAGAGCGGCCGGCCCTGGTTATAGTTCAGGATGCGGCGGGAAAGTGTTTCCTCGAAGACAGGGGAGGCGTAGCGTTCGGCCAGGGCCCGGGTGAGGGCCATATCGCTGCCCGTCAACTTCAGGCGGAAGGTGAAGGAGCGGCAGAGATGGAGGGTGCCGGCGGCGGGGTCGTAGGCGATGGGCCGGACCTCGACCGGCTGAATCCGGTGGCCGCGGACGATGTAAGGTTCGCCCAAAGCCAGCGGTGTCTCGGGGTAGAGGCCGCCGTTTTCGTAAAATGTGCGGTCCACGCGGAGGGGGCGATTTTCCGCACCGGGGACCTTGGGGACAGGAGGCTGGAGCGGGTAGATGGGGAAGAGGCCCGCTTCGGCCAGGGTGGAGTCGGAGCAGGCGGCCTCCAGCACTTCCAGGGTTACCTCCGCGCCGAAGGGGATTTCGACCTCGCGGCGCAGGACGGGGAGGTCCGGCCGGCCGATTTCGCTTCCGTGGCCGTAGCCCGGACCGTAGAGGCGGGTGTAGAGTTGTCCTGCGGAGGAGAGGTCGGCGGCCCAGACACCGGGGAGGTCGGCCCGGAGGGTGATGGCGTTTTGGTCGGCGGAGAGGAGGGTGAGGGCCGGCCGGGCGGGGGAGGTGCTCCCCAGGGGCAGCCAGCGTTCGCCCTGAGGGGCCGGCGGGGGGCCGGCCTGCGCCACCATCGCGCCGAGGGTGGCGAGCAGGGCCAGGCAGGAGAAGATGGTGAAGATACGGGAAGTTTTCATGCGTTTCCTCCTTGTGGTGTGGGATACCGAGATGAAGTGTATTATACCCGAATTTCGCTCAAGGGCCAACTTCCGACTCTGACATCCACTCATCACTCGTTCTGGCACGAATGGCGGCCCGAAACGCTGTTAAGATGGCGGGGGACGGCCGTCGCGGAGGCGATTTTGGGCCCGTCGCGGCCGGTCGGGGGCCGCCGTAAGGGCCTGGGTGGGATTGATGAGCGGATGTCAGTCCGACTGACATCCTTTCATCACTCGTTCTGGCACGAATGTAGGTTGAGTAGCGAAGGTATCGAATTTTATCGGGTTTGACAAAGCCGGGACCCTTTGTTACAATCGGTTTCGGCTGGCAGGCCGGTATCGGGGTGTGGCGCAGCCTGGTAGCGCACCTGAATTGGGATCAGGCGGTCGCCCGTTCAAATCGGGCCACCCCGATTGAGGTGTTCCCACAAGGATAGAAAGGAGAAACCGTTGGCCGAGCAACCTTCTGAATCCCGCCCTTCTCTTCTTCATCGGGTGGAGCGATGGGTCCGAAACACGGGTCCTGTCCGTCTGCTGTTCCTGCTCCTGGCCTTGGCCCTGGTCGTGACTCTGGCGATTCGCGGGGTGGATACCTGGCAGGGGCGGGGGGATCCGGTAGCCTTTCGTATCGGGGCGTTGGAGGTGCGCTGGTATGGCATCATCCTGATGTCGGGGGCGCTGGCCGGAGGATTTTTGGGCGAATATCAGGCCCGTCGGCGCAGTTTGCACCCGGACCACGCCAGGAATATCCTCCTCTGGGGGGTCGTCGCCGGCGTGATCGTCTCCCGGCTCTGGTATGTCCTGGGCTCCTGGAAGGAGTTTGCCAGGGATCCACTGCGCATCATCGGCTTTGAAAACGGCGTCTTTGTGGGACTGCGGGGACTGACCATCCACGGCGCGCTCTTGGGGGCCGTGCTGGCGGTGGCCCTCTATACCTGGCGTAACCGGCTCGACTTCTGGGGCATCCTGGACCTCGGCGCGCCCTGTTTCGTCCTGGGCCAGGCCGTCGGGCGCTGGGGCAACTTTTTCAACATGGAAGCCTACGGCCCGCCGACGACGCTGCCCTGGGGGCTGTATATCGGGCAGGGACATCGTATTCCCCCCTATAACGACATGCTCACCTATCCTCCCAGCACCCGTTTTCACCCGACCTTTCTCTACGAGAGTCTCATGAACCTGGCCATCTGTTTGTTTTTGCTCTGGGTGCTGCGGCGGTATGGCGAGCATCTGGTGCGGGGCGAGGTCTTTTTCTTTTACGTGATGCTCTATTCGGCCGGCCGTTTTGGCCTGGAGTTCCTGCGCACCGACAGCGTGATGCTGGGCCCTTTTCCGGCCGCCCAGGTGACCAGCGTCGGCTTGTTCGTGCTGGCCGTCCTGCTGCTGGTTGCCCGGCGCTGGATATGGAGGAAGCCGAAGGGTTCGCCCTGGCCGGAGAAGGCGGAGTGATGGTGGGGAAAAAGCCGGTAGCGTCTCGGGTCGCACCGTACAGGTAGAGATGGACATTCCTTCTGCCGGCCGGAGGGGCCGGTTTCCTCTTTTCCTTCTGGCAGGCTGTACCCTCCTGGTACTCTATGGGGCCCTGGGGCTTCTCTTTGCCCTGCACCTGCCGGAGCGCCTCTTTCAGGCGGCCGCGCTCTGGGGGAGCGTGTGGGCCTCGGGGCATCTGCCTGAACCGGGCGTGCCGCTTTCCTGGGGGTTGCCGGAGTGGTTGAGGTCGGTGGAGGCGCATTTCGAGACGCTCGTAGGGCCGGTATGGCTGGCCTGGGGGGTCGGGTGTTTGGGCCTCTGGCTCCTGGCCGGCCGGCCGGCGGATCGCCGGGGAACCTGTCCGCAGCGTTTTGCTTGGGTAGATGTTCTGGTTCTCCTGCTCCTGGTGGGAGTCCTGTTCCTGGGCGGAAGTCTGCGGGCGCGTTTCCTTCTGCCCCAAAGCGACGGGGCCGTTCCGGCTTCGCATTACGATGAGATGGTCTACCTGGAGGGGACGCTTCTCTGGCATCATGGGGTGATGCCCTACAGCGGCTTCATGCTGGCCCATCCCCCCGGCATCCTGTACGCCTTCTGGCCGGCCACCCTTTTCGCCGAGGCGTGGGGCGGGCCGGCTTATCTCATCGCCGGGCGATGGGTGCAGTGGATCTACGGTGTTCTCACGCTGGTGCTCCTCTATCTGGTCGGCCGGAGGCTGGGCGGGCGCTGGGGTGGATGGCTGGCGGCGCTTGTGCCGGCGGTGGACGTGCAGGTGGTCCAGGTGGCGCCGCTGGAGACGGTGGTCAACCTGGCCACCGTGGTAGCGCTGGCCCTGTACCTGGCGGGGCAGCGGGTGGAGCGGAGGAGATGGCGCTTCCTGCTCCTGGCCCTTTCCGGTGGATGGGCGATGGGGGCGGCTTTGACGAAAGCGCCGGGTGGGGTGGGCCTCCTTCTTCTTGCCCTGCTGGCCCTGTTGGGCGGGAAATGGTGGGACCTCCTGGCCGGTGCGGTGGGCGCGGCGGGGATGGCGCTTCTCCTGGCCGGCCCCTTCTTCTTCCCGGCGGCGGGGGACTTCTGGCGGCAGGTGCTGGCCTTTCAGATCCTGCGTCCCCAGGAGACGATCGTCGGGCGCAACCACCTGGCGCGCATGGCCGAGTACCCGGAATCGCGCCTCACCTTCTTCCTGGTGGCCGTCGCGGTGGTGCTGGCCACGGCCGTGCTCCTCGGGGAAGCCTGGCAGGCCGGGCTGCGGCGCCATCCCCGCCGCGCCCAAGAGGGCGCGGCCGGCTGGATCCTTCCTCTGGTCCTGACCGTGCTCTCCTTGCTCCTCCTTTTTTCCTACGGGAGGGCCTATCATTCCCGTTACTACATCCAGTTGACCCTGCCCCTGGCGCTCCTGGTGGCGGTGGGGGTAGGGCTATTCCGGGTAGAGTGGTGGTCTTGGCCTCGTTGGGGGCGGGTTCTGGCCGGGGTTTTCCTGCTGGCCCTGGTCCTGTTTGCCCTGCCTCTGCTGGAGGAGCAGCGCCGGGCCGGCCTGGAGGTGGAGTATGACGGTCGGGGGCGCGGCTATGTCTATGGGCCGGTGGGGGAGGTATTGCACGAAGCCGTGCCGGAGGGAGCGGCGGTGATGGCTCTGGATCCAGGCTATGCCCTGATGGCCGGCCGGCCGCCGGTTATGCTTCCGGATGGGACGTACCTGGTGGACGGCTCGGGGCTTTTGTTCTACCGGGCGTTGGGGATAGGGAAGATGGGGTGGGCGGAAGTCTGGGAGGCGGCGCAGCGGCTGCCCCGGGCGATCGAACCGGGGGAGATCGAAGAGAAGCGCAAAGAGGTCCTGCACCGGCCGGAGGCGCAGGACGTGATCGTCTCGGCCCTGTACCGGGCGGCGGCGGCGGTCATCGATCTGCGCATCGCTGCCGATGCTCAGGCGCCGGCGATGACACCGCAGACGCAGGAGTTGGTGAAGACGCGGGGGCGGCAGGTTTTCTCCAGGGAATATACAGAGGCCTACCTGGTGGAGCGGCACTCGTTGCTGGGACAGAGCCGTGCCGGCCTGAGCCTGTGGGATGTGAATTTGCGGGTCATTGCTCCCGATGGGCGATGGCAGAGGTCGGCCCGGCCGGGCGAGGTACTGGAAGTGTCCCCGGGCGAGGTGGTGCAGGTTTCGCTGTATACGTATGTGGAGGATCCGCCGGCCGGTCCCCTAAAGGTAAGCCTGGAACTGTGGGATGATCGGGGGAATGTGGGTGGGTATGTGAGGGGAGGATTGCATGGGGACGGAGCGTGGGCGGCCGGGTGGGTATATCAGGACCATTACAACCTCCCGATCAGGCCGGATGTCCGGCTGGGAGCGTATCGGCTGTACCTGGCTTTGCTAGACGGCACGGGGAAGGCCGTTTCCTGGGAAGGGGGAGAGGGTCGAGTCTTTCTGGGTGGGGTGAGGGTAGGGCGATGAGGGGCCTGTTCCCCTTTTTACGCGAGGAAGCCAAGGTATTATGGGGAAGTGTGCGAGAGCCGGCCTTTTTCCTGGCCGTGGGACTGTTCCTGGTGGCCTACGGGGTGGTCCTGCACTTTCCCTTGGTGCTCGATCTGGATGTGGGGGCCGGGTTAGAGCCGCCGCGGATGAACAGTTTCGACCACCTGATCGGGCGGACACTGGGGGAGCGGGTCGGCCGGCCCTACGAGGCGGCCTTTCTGGAAGGCTTTTATGCGGAGGAGAACCTGGGGGGAGAGACGCTGCGCTGGAGTGAGCCGGAGGCGGACCTCCGAATCGGTGGGGTGAATCGGGGGCCGGGCCTTTTGCGTTTGCGGATGCGGGGAGCGTCGTCAGGAGGTCGGACCCGATTGGAAATCGGTGGGCATCTCCTGGCCGAATTTTCGCCGCCGGCCTCGTGGTATGTCTATGACCTGGCCCTGGCGCCGGAACCGGGGGCCGGCAACTGGCTGGTGGTCCATCTTGCCAGTACGCCGGTTCGCCCTGGAGGGGAGGATACGCGCCTGCTGGGGGTGGGATTGGAGCGGGTGACCTGGGTGGGGTGGGCGTACGGCCGGCGGTTCTACCTGCCGCCGCTGGCGCTCACGTTGGCCGGGGTGGTGGCCCTATTCCATCTGGGATTGCGTCGGGCCGGGCTGAAGTGGACCCTGGCGGGGGGTGGTTCCGTTCTGCTCGGGGCGGCTTTGCTGGCCGGGTTGCTGGTGGCGCGGCCTTTCACGGTCGCCTATGCCGGTGGACTTTTGACGGCGGCGGCGCTTTCCTACCCGATCCTCATTGTAGTGTTGCGCGCGGCGGCTGCCCTCCTGCGTCGGGGGCAGATTTTTCCTCAGGCACGGACCTGGTCATTTTTGGCCGTGCTCTTTTTGGTGCTTTTTCTCCTGCGCTTTGGAGGGGCCACTTCTCCGCGCTACACGGCCCATGACGCCTCTTTCCACGTAAACCAGTTACTTTTTGCCGAACGGGGCTTGCTCTTTGTTCCGCACGTTTCTATCGAAGCGCAATTGATTCCCGACCCCTATCCGAGGGCATTCTACGTGCTCTTGGCACCGCTGACCCTGCTGGAAGGGAATCGGGAGGTCCTGCTGGCCCTGGTGCCGGCCGTTCTGGGGAGCAGCGAGGTCTTTCTCCTGTGGTTTCTGGCGCGTCAGGTGATGGATGAGCGGGCAGCCTGCTGGGCGGTTTGGCTCTATGTGGCCTTTCCGATCGGCTGGGGGGCCTACTGGAGCGGCATTTACACCAACCTGTTTGCCTCCTGGCTCGTTCTGGTGCTGGTCGTGGGGATCGTGCTGGTGTTTCAGGGGAGAGCGTCGTCCTCGTGGGGCGTGTGGGTGCCGGCGTGGTCCCTTTTCCTGCTGGCGCATTTCGGGATGCTTATCCTGTGGATTCCGGTGCTTTTGTTCTGGGGAGTTTGGCTCTACTGGCGGGGGGGTCGCCGTCGGCGGCCGGCCCTGCGAGGTTTGTGGCGGGCTGGGCTCGTGGCGGCTCTGCTCGCCGTTGTGCTTTACTACAGCGCCTTTGCCGAGTTTTTTGGCACGATGGCCCGGTTGCCGGTTTCGTTGTTTCAAGAAGCGGCCGCTTCGGGCGAGGGGATAGGTCCTTCGCCGGAACGGACGAGGGCGGAACTGGAGGTCTGGTGGCGGTGGGGGGTCGTGGTGGATTATGGTGGGGTCGGGTTTGGGTTAGGGGTACTGGGGTTCGGGCTGTTGTGGAGACGGAGGAAGGCGCTCTGGGTCCTCCTCGGGTCGATGTTGGTGGTGGCAGCCTTTTTCTGGGCCGTCTCGATGCTGGTCTTTTTCTTCACCCGCTATATGCTCTTTCTCCTGCCGCCGGTGGCTATAGGTGGCGGTTCCGTTCTGGCCGCCTGGTGGCGAAGGGGACAGGCCGGCCGGGTGGTGGCGGCGATCCTGGGGGCCTATATCGGCTGGATCACGCTTTTTATGTGGCTCGGCCTGTGTCTCTTGGGCCTGCGGCCGCCACACGTGATCTAGTGTTGACATAAGCAAATCCTCACTTGCGTTCCTGGTGGGCCCATGTTACAATGAATGGCGAAATCAGCCCGGTTTGGAGTCGAAGATGCCGGTTCAGGAAATGGTTGTACATAGCCGGCCGGCCCGGTGGCAGGCTTTCTGGCGTGAAAACGGGCGCTACATTGTTTCGTTCCTGGCCTCGGTGTTTTTGACGGCGGCGATCGTGCTGCTCCCGCTCTTGTTCCCGGTGGACTATGCGGCGCTGGGGAATCTGGGATACCTGGGGGTTTTTCTGGCGACGCTGCTGCCCAGTGC
This sequence comes from Chloroflexia bacterium, assembly GCA_049970175.1. GTDB lineage: Bacteria > Chloroflexota > Chloroflexia > DTKN01 > DTKN01 > JASFBA01. The sequence goes on from JBMFNL010000068.1 coordinate 9,779, forward strand.
CACCGTCATCTTCCCCAGCCCGACGCTGGCGGCGGCCTTTATCGCGGGCACCTTTTTGAACCCGTTTCTGGTGGGTTTGCTGGCCGGTCTGGGGGCTACGCTGGGGGAGATCACAGGGTATATGGCCGGTTATGGAGGCAGTATGTTAGCCGCCCGTTCGTCCTATTATCAGCGCATTCGGGCGTTTGTGGGGCGTTACGGCCTGTTGGCCATCGTGATCATGGCCTTTATCCCGAACCCTCTTTTTGACTTGGCGGGGATTGCTTCAGGGGCGACGCGCATTCCCCTGTGGCGTTTTCTACTGGCCTGTTTTGTGGGCAAGGCGGCTCGTTTTGTCCTGATCGCCTATCTGGGGCATTGGGGAGTGCATTGGGGGCTGGTTCTGTAGGCGTGGGCATACGACCAGGAGGCAATCATGAGACTGGTGACTGCTGAGGAGATGCGGTTGGCCGAGCAAGCGGCGGTGGAGCGAGGGGATACTTGGGAGGGCCTGATGGAACGGGCCGGGCAGGCAGTGGCCCGGGAGGTCTTGGCCCGGGTGAAAAAAACGGCCCGTCGGGTCCTGCTGTTGGTCGGGCCGGGGAACAATGGAGGGGATGCCCTGGTGGCCGGCCGGCATTTGCGGGAATCCGGGCTCTCCGTGGTCGCCTATTTGTGGAATCGTAGGGGAGGACCGGCCGACCGGCTGGTGGAGGCCTTGACGGAGTGCGGGGGCGAGGCGATGTGGGCCGAGGCGGACGAAGGGTTACAGGCGCTGCATCGGGAACTTGGGCAGGCCGATGTAGTTGTGGACGGTTTGCTGGGCATGGGGTTGACCCGCCCGATCGAGGGGCTATTGCGGGATATCGTGGAGGAGGTCAATCGGGCTTCCAGGCCGCTGGTCGTGGCGGTGGACCTGCCCACCGGCGTGCATGCGGATACCGGGCAGGTCTTGGGCGTGGCGGTGCGGGCGGCGGTTACGGTCACGATGGGCTGGGCGAAGCGAGGGTTGTACCAGTTTCCTGGAGCAGGGTATGCCGGGGACGTGGTGGTGGCCGACATTGGCCTTCCTGAGGAACTGCTCAAGGGTGTGCAGGCCGAGGTTCTGGATGTGGAGCGTCTGCGGGGGGCCCTGCCGGCGCGACGGCGGGATGGGCACAAGGGGACCTTTGGCCGGGTGCTGGTGGTGGCCGGCTCGCTCCATTATACCGGGGCGCCCTACCTGGCGGCGATGGCCGCTTACCGGGTAGGAGCCGGGTTGGTGACCCTGGCTCCACCGCGCACCATCTACCCGATCTTGGCCGCGCGGGCTCTGGAGACCACCTTTTTGCCGCTTCCGGAGGGGGAGGTAGGGGCCGTTGGTGAGGGGGCGATCAAGGTCTTGGGTGAGGTCATCGGGCGCTACCAGGTGCTGGTCCTGGGGTGTGGGCTAGGGCAGGAGGAGGGTACGGTTACCTTTGTGCGGCGCCTGCTGCGGGTTCGGGAACGGCCTCAACCGGGCATCGGTTTCTTACCTCGGGTGGAGGTGGAAGAGTTTGAGGGGGAACTGCCACTCCTGGTGCTGGATGCGGATGGTTTGAACGCGCTGGCGGGTGTGCCGGAGTGGTGGAAGAATCTTCCGCCGGGTCGCGCGATTTTGACGCCCCATCCGGGGGAAATGGCCCGGTTGCTCGGGGCATCGCAGGAGGAGGTATTGGCCTCACGGATTTCTGTAGCCCAGCGGGCGGCGACGACGTGGCGACAGGTGGTGGTGTTCAAGGGGGCGTACACGGTAGTGGCGCATCCGGAGGGGCAGGTGGTGGTGAATCCGGTGGCCTGTCCGGCTTTAGCGACGGCGGGGACGGGGGATGTCCTGGCCGGCGCGATCGGCGGCTTTCTGGCCCAGGGGGTTGCGCCTTTCGAGGCGGCCTTGCTGGGGGTGTACGTGCACAGTTTGGCGGGGATGATGGTGGAGGAAGAAGTTGGGCCGGCCGGAGGGGTAGCCGGCCAGGTTTTGGAGGCCTTGCCCCGGGCGCTCCGGTGCTTCGCCGAGGGGAAAAGACGGGGCCGGAGGTAAAAGCCGCGACCGCAGTTTCCCAAGAGCATTCTGCTCTTCTTAGAGTTTTATTTCAAGTGTTTGGCAGGAAAAGGTCAAAACTGCTCTTAGGAAATCCTGCTTGGTCGGATGCGCTGGGGTGAAAAGAAACAGGAGGTGCCCGGTGTCAACTTTTTCCATCGTCGACCTCATCCTGAAGAAAAAGGCCGGCCAGGCCCTTTCTACCGAGGAGATCACCTCTATCGTTCAGGGCTATACCCAAGGCCGTATCCCCGACTACCAGATGGCGGCCTGGCTTATGGCCGTCTGCTGGCAGGGTATGGACGAACGGGAAACCACCGACCTGACCCTGGCTATGGCCCGCTCCGGCCAGACCTTGGACCTGCACGACCTCGCCCCCATCATCGTGGACAAACACAGCACCGGCGGCGTCGGCGACAAGACCAGCCTGGTCCTCGCCCCTCTGGTCGCTTCCTGCGGCCTGACCGTGGCCAAGATGAGCGGCCGCGGCCTGGGGTTCTCCGGCGGCACGATGGATAAACTCGAGTCCATCCCCGGCTTCCGCGCCGAACTCTCTCCATCTGAATTCCGTGAGGTCGTCCGACGCGTCGGCTTGGCCATCACCGGCCAATCGGCCGACCTCGCCCCCGCGGATAAAAAGATCTATGCCCTGCGCGACGTGACCGGCACCGTGGATAGCCTCCCCCTCATTGCCAGCAGCATCATGAGCAAAAAACTGGCTGCCGGCAGCGATTGTATCGTCCTGGATGTCAAGGTCGGACGAGGCGCCTTTATGCCCACCCTGGAGAAAGCCCGTGCCCTGGCCCAGATGATGGTCCAGATCGGCCGGCGCGCCGGCCGCAAGGTCAGCGCGGTACTCTCCAGCATGGATCAACCCCTGGGCCGGGCCGTCGGTAACGCCCTGGAACTCCGCGAAGCCCTCCAGACCCTCCAGGGACAGGGGCCGGATGACCTCCTCGAACTCTGCCTGACCCTGGGAAGCCTCCTCCTCCAAATGGCCGGAACGGCCGAGAGCAACGAACAGGCCCGAGCCATCCTCCTAGAGCGGCTGAGAAGCGGAGCCGCCTGGGAAAAGTTTTGCGCCTTTATTGCCGCGCAGGGCGGCGATGTGGACTTGGTCGAGCGCCTACCCCAGGCCCAACTGATCGAACCGTTCCCGTCCCCCCAGGACGGATACGTGGCCGAACTGGATGCCCGCCGGGTGGCCGAGGCCTGCCTAGTGCTGGGAGCCGGTCGGATGGTCAAAGATGCCCCCATCGATCACGCCGTCGGCGTCGTCCTCCAGGCCAAAATCGGGGACCCCGTCCACCAGGGACAACCGGTGGCCGTCATCCACGCCAACGATGGGGAACGGCTGGCCCAGGCCCACCGGCTTCTTTCCCAGGCTTTTCAGTTCAGCCCTCACCCGGTTCCCCCTCCACCTTTGATTCTGGAAATTGTCGCATGAGCCGCTCCTCTCAGCGAGTGGTTGACAAAATTCGGGGTTTGTGATAGGATATTTCTGGAGAGAGAAATCCTCCAATTTCTCCGAGCCGGGCCGGATTCCGGCAAGGAGGCATGGGTGGACCGCTGGCAGCAGGAACGACGAAGGCTCCGCGAAAGCGGGGCAGGCCCGCCGGGTTGGCGGTCGTTTGAGCCTACCCCTTGCCGAACGCCGGCCGATGCCTGTTCTGTTCGGTTACCGCCGAGGACGCAGAGAGCACCGGGATGAACAAAACGGCCTTTGCTCAGCACCGGCCTGAGTATATCGGAAGGCTCTCCGGCCTAGGCGGCATCGGTACACCTGAAGAAAGGAGGTGAGCGACCGGGAAAGTTCTGCCGATCGGCAAGAGGCTGAATTTCGGACTTGCAGGAGGTTGTGATGAACCGGTTCAAGTTCCTGGCTATCTTGACCGTCCTCGCCCTTGCGCTCACCACGATTCCTGCTGCTCTGGCGCAAGCCCCCGAGGTTTCCCAGAAGATCGAGCCGGCCCTGCTCGACAGGTTCGCCGCCGAGGGCCGGGCCGATTTCATCGTCCGCTTCACCGAGCAGGGCGACCTCTCCCCGGCCTACTCCATGTCCTGGCAGGAGCGCGGCGAATTCGTGGTGCGGGTCCTGACGGAAGCGGCCCAGCGCTCCCAGGGCCGGGCCAAGGCCCTGCTGGAGGCCCGCGGCCTGCGCTACCAGACCTTTATCGCCGGCAACGAACTCTACGTCTGGCAAGGCGACCTCCCGGCCGCCCAGTCCCTGGCCGCCCTGCCCGAAGTCGATTTCATCCGTGCCACCCGCACCTTCTACATTGACCCGATCATTGACGAGTCGGTGCCTTCGGTGCCGCAGGGGCCGACCGCCCTGGCCTGGGGCATCACCTACACCCATGCCGACCAGTTCTGGAGCGCCTTCGGCGTGCAGGGCGACGGCATCGTGGTCGCCAACATCGACACCGGCGTGCAGTGGAACCACCCGGCTCTGGACCAGGCCTACCGCTGCCCGGCCAACCCCACCGACCCCTCCTGCTGGTACGACCCCTCGAACATCTGCGGCGGCACGGTCTGCGATAACAACGGCCACGGCACCCACACCATGGGCACGATGGTGGGCGACGATGACCCGACGCTGACCTGGCAGGCCGGCATGGCCCCGAATGCCCTGTGGATCGCCTGCAAGGGCTGCGAATCGTCTTCCTGCTCCGACTTCGCCCTGAACGCCTGCGCCGACTGGATCCTCCAGCCGGGCGGCAACCCCGCCAACCGCCCGCACGTGGTCAACAACTCCTGGGGCGGCGGCGGCTGCGACACCTGGTACCTGGCCAAGGTGCAGGCCTGGCGGGCGGCCGGCACCTTCCCGGCCTTTTCCGCCGGCAACTCGGGCTCCGGCTGCAACACCCTGGGCAGCCCGGGCGATTACCAGGAGTCGTTCGGCTCGGCGGCGCACGACTCTTCCGGGAACATCGCCTCCTTCTCCAGCCGCGGGCCTTCCTGCTTCGGCCACGACCCCTACACCAAGCCGAACATCTCCGCGCCGGGCGTGAACGTCTGCTCCTCGATACCCACCAACTCCTGGTCCTGCGCCTACTCCGGCACCTCCATGGCCAGCCCGCACTCGGCCGGGGCGGTGGCGCTGCTGTGGTCGTGCAATCCGGCCCTGATCGGGCAGATGGACCTGACCTTCCAGGCCCTGCAGAACCACGCCGGCACCCCGCCGGCCGGGAACTGCGGAGCCCCACCGGACGGCG
>JBMFNL010000069.1:0-14395 GCA_049970175.1 Chloroflexia bacterium
TCCTCAAGGGCTGGGACTAGGCGATGACCGGGGGGCGGCCCTGGTGTCGCCCCCCGGTTCCACCAATCCTCCGGACGGGTGAAACGGGTTGCTCCGACCTGTCCCATCCCCCTACTTGTCCAGTATCCGCGCTATCTCGTAGAGCCGCATGTCCAGCGTCTTGCGCTGGCCGGCCGCCTCTTCCAGGGAGATGCGCACCGCTTCTCCGCGCGCAAGCCCTACCATCACGCCCCGCTCGCCGGCCAGGACTTTTTCGCCACTCCCAACCGCGTGGCCAGGATCCGGTCAAAGGCCCTAGGGGAACCGCCGCGCTGCGCATGGCCCCGAATCGTCACCCGGGTCTCGAAGCCGGTTTCCTCCCGGTGCTGGTCCAGGTAGACCTTGATCTCCTCGGCGCGGTGGCTGGTGCCCTCGGCCACGACGATGAGGCAATGGGACTTGCCCTTGATGTAGGCGTTTTGCAGGCCGCGCAGGACCTCCTCCAGGGTAAAGGGTACCTCCGGCAGGAGCACCATCTCCGCCCCGCCGGCGATCCCGCCCATCAAAGCCAGATACCCGCAGTCCCGGCCCTTCGTCTCGATGAGGAACGCCCGGCGGTGGGAGGAGGCGGTATCCTTTGTGCTGTGGCCAGAACCTGCTCCGCCCCACCTTTTCCCCAATGGGCCGTACAGGACTCGAACCTGTGACCCTCTGATTAAAAGTCAGATGCTCTGCCACCTGAGCTAACGGCCCCCACAGGCGGAGAGGGCGGGATTCGAACCCGCGAGGCGCTCATCACGCCTACACGCTTTCCAAGCGTGCGCACTCGGCCAACTATGCGACCTCTCCACGGAGAGGGTGGGATTCGAACCCACGGTGCAGTTTGCACTGCACACGGCTTTTCGAGAGCCGCACCATCAACCACTCGGACACCTCTCCATTCCTATTATATCATACCCTCCCCCAAGCGCAAAATTCCTAAGGGAATCCCTCCTCCCTGACCTCCTTGTAGAGCACCCAGTACTTTCTCCCCGGACCCCGATGAAAGTACAGTTCAAAAGTCTGCCCGGTGTCGGTGCGCACCTGGTAGTAATCCCGGTGTCGCCTTTGCCACCAGGGCCGGCGGAAATCCAGATGCCGTTTGACCCCAACGACCTCAACAATCCGGTATTCCCGCCCCTGCCAGAGGAAGGAAACCGGCTCGCCAGGGGCCTCTTCGCGCACCTCGACTTCCTCGGCGATAAAACGCGACCTGGCCATACGGCCCCTCCTTGGGAATCATCCTTACCCTGGAGGCCATCATACCACAGCCCGACCGCGGGCGCAACGTGTCTCCGCATCGGATTTGACAACCCCGGCCGGCCTGGATATAATGGTCCTGCACGTGCGAGGAGAACCATGGACCGATTGCTCCGGAGGAAACGCTATCGCTCTTGAGGCCGGCCCGCCGGCGCCAGTTGGCGCCCGGAGCCGGCTTTGCCCTGCCCATTCCCGGCTGCCCCGGGGGTTTCTCCCCCCTAAAGGCCCCACCCGACCTTGGCCGGGCCGCCGGGAAGCGCCGGCGGCCCGTTCCTTTCGCGGAGGTCGGGATGATCTACCTGGATAACGCAGCCACCTCCTGGCCCAAGCCCCCCGGCGTGGCCAGGGCGATGGTCCGATTCCTGGAGGAAATCGGCGCCAACCCGGGGCGCTCCGGACATCGCCTTTCCGTGGAGGCCGGCCGCATCGTCTACCAGACCCGCGAGGCCCTGGCCGCCCTCTTCGACCTCCCCGACCCCCTGCGTATTGTCTTCACCCCCAACGCCACCTACGCCCTGAACCTGGCCCTGCGCGGCCTCCTGCACCCGGGGGACCACGTCGTGACCAGCGGTATGGAGCATAACGCCGTCATGCGCCCCCTCCGCGCCCTGGAGCAACAAGGGGTGGCCCTGACCGTCGTCCCCTGCGCCCCCGACGGCAGGCTCGACCCCGAGGATATCCGCCGGGCCCTGCGCCCGGAGACGGCCCTCATCGTCCTCAACCACGCCTCCAACGTCTGCGGGACGATCCTGCCGGTGGCCGAGGTGGGGGAAATCGCCCGCCAGGCCGGCCGGCTCTTCCTGGTGGATGCGGCCCAGACGGCCGGCGTCCTGCCCATCTCGATGGAGAAAATGAACATTGACCTGCTGGCCTTTACCGGCCATAAGGGATTGCTCGGCCCCACCGGGACCGGGGGGCTGGCCATCGGCAAGCGGGTGCCGCTGGAGCGTTTCGAGCCGCTGGTGCGCGGCGGCACCGGCAGCCGATCCGAATACGAGGTCCAACCCGATTTTCTCCCCGATAGGTTCGAAAGTGGCACCCTGAACGCCGTCGGCTTGGCCGGCCTCCTGGCCGGACTGGCCTACCTCCAGGAACGGGGCCTTTCCGCCGTCCGCGCCCACGAGATGGCCCTCACCGAGCGCCTCCTGGTCGGGTTGCAGGGGATCCCCGGCGTAACCGTCTACGGCCCGGCCGACCCTGCCCGCCGGGTAGCCGTCGTCTCCTTCAACATCGCCGGCCGGATGCCTTCCGATGTGGCCCTCCTCCTGGATGAACGCTACGACATCGCCTGCCGGCCCGGCCTGCACTGCGCCCCGGCCGCCCACCGCACCCTGGGAACCTTCCCCACCGGCACGGTGCGCTTCAGTTTGGGGCCGTTCAACACGGCCGACGAGGTGGATCAGGCGGTCCAGGCCGTATCCGGCCTGGCCGAGGAGCACCGATGATTCCGAGACGGCTGTTTCGCCGGAAAGGATGAGCCTTCGTCCGGGGGGCCGGTCGGCTCCCTGGGCGAAGGTATCGGCGCGCACCCCCGAAGAGGGGGGAGCACCCAACGGCCTCCTGAACCCGGGCCGGCTCCGGGCCGCTTCCCCCTCGGCAGGCGGGAGCGGCCCTATTCCGTCCCTTCGGGGACCGAAGAAAGGGGGGATGCCCGGGAAACGTTCGAGGCCTGCGGACCGTTGAACGCGAAAAAGGAGGAACGACCATGCAACGCTTTTTCGCCTCTCGTTGGGGACCCATCACGGCCGGCGGAATCATCGGCATCCTGGCCGCGCTCCTGGTCTTCTGGGGCAATCCGAAGAACATGGGCGTCTGCGTGGCCTGCTTCGAGCGCGACATCGCCGGCGCCCTGGGGCTGCACCGGAATGCGGCCGTCCAGTACATCCGCCCGGAGATCATCGGCTTCGTCCTGGGATCGCTGGTGGCTGCCCTCCTCTTCCGCGAATTCCGTCCCCGGGGCGGATCGGCTCCGATCGTGCGCTTCCTCCTGGGGATGTTCGCTATGATCGGGGCGCTCGTCTTCCTGGGCTGCCCCTGGCGGGCCCTCCTGCGGCTGGCCGGCGGCGACCTCAACGCGCTGCTCGCCATAGCCGGCCTGGTCGTGGGCATCGGCGTCGGGGTGCTCTTTATGCGGGGCGGCTACACCCTGGGGCGTTCCACCCCGGCTCCGGCCGTCGCCGGCTGGGTGATGCCCGCCCTGATGGTCGGGCTGCTCCTTCTGGCCATCTTCAAGCCCGTCTTCGGCGAAAACCTGCCCATCTTCTCCAGCGAAAAGGGCCCCGGCTCCCAGCACGCCCCCATCTGGCTCTCCCTCATCGTCGGATTGGTCATCGGCTTCCTGGCCCAGCGCACCCGCTTCTGCACCATGGGGGCCATCCGCGACGTGCTCCTCATGGGCGATACCCACCTTCTGGGCGGAGTGCTGGCCCTCCTGGTGACGGCCTTTTTCACCAACCTGGTGCTGACCTGGACGACCGGGACGCCCTATGTCAACTTTTCCTTCACCGATCAGCCGGTGGCCCACAGCAACCACCTCTGGAACTTTGCCGGGATGGCCCTGGCCGGCCTCTCCTTCGCCCTGGCCGGCGGCTGCCCCGGCCGGCAACTCTTTATGGCCGGCGAGGGCGACGGCGACGCCGCCCTCTTCGTCCTGGGCATGATCGTCGGCGCCGGCTTCTCCCACAACTTTTCCCTGGCCGGCGTCCCCGATGCCAAGGACAACGTCTACACCGTGGGCGGCCCTTCCCTCTACGGCCAGATCGCCGTGGGCATCGGCCTGGCCTTTTGCCTGCTCCTCGGCTTCGCCGCCCGGATGCGCCGGCAGGAGGTCAAGCGATGATCACCGTAGACGCCCGGGGCCGTTCCTGCCCCGAACCGGCCCTGCTCACCCGAAACGCCCTCCGCCAGGCCGGAAGCGGAGAAGTCCACGTCCTGGTGGATACCGAGACGGCCCGCGATAACTGCATCCGCGTGGCCGGCCGCGAGGGCTGGCAGGTGCAGGTGCTGGAAGAGGGGGGGACGTACCGCTTGGTGCTGAAAAAGTGACGGCCTGGGGAGGCAGCCGGGGCTTCCCCGCTGCCTCCCCACCCTCGTTCTGTGGTAGCATGGCGGCCGGATTTCGCCGGCCGCCCGGATGAGGTGGGGTATGAGTCGAGAGGAAATTCGCCTGACCGCGCTGGCCTCGGCGGCCGGCTGAGCGGCCAAATTGGGCCCCGAAGCCCTGGCGCAGGTCCTGCGCCCCTTGCGCGATCGCTTTCGCGCCGCCGACTTTCCCGACCTCTTGGTCGGCCTGGAGGTGAGCGACGATGCCGCCGTGTATCGCCTGAGCGATGAGGTGGCGGTCATCCAGACCCTGGACTTTTTCACCCCCATCGTGGACGACCCCTACACCTTCGGCGCCGTTGCCGCGGCCAACGCCATGAGCGATGTCTATGCCATGGGCGGCGAGGTGGTTCTGGCGCTCAACATCTGTGCCTTTCCCACCGATTGGCCCCTGGAGGTCACCCAGGCCATCCTGCGCGGCGGGGCGGACAAGGTGGCCGAGGCCGGGGGCGTGCTGGCCGGCGGCCACACCATCGAAGATAAGGAGCCCAAGTACGGCCTGGCGGTGATGGGCCTGGTGCATCCCCGACGCATCCTGACCAAGGCCGGGGCCCGCCCCGGCGACATCCTGGTGCTCACCAAGCCGCTGGGCGTGGGCCTCATCACCACCGCCCTCAAGGGCCAGGTGGCCGAGCCGGCCCACGTCGCCGCCGCCGTGGAGAGCATGCTCCGCCTGAGCCGCGCCGCCGCCCGGTTGGCCCAGGAGGTCGGCGTGAACGCCTGCACCGACATCACCGGCTTTTCCCTCCTCGGCCACGGCTACGAGGTGGCGGAAAAGAGCGGGGTCCGGCTGCGCTTTCGTCTGGGTGCCCTGCCCCTTTTGCCGGGGGCCAGGGAATATGCCGCCGAATCGCTCTTCCCCGGCGGCAGTTGCCGCAACCGCGATGCCTATCGGAGGCACGTGGATTTTGCCCCTTATATCGCCGAAGAGGAACAGATGTTGCTCTTTACCCCGGAGACCTCGGGCGGATTGCTCCTTTCTGTTCCGGCAGAACGCCGGGAGGGACTCCTGGCGCGCTTCGCCGCTTCGGGCGAGCCGGCCTGGGTCGTCGGGGAGGTGCTCGAGGGCAGCGGAATCGAGGTGGTATAGATCGGAGGTGCAAGATGCCTAGAATCGTCCAGGCACGTGGCCTGCCCTGTCCCCAGCCGGTCCTGCTGACGAAAAAGGCCATGCAGGAGGCCGACGACATCCTGACCATCGTGGACGGTCCGGAACAGGCGGAGAACGTGGCCCGGATGGCCCGGCAGGCCGGCTGGCAGGTGGAGGTGGACGGGAAGGAAGAGGCCGTATACGTGCGGCTGGTCCGTCCCCAGGAAGCCCCCCAGGTACAGAAGGAAGAGGCCCGGCCGACGGCCGGCCCGCTGGTGCTGATGGTTCCGGGGGAGACGATGGGGCGCGGAGAATCGGCCGAACTGGGGCATGTCCTCATCCGCGCCTTCTTCCACACCCTGCTGGAAATCGAACGCCGGCCCGACGTCATCATCTTCTACAACAGCGGCGTCCGGCTGGTCGTCGAGGGCTCGCCGATCCTGGAGGACCTGCGGGCCCTGGCCGAACAGGGGGTGCAGATTCTGGCCTGCGGCACCTGCCTGGGCTATTTCGACCTGAAGGACCGGGTGGCGGTGGGGACCGTCTCCAACATGTACGCCATCGCCGAAACCCTCCTGGGGGCCGGCCGGGTGGTCTCGCTATAGCGTATTGGGAAGAAGCAAAGCGTTACGTTTCACCTTTGAGGGGCACCGCATTCCGGACAGAACTTGACCGTGGCCGGAATCTTGCTGCCACACTCGGTGCAGAATTTCTCCGCCGCCAGAGGAGCGCCGCATTCGGCACAGAACTTGCCGCCGCTGACCGGGGCACCGCACTTGGGACAGCGGGCCGCGATGATCGCGTCAAAATCCCGTGCCGACACTTTCTCGCTTTCTGCGACGTGGGCTGCCTCTCGTGCGGCTTTGAAGTTCATTTGACCATCCGACCGCCTCTGTGCTATACTAAAAGGCGCTACGGAAAGTCTGGTGGTGGCCAGGAAAGAGAGGAATACGATGGACCTGTTCGAAAAGTGCTACCAGTTCACCGAGGCCAAGGAGGCCATGTCCGGGGGCTATTACCCCTACTTTCTCCCCCTGGAAGACACCGAAGGCACCGAGGTCACCATCCGGGGGCACCGCCTGATCATGATCGGCTCCAACAACTACCTCGGGTTGACCACCCACCCCAAAGTTCGGGAGGCGGCCATCGAGGCCATCCGGCGCTACGGCACGAGTTGTACCGGTTCCCGCTTCCTCAACGGCAACCTGGCCCTGATCGAGGAACTGGAGGCCCGGCTGGCCCGCTTCATGGGCAAGGAAAGGGCCCTGGTCTTCAGCACCGGCTTCCAGACCAACCTGGGCACCATCTCCGCCCTGGTGGGACGCAACGATTACGTCATCACCGACAAGGAGGACCATGCCAGCATCGTGGACGGTTGCCGCCTGTCCTTCGGCACGGTCAAGCGTTTCCGCCATAACGATATGGCCGACCTGGAGCGCATCCTGGCCTCCTGCCCGGAGGGAAGCGGCAAACTGGTCGTCGTGGACGGCGTGTTCAGCATGGGCGGCGACCTGGCGAACCTGCCGGAGATCGTCCCCTTGTGCAAAAGGTACGGGGCCCGCCTGATGGTGGACGATGCCCACTCCATCGGCGTCCTGGGCGAGGGCCGGGGCACGGCCGCCCACTTCGGCCTGCACGACCAGGTGGACATCGTTATGGGCACCTTTAGCAAATCGTTCGCCTCGCTGGGCGGATTCATCGTGGGCGACGAGCCGGTGATTCACTATGTCCAGCATATGGCCCGCTCGCTCATCTTCAGCGCCAGCATCACCCCGCCTAACGTTGCCGCCGCTATGGCCGCCCTGGAGATTATGGAGACCGAGCCGGAGCGCCGCGCCCGCCTCCTGAGCATCGCCGAGCGGATGCGCCGGGAGTTCCGGCGGATGGGCTATAACACCGGCAACTCGGTCACCCCCATTATCCCCATCATCATCGGCGACCGGATGAGCACGGCCTTTATGTGGAAGCGGCTGTACGAAGAAGGGATCTATGTCAATCCGGTGATCGAGCCGGCCGTGCCTCCCGGCATGTCCCTCCTGCGCACCAGTTACATGGCCACCCACACCGACGAGCAAATGGACCGCGTCCTGGAGACCTTTGAGCGCGTTGGGAAAGAGGTCGGGGTCATCTCCTGAGGACGACGGGCAGCGTTTGGCTCATTTGACAGCACGTCGTAGGGAGTATATAATCAAAACACACCCCGCGGGAGTAGCTCAGTCGGCCAGAGCGTCTGCCTTCCAAGCAGAGGGTCGCGGGTTCGAATCCCGTCTCCCGCCTGTACCGCCCCAGGAGGTCCGGCCTGGACGCAGCGGCCGGGCAGGAGGTCCCACGACGCATCGGATCGCGCCCGAAGAACGCCGTTGCTATGAGAAGGACGCCCCATGAAGATTGTCCTCATCGCCCCCTTCGCCACCCGCCCCAAAGGCACTACCCGGGCCCGCGTCCTGCCGCTGGCCCGCGCCCTGGCCAGCCGCGGTCACCAGGTGACCGTGCTCATCCCCCCCTGGGACGCCCCGGACGAGGCCGGCCGTGAAGAGGCCCACGCTTCCCTCCGGATTCGCTGGCTCTCCCTCCCCCGCCGCGCCCTCGTCCCGCGCCTTTCCCTGCACCTGGCCCGCGAAGCCCTCCGCGCCCGGCCGGACCTCATCCACGTCTTCAAGCCCAAAGCCCATGCCGGGCTGGCCCTCCTCTGGCTGTGGCTGCGCCGTACCTCCATCCCCCTCCTCCTCGATAGCGACGACTGGGAGGGCCGCGGCGGCTGGAACGAGGTCAACCCCTATACCCGGGCGCAGAAGGCCTTTTTCCAGTGGCAGGAAACCTTCCTCCCCCGCCGCTGTGCCCGGGTCGTCACGGTGGTCAGCCGCACCCTGCAAACGCAGATGTGGGGACTGGGCCTGCCGCCGGAGCGAGTCGTCTACCTGCCCAACGGCGTGGACCGCCACCGCTACGCCTCCTGGGAACAGGCCGATCCCGTACCTTTGCGCCGGCGACTGGGCCTGAACGGGCATCCGGCGGTCCTGCTCTACACCCGCTTCGATCGCTTCGCCCTGGGGCGGGCCGTCGAGGTCCTGGCCCACGTGGCTCAGGAACTTCCCGAGGTGCGTTTCCTGGTGGTCGGCCGGGGCTTCTTCGGCGAAGAAAACGCCCTGCAGCGGGAGATGGCCGGCCGGGGGCTGGAGAAACACCTGCTCTACGCCGGCTGGGTATCCGAGGAAGAACTCCCGGCGTACCTGGCCGCCGGCGACGTGGCCTATTACCCGATGGACGATACCCTCATCAACCGCGCCAGTTTCTCGATAAAGTTGCTGGAACTCCTGGTGGCCGGCCGGCCCGTGGTCACCGACGCCGTGGGGGAAAACCGCGAGGTGCTGGAGGACCGCCGGAGTGGCTGGCTGACCCTGCCCGGAGATACGGTCGCCCAGGCCGAGGCCCTCATCACCCTGCTGCGGTCGCCGGAGATGCGCCGTTCCCTGGGGGAAGCGGCCCGCCGGCGCGTCTGGCAGAAGTACGACTGGGACCGCCTGGTGGAACGGGCTGAGGCGGCCTATCGCCTGGCCGGAGATTTGAGCGCCGGCCCGTCCTGAGGTACAATAGGCCCTAAACCGAACATGCCGATGGAGGAAAAGATGTACCGTCGCTTCCGGGTAATCTGCCTCATCCTCTTCCTGGCCGGTTGTACCTACGGCGTCTACATCCCGCCCACCCTGACGCCGGCCTCCCAGCGCCCCATCGCCGTCATCGAGACCAACCGCGGCACCATCCGCTGCGAGTTGCGCCCCGATGCCGCGCCCAAGACGGTGGAGAACTTTACGAAACTGGCCAACCAGGGCTGGTACGACGGCCATACCTTCTTCCGGGTGGAACCGGGCTTTGTCATCCAGGGCGGTAGCCCCAACGACCAGGCCTCCGGGAGCATCGGCTACACCATCGAGGCCGAGATCAAGTTGCCCCACCACGCCGGGGCCCTGGCGATGGCCCGCACGCCCGACAGCGTCAACCCCGAACGCCGCTCCGACGGCAGCCAGTTCTATATCACCCTGGCCGCCACCCCCCACCTGGACGGAGCCTACACCGTCTTCGGCGATTGCAGCGCCTCGCTGGACGTGGTGCGTCGGATTCAGGTGGGGGACAAGATGATTCGGGTACGGGTGGAGACCCGGTAGAATATGCCGAGCGAGCGCACGCCGGAAAAGACCATCGCCGTCAACCGTCAGGCCCGGCACGAATACGACGTCCTGGAGACCTATGAGGCCGGCCTGTCCCTGACCGGCTCCGAGATCAAATCCATCCGCGCCGGCCGGGTCAACCTGCGCGGCGGCTATGCCCGCGTCAAAGATAACGAGGTGTGGCTGCTGGATGTGCACATCGCCCCCTACCTGGAGTCCGGCCGCCACTTTGGACACTCCCCCACCCGCCCCCGACGCCTCCTCCTGCACCGCCGCGAGATCAACCGCCTGCGCGGCCGGCTGGAGGCCTCCGGCCTGACCCTCATTCCCCTGCGCCTCTACATCAAGGGGCGCTGGGCCAAAGTGGAACTCGGCCTGTGCCGGGGTCGCAAACTCCACGACCGCCGCGAGGCCATCGCCCGCCGGGAGGCCCGCCGCGAGATCGAGCGCGAGTGGAAAGAGGAACGGCTCCGGTAGCGCATTTGCCCTCAACCTGCCCCTGTGGTATAATCTTCCCATCCCCAGGTCAGGCGTCTGGATCGCAAGGAGGAGGTGGACCGTGATTTCGTTTCGTCTGACCCCCGAACTGGAGGAACTCCAGGCCCGCGCCCGCCGCTTCGCCCGGGAGGAAATCCTCCCCATCGCCGCCGAGTACGACCGCCGGGGCGAGCATCCCGCCTTTATCATCGAACGCGCCTACCAGGAGGGCCTGATCAATCTGGCCATCCCTTCCGAGTACGGCGGTGGCGGCCGGGGGGCGCTGGCCAACTGCATCGTGACCGAGGAACTGGGCGCCGCCTGTGCCGGCATCACCACGACCATTATGGTCAATACCCTGGCCACCACCCCGCTCGTCCTCTTCGGCACCGAGGAGCAGAAAGAACGCTTCCTCAAGCCGCTCTGCCAGAACCACGGGCTGGCCGCCTTCTGCCTGACCGAACGCGAGGCCGGCAGCGATGCCAGCAACGTGCGCACGACGGCCATCCTAGAGGGCGACGAATACGTCCTGAACGGCGTCAAGTGCTTCATCTCCAACGGGGCCATCGCCTCCCTCTACACCGTCTTTGCCATCACCGACCCGGAGCGCGGCCCCCGCAGCATGACCGCCTTCATCGTCCCGGCGGACCTGCCGGGCATCTCCATCACCAAGGTGGAGGACAAGATGGGCCAGCGCGCCTCCAACACGGCCGAGATCACCTTCACGGGCGTGCGCATCCCCCGCGAGAACCTGTTGGGCCGGGAGGGCCGGGGCTTTGCCGTGGCCATGAAGACGCTGGATGCCGCCCGGGCCGGCGTGGCCGCCCTGGCCACCGGCGTGGCCCGCCGGGCCCTGGAACTGGCCACCGAATACGCCCAAACGCGCATCCAGTTCGGCAAGCCCATCGCCGAACAGCAGGCCATCCAGTTTATGCTGGCCGATATGGCCATGCAGGTCGAGGCCGCCCGCCTGCTCGCCTGGTATGCCGCCTGGCGGACCGACGAAGGGCTGCCGAACACCAAAGAATCGGCCATCGCCAAGTGCTTCGCCAGCGACGTGGCCATGCGCGTCACCACCGATGCCGTGCAGATTTTCGGCGGCTACGGCTACATGCGCGACTACCCGGTGGAAAAATTGATGCGGGATGCCAAACTCCTGCAGATTTACGAAGGCACCAACCAGATTCAGCGCCTGGTGATTGCCCGGCACCTGCTCAAGGGTATGTAAACAACTCCGCAGGAGTTGTCCTACGACGCGAGGTGGACGATGGTGGATTTCGAACTTTCGGAAGAGCAACGGGCCTTTCGCGACCTGGCCCGGGACTTTGCCCGGCAGGAAATCATTCCCCGGGCCCGCCAGGCCGATGAAACGGGGGAATTTCCCCTGGAAGTGCTGCGGCGGGCCCACCAGGCCGGCCTCCTAAACCTGGAGGTTCCCGAGGAGTACGGCGGGGCCGGCCTGGGCGCCTTCGAGGTCGCCCTGATCGCCGAGGAACTGGGGGCCGGCTGCGCCGGCATCGCCACCAGCCTCCTGGGCAACGGCCTGGCCCTCCTGCCCATCCTTCTCTTCGGAAGTGCGGAGCAAAAGGCCCGCCTCCTCCCCCCCTTCTGCGCCGAGCCACGCCTGGCCGCCTTCTGCCTGACCGAGCCGGGGGCCGGCTCCGATGCCTCCGCCGTCGCCACCACCGCCCGCCGGGAAGGGGAAGATTACGTCCTCGATGGGGTCAAGACCTTTATCACCAATGGTGGGCTGGCCTCTCTCTACACCGTCATCGCCTCCACCGACCGCTCCCGGGGGGCCCGGGGCCTCTCCGCCTTCGTCGTCCCGGCCGGCACTCCCGGCCTTTCCACGGGGAAAAAGGAGCGCAAGATGGGCCAGCGCGCCTCCGACACCCGCGAGGTCATCTTCGAGGGCGTGCGCATCCCGGCCGAAAACCGCCTGGGGAAGGAGGGCGAGGGCTTCCGCATCCTGGTGGAGACGTTGAACCGCGCCCGTGTGGGCGTGGCGGCCATCGGGGTGGGCCTATCGCGGGCCGCCTTCGAATCCGCCCGCGATTACGCCCACCAACGCGTCCAGTTCGGCCGGCCCATCGTCTCCCACCAGGCCATCCAACTCATGCTGGCCGATATGGCCATCGCCGTGGAGACCGCCCGCCTGCTCACCTGGCGTGCCGCCCAGGCCTACGACCGGGGTGAGCCGGAGGCCGAGCGCCTCTCCGCCATGGCCAAATGCTACGCCTCCGACGCGGCCATGCGTGTCACCACCGACGCCGTGCAGATTCTCGGCGGCTACGGCTACATGCAGGATTACCCGGTCGAAAAGTACATGCGCGATGCCAAACTGTTGCAAATCTACGAGGGCACGAACCAGATTCAGCGCCTGATGATCGCCCGAAGGTTGTAAGGCCGTCTCCACATTCGACCGCCCGCACGTTTCAGGAAGGATCCATGCCCAACGAAGCGCCGGCCGGCCCCGCCTCCTTCCCTCCCCTGGACGACCTCCTGGGGGAGTTCCGCCGCCTGGCCGAAAGCCACCGGAAACAGGCCATCCTTCGCGCCTACGGACATAGCCGGCAGGGAGAAACGCTCCTGGCGCTGGAACTGGGCAATGGCCCCCACCGCATCCTGTCCTACGCCTTCCCCCAGCCGGATGAACCGCTGGGCGGGATAGCCCTCCTTCACCTGGCCCGCTTCCTCCTGGAGGAAGAGGAACCGCTCCGCTCGGCCCGCTGGCTCCTCCTGCCCTGTGTGGACCCGGACGGGGCCCGGCGCAACGAGGGCTGGTTCACCCACCCCTTGGACCTGGCAAATTACGCCCGCCGGCACTTCCGCCCGCCGGAAGGGGAACAGGTGGAGTGGACCTTCCCCAGCGACGACCCGGCCTGGCCCTGGGAACGGCCGCTCCCGGAGACCCAGGCCCTCCAGGCCCTCCTCGACGACTTCCGGCCCGAGACCCTGGTCCCCTTGCACAACGCCCTGCTGGGCGGGGCCTATGCCTTCCTCTCGGAGGAGGTGGCGGAACGGGCACCGGAACTCCCCCCGCTCTGGGGACGCTACGGCCTGCCCACCCACTGCGGGGAAGCCGAACTTCCCTTTGCCCCCGTCCTGGCCCCCGGGGTGTACCGCCTGCCCACGCTGCGGGAGATGGCGGCGGCCCTTTCGGCCCAGGGCATTCCCGATCCGGCCGGCCTCCTCTGCTGCGGTGCGCCGGCCTACCTCTATGCCCGGTGTCTCGGCCGGGTGCAGGTCATCGTCCCCGAACTGCCCCTCTTCACCGTCCCCGGCATCGAGGACACCCGGCCGGCCGCCGTCGGCCACCGCCAACTCCTGGAGGAAAGCCTGGAGGCCGACCGGGCCGCCTTCGCCCGCTGGCAGGCCCTCTACCGGCGGGCCGCGCCTCTCCTGGAGGCCAAGAACCCCTTCCGAAGCGCCCTGGAAAACCACTTGCGCACCGCTCCCTTGCTCCTCCAGGCCACGGCCCGCTGGCTGGAAGGCGATGCCTCCCAGGAACGGCCGGCCACCGTCGCCGAGGTGGTGGATTGCCGCAAGGTCCTCCCCTACCTGCGCCTCCTCCCCCTGGGCCTGCTTGAACAGGCCCTGGCGTTCGAGGGAGACTTCCCCGACCTCCCCCTGCGGGAGGAGGTGCACGCGGCCCTGGAAAAAGCCCTGGGCGATTCCCTCTCCCACCTCCGTGCTACCCCCATACCTCCCGCCACCCTGGTCCAGGCGACGGTGGAAATCCTCCTCCGGACCCTGCCCTCTTCCCTCGCCGGCATCGGCCCAGGAACCCAGCCGTCGGGGCAACCCGCCTCCAGACTTCCGAACCCTCAGAAGTCCTTGACAAACGTTT
Organism: Chloroflexia bacterium; assembly: GCA_049970175.1. Classification (GTDB taxonomy): domain Bacteria; phylum Chloroflexota; class Chloroflexia; order DTKN01; family DTKN01; genus JASFBA01. The sequence goes on from JBMFNL010000069.1 coordinate 13,964, forward strand.
TTTTTAAAATGATACAATACTTCTACAAACATGCATCCGCCTGTGACATCTACGCTGAGAGGAATCGGCCTCGGGAGGTACGAGATGAAAGGTAACCTGTAAATATCGTATGGGTCGGTCAACCTGTCCTCAGCAGGATCCTGCCAGGGAGGTTAAGATGAAAGGCAAGTGGACCATTGCAGGAAGCATCGTGGCGGTAGTTGTGCTGGCGCTGGCCGTCTCCCTCGTCCAGGCCCAGGGGCCGGGCCCTCAGGGAGATGCAGGTGTCCAGGCTGTCCTGGGCACCGCTTTCACCTACCAGGGCCAACTGCGGAGCGGGGGCAACCCCGTAAGCGGCACCTGCGACTTCCAGTTCGGCCTGTGGGATGCTGAAACCGGGGGCAGCCAAATCGGCAGCGTGGAGAAGACCAACGTCCCGGTGAGCAATGGCCT
>JBMFNL010000070.1:0-13615 GCA_049970175.1 Chloroflexia bacterium
AAGGTCTTGCGCGCCGGCCATTTCGCCGTCACCGGGGAACTGGGCCCGCCCCAGAGCGCCGATGCCGAGGTCATCCTCCGCAAGGCCCGCCTCCTCAAGGGCTATGTGGATGCCGTCAACATCACCGATAACCAGACGGCGGTGGTGCGCATGTCCTCCATCGCCTCGGCCGTGCTGGTCATGCGCGAGGGGCTGGAGCCGGTCGTGCAGATGACCTGCCGCGACCGCAACCGCATCGCGATACAAAGCGACCTCCTGGGCGCCTATGCCCTGGGCGTCCGCAACCTGCTCTGCCTCACCGGCGACCACCAGTCCTTCGGCAACCACCCGACCAGCAAGAACGTCTTCGACCTGGATTCGATCCAACTTCTGCAGATGATGGCCGGCCTGCGCGATCAGAAGCGCTTCCTCTGCGGCGAGGAGGTCAAGGGGCAGGAACCGCGCTTCTTCCTCGGCGCGGCGGCCAACCCCTTCGCCGACCCCTTCGATTTCCGCCCCTACCGGCTGGCCAAGAAGGTCGCCGCCGGAGCCGATTTCATCCAGACCCAACTCATCTACAACGTGCCCCGCTTCGCCGAGTATATGGAGCGGGTACGCCGACTGGGCCTGCACGAAAAGGTCTATATCTTGGCCGGCGTGGGGCCCATCAAGACGGCCGGCGCCGCCCGCTACATGCGCGATAAAGTCCCGGGGATGGACGTGCCCAACGAGATCGTCGAACGCATGGAACGGGCCGTGGCCGACATCCCCAAGGAGGATAAAAAGGCCCGCGCCGAGGCCTGGAAGCGTGAGGGCATCCAGATCTGCGTGGACATCATCCGGCAGGTGCGCGAAATCCCCGGCGTGGCCGGCATCCATATCATGGCCATCGAGTGGGAGGAGGCCGTGCCGGAGATCGTCCAGGCGGCCGGCCTCTACCCGCGGCCGGCGGTCGAGTGATTTTGGAGGAAAACGATGCCTCCCGTTGCCGATCTCCAGACCCTGCCCCTGGCCCAGATCGTCCAGGAGCGTTGCGGCGAAAACGTCTACCTCTGCTACCAGTGCAAAAAGTGCACCGCCGGCTGCCCGGTGGTCGAGTATATGGACCTGGCCCCCAATCAACTCCTGCGGGCCGTGCAACTGGGGTTGAACGAGCGCGTGCTGAAATCTCGCACCATCTGGATCTGCGCCAACTGCCAGACCTGCGTGACGCGCTGTCCCCACGCCATCGACCTGCCTCGGGCCATGGACGTCCTCAAACAGGTGGCTATGGAGCAGGGCATCCGTCCTCCCATCGCCTCCATCCCCATCTTCAACCAGGCCGCCCTGCGCGGCATCCAGATGTTCGGGCGGATGTACGAACTGGGCCTCCTGGGGGAACTCAAGACCCGTACCCTCCTCAAGGGCGCGGTGGATATGGGACAGTTGTTCAAGGACCTGCGCATGGGGGTCCGCCTCTTCCTGACCCGCAAGATCAAACTCCTCCCGGAACGCGGGCGCATCCCCCGGAACCTGGAGCGGGTTCAGCCCCGGGCCTCCCCGGGGGCGGTGGCCTACTACCCCGGCTGCTCCCTCCATTCCACGGCCAAGGAGTACGACCTCTCCACCCGCGCCGTCTGCGAGAAGATCGGGCTGAAACTGGAGGAACCGGAAGGCTGGACCTGCTGCGGCACGACCCCGGCCCACGCCGTTTCCCACGAACTGGCCACCCTCCTCCCCATGCAGAACCTGGCCTATATCGAACGACTGGGCTACGACGAGGTGGCCGTGCCCTGCGCCGCCTGCTATTCCCGCTTCAAGTTCGCCCTGCACGATATGGAACGCTACCCCGAACTGGGCGAGGCGGTCACCCGCAAATTGGGCTATCGCTACCAGAACCGGGTCCGGGTCAGCCATATCGTCGAGACCATGGTCGAACGCATCGGCACCGAGGCCATCGCCTCCCGCGTCGTCCGGCCGCTTTCCGGCCTCAAGGTGGTCTGCTACTACGGCTGCCTCATCACCCGCCCGCGCACGGTCACCGGGGCCGAACACCACGAGTACCCGATGGAACTGGACCGCCTGATGGCCGCCCTGGGGGCCGAGGTGCTGGACTGGAACTACAAGACCGATTGCTGCGGCAACAACCTGACCCTGACCGAGACCCCGGTAGCCCTGAAGATGACCCACCGCATCCTGCACGACGCCAAGGCGGTGGGGGCGGAGGCGGTGGTGGTGGCCTGCCCGCTCTGCCAGATCAACCTGGATGCCCGCCAGGAGCAGATCGCCTCGGATTTCCAGGAGACACTGGGCCTGCCGGTCTTTTACTACACCCAACTGATGGGCCTGGCGCTGGGGGTGGAACCCAGGGCGCTCCATCTGGATACCCTCTTTGTGGACTCCCGGCCGCTTTTGCGGGAGAAAGGCCTGCTGGAGTAGCCGGATACAGGGCATCATGCGTTGGGCGGCGCGGGTGCGGGACGAGGGCCGTAGGGACGCGGCACCGCCGCGCCCCTTCCGGTCCCTGGGCCTTGCGGATGCGCCGCTCTGTTTCCTTCTCCTCTTGACGCTGCTGGCCGGCCTGGCCGCCTACCAGGTCCCGGTCGCCTTTCACCTGGACGTCGGCGGCCCCCACGACGCCCCCTACCTGGGCTCTTTCTACGAGCCGGAGCAGGCGGCCTTTCCCGATGGGGCGAACTACCGCTGGACGCGGGCGCAAGTGGGGATGCGCTTTCCCGGCCTGGGCCGGCAGCCGCTCGAGATGCGCCTGCGGCTGTACGCCCCGCGCCCGACCGGCCTGGAAGCCTCCCCGGCCGGCCTCTGGGTGGGGGAAACGTCGCTCTTCTCCACCACGGTCAGCCCCCACTGGCAGGTCTACCGCTTCCTCCTCCCGCCGGAGGCGCTGCCGGCCGGCGACCTGTACCTGGAACTGCACACCCCGACCTTCCGCCCGCCGGGCGAGGGGCGTGAACTGGGCCTGGCCGTGGACTGGGTGGAGGTGCGCTCCCTCAGGGCGGGCCGGACCGAGCCGGCCTGGGGACAGGTCGGCCTCCTCATGGGAAGCATCTTCCTGGCCTACCTCCTCCTGCGCCGCTGGGGGCTGCGCCGCAGGTGGAGCGCCCTCCTCCTCTTTCTGGCCGGCGGGCTATTGGGCTACCTCCTGGGCTGGCATCGCCTGGGCCTGACCCTCTTTACCGTCCCCCTGGTGCTCCTTCTGGCCGCCGCCCTCCTCCTGACCCTCCTCTTCCTGCCCCGGCTGGAAAGGTCCCGCTTCCCCATCCGGCAGGCCCGGCTGCTCTGGGCCGTCCTCCTCCTGGGCTTTGTCCTGCGGCTGGGGGGTATGCTCTATCCCCAGTTTCGCTCCAGCGACCTCCTCTTCCACGTCCACCGGGCCGAATGGACCTGGGCCGGAAACCTCCTCTTCACCGCCGACCTGCCCGACGTGAACCTGCCGGCCCCCTACCCGCCCGGTTTCTACATCGCCCTGGCCCCGGCCGCCCTCCTGCCCGCCGACCTGACCCTGGTGATGGAGGTGGCCGGGGCGGCGCTGGATGCCCTGTGCGGGCTGCTCCTCTACGTCCTGGCCCTCCGGCTGGGCGGGCGCAGCGATGGGGCCATATTTTCCCTCCTTCTGGCCGAGGCCGCCCCGGTGACCTTTCTCCTTTTCCTGTGGGGCAACTACACCAACATGTTCAGCCGCGTGGCCCTGCTAGGGGCGCTCGTGCTCCTGGCCCTCGGGCACCGGCCGCCGGGGAGGGGGGATGGACTACGGCTGGCCGGCGTCTTTCTCCTGACCCTCCTGGGCCACTTTGCCGATAGCCTGCTGCTCGGGGCCTTTGTCCTGGCCGCGGCGGCGCTGGGGATGTCCACGTCCCGGGGACGGCGCCTGGCCTGCCGGGCCCTGGGGGCGCTGGCGCTGGCCGGAGCGACGGCCTTGTTCCTCTATTACAGTGCCTCGCCGGTCCGGGAGGCCCTGGTGGGGGGATTGCAGAGGGTGGGGCAGGGTGAGGGCCGCCTGGGAGCGTTCCTGAATCCGCTGCCCCAGTTCTTTTCCTTCGTCCAGCCACCGACCGCCCTCCTGGCCCTGCCGGGCCTGTTCCTGCTCCGCCGGGCGCGGGGCTGGACGGCGGCCGTGCTGGGAGGAGCCCTTCTTGCGGCGCTGCTCTTCGGCCTGGGCCAGGCCTTCTACGGCTTTTCCACACGCTACAGCCTCTTCATCCTGCCGGTCCTGGCCCTGGGGTCGGGGGCCGTGCTGGCCGGGCTGCGGGGAAGGGGGGCGGCCGGCCGGCTGACGGTGCTTCTCCTCCTGGCCCTGCTCCTCTGGAACGGCCTCTGGCGCTGGGGCTGGACCATCGCCTACGGGCTACGTTAGGCGGTTTGCCCTTCCCTCCCCCTTGGGCTATAATATGGGCGAAGAGCCGGCCTGCCGGCCGGCGAACGCCTCTTTTCGAGGGATACCTGTCCGTCGTTGGGCGAGGCGTTGGACGGCCGTAGCGAAATCATCGCCGGGCCGCTCGGGTAGGATCGATCGGCCCCGGCGTGCCGGGTTGCCGGCGGTTGCCCGGTCTGGTGCGGAGGAACTTGCCTTGGATACGCCGTTGCGCCACCAGTATCTGCGCATCAAGCGGCGCTATCCCGATGCCATCCTCCTCTTTCGCCTGGGGGACTTTTACGAATCGTTCGACGACGATGCCCGCATCGTCTCCCAGGTCTGCGACATCGTCCTCACCTCCCGCCCGGTGGCCAAGGACCGGCGGGTGCCCATGGCCGGCGTGCCCTACCACGCGGTGGAGACGTATGTGGCCCGCCTCCTGGCCGCCGGCTACAAGGTAGCGGTGTGCGATCAACTGAGCGAACCGGGGCGGGGACTGGTGGAGCGGGACGTAGTTCGCGTGATCACCCCCGGCACGGTGGTGGAGCCGACGATTCTCCCGGCCGGCCGCAACAACTATATCGCCGCCGTCCTGGTGGAAGGCGAGCAGGCCGGCCTGGCCTATGCCGACGTGAGCACCGGGGAATTCGCCACCACCGAACTGCGCGACGAGGAGGCCCTCCTGGAGGTACAGAGGGAACTGAGCCGGCTCCAGCCGGCCGAACTCCTCCTCCCGGAGACCCCGGCCGCTGCCGCCTTCGGCAACGCCGGAGGCGTCGCCGTCACCCGCTACCCGGCCTGGCACTGGCAGGAGGAAACGGCCCGCCAGGCCCTCAAGGACTATTTCGGTGTAGAACGCCTGGAAGGATTCGGCTGCGAAGGCAAGCCCCTGGCCGTCCGCGCCGCCGGGGCCCTCCTCCAGTACCTCCAGGATACCCAGCAGAACCTCCTGTGCCAGATTCGCGCCCTGCGCACCTATTCAACCGGCCACTACATGACTTTGGACCCCCAAACCCGCCGCAACCTGGAACTCACCGCCAACACCCTCACCGGCGAGGCCACCTATTCCCTCCTCTGGGTGCTCGACCAGACCCGCACACCGATGGGCGCTCGCCTGCTGCGGCGCTGGCTCAACCAGCCCCTCCTGGACATCGCCGCCATCAACGCCCGGCTGGACGCGGTGGAACTCTTCGTCCGCGATACGGCCCTGCGGACGGCGGTGCGCGACCTCCTTTCCGGCATGCGCGACATCGAACGCACCACCTCGCGCATCCTCTCCGGCATCGCCGGCCCCCGCGAACTCCTGGGACTGCGTGCCAGCCTGGAAAAGGTGCCGACGCTGCGAAGCCTCCTCGCCCCCGTCCTGCAGGAACGGCCGGACTCTGTCCTGGCCCTCCCCGACCCCTGCACCGAGGTGGCCGAACTCATCGGCCGGGCCATCTCCGAGGAGGCGCCGGCGACGCTTTCCGCCGGCGGGGTCATCCGCCCCGGTTTCTCCGCCGAACTGGACCAGATCGTCTCCGCCAGCCGGGAGGCACGGGAGTGGATCGCCTCCCTGGAGGAGAAGGAACGCCGGCGCACCGGCATCCGGACGCTCAAGGTGGGCTATAACAAGGTCTTTGGCTATTACATCGAGGTCACCCGCGCCCTGGAAAAGATGGTCCCGCCGGAGTACATCCGCAAGCAGACCCTGGTGAACGCCGAACGCTACATCACGCCGGAACTGAAGGAGTACGAGGCCATCGTGCTGGGGGCGCAGGAGCGCATGGCCGAGATCGAGGCCCGGCTCTACAAGGAGGTGCTCCTGCAGATCGCCGCCGTCGCCGACCGGCTGCTTGCGACGGCCGACGTCCTGGCCCGGCTGGATGTCTGCGCCGCCCTGGCCGAGGTGGCCGTGCGCAACCGCTACGTGCGGCCGGTGTTGAACGAGGGCGAAGCGCTCGATATCCGAGCCGGCCGGCATCCGGTGGTCGAACTCACCCTCAAGGACGAGCCGTTCATCCCTAACGACATCCACCTGGACTGCAACGATGCCCAACTGATCGTCCTCACCGGCCCGAACATGAGCGGAAAATCCACCTTCCTGCGCCAGGTCGCCCTGACCGTGCTGATGGCCCAGATGGGCTCCTTCGTCCCGGCCGATTCGGCCGAGATCGGCCTGGTGGACCGCATCTTTACCCGCGTGGGGGCCCAGGACGACATCGCCACCGGACGGAGCACCTTTATGGTGGAAATGACCGAGACGGCCAACATCCTGCACCACGCCACGCGGCGCAGCCTGATCGTCCTGGACGAGATCGGCCGGGGCACCTCCACCTACGATGGGCTGGCCATCGCCCGGGCCGTGTTGGAGTACATCCATAACCACCCCCGCCTGGGGGCGCGGACGATCTTTGCCACGCACTACCACGAACTCACCGAGATGGCCCAGGTGCTGCCGCGGGTGCGCAATTTCAACGTGGCCGTGTCCGAGGAAGGGGGGAAGGTGGTTTTCCTGCGCAAGATCGTCCCCGGCGGGGCCGACCGTTCCTACGGCATCCACGTGGCCCAACTGGCCGGCCTGCCCGGAAGCGTGATCCACCGCGCCGAGGAGGTGCTGGCGCAACTGGAGAGGACGCGTCAGAAAGAGGAGCGGCGCGAGGTCCTGCGCCAGGTCACGGTGGTGAAGCAACTGCCCCTTTTCGGCCCCGGCCCCAGCCGGGTGGTGGAGGAACTCAAACGCCTCCGGGTGGAGGAACTGACGCCGCTGGAGGCGATCAACAAGTTGTACGAATTGAAGCGGATGGTGGAGGAGGAGAATAGCTAATGAGCCATTTCCCCAACCGGCCGGTAGAGGCTACCGGAGACGCTTTGCCCACACTTCCACCTCTTCCCCGGTGGGGCGGAAGCCGAACCGGCGGTAGAGGCGCTGGGAACGGCGGTTCTCCTCCTGGGTGTTCAGGCCGATCCATTCCACACCTCGGGATCGGAGGGCCGTGAAGGCCTCGGCCAGCAGGCGCGTTCCGATGTGCCGGCCCTGGTGCTCCGGGGCGACGGCCAGCCGGACGATGTGGGCTCGTTGCTCCGGATGAAGGGTGCAGAGGATATAGCCCACCGTTTCCCCTCCCTCTTCGGCCAGGAGAAAGAGGCCGGCCGTGTCCAGTACGCCGCGAAAGACGCGTTCGCCATAGCCCCAGATGGGGCCGAAGGCGGCCTGGTCCAAGCGGGCGACGGCCGGAAGGTCGGCCGGGCCGGCCGGGCGGACCTCGACCTCCCGATTCCCTAGGTCCGGCGGAGGGTCGGCGCGGGCCTCGAAACCGACCACCCGGGTGTAGCGGGAAAAGCCGGCCCGCTCCAGCAGCCGGCGCAGCCAGGGGAGTTCGTATTCGTCCATATAGGCCAGGTAGGCCACCCCGAGCGGCCTCAGCCGTTCCTCCAGCCCGTCCAGGAGGGCCGTACCCACCGCCTCCAGGGAAGCGTCCTCGGCGATGGCCAGGGCATAGATCCAGGCCACTTCCGGCCCCTGGCGGTGGATGCCGGCCAGGCCGGCCGGCGCGCCGGCCTGCCAGGCGATCAGGAGCAGGTCCTCCCGCAGCGCCTCCCGCAGGGCCCCGCCCAGGCCGTGGTAGGAACGGCGGGCCCGCTCCAGCAGTCCTTCGATCGCCTCTCGGTCCTCTTCGGTCGCCTCGCGGACCAGAAGCGCACCCTGACGCGGCTGCAGCCATCCCCAGGGCATTTTTCTACCTCCGCCATCGGCTACCCGGAACCGGCGTATGGGACGTGCCCCCGTGGAACGCGGCTCCGGCCGTTGTCCCCCGGAACATGACCCCGTGTCGTGGGGAAGGCGGGAACGCCTCCCCATCATACCACAGAAATCGAGGCGGGCAAATGCGGCGGAAAAACATTTGCCGGCCGGCCCCGGACGTGATACAATATCCTTCGGGAGGTCTCGATGGAAGAACGGAACCGGTTGGGCATCGTCGTTTCCGGTTCGCTGGCCGAGGGACTGACCGTCCGGCTGGACGGCCAGGTCTCGGTTGAGGACGTGGCCGTGGGCCGTTATGTCGTCATCGAGGGCGAGCGCCGGCGCTTCTTCGGCATGGTCACCGACGTACGGCTGGGCCTCCTGAGCGAGCACTTTCGCCTCACCCCGCCGCCCATCTCCGACCCCTTCGTCGCCCAGGTCGTGCGCGGCAGCGGCACCTTCGGCCTGCTGGAGGTAGCCCCTATGCTCACCCTGCCGGCCGGCGAGGAGGCCGCCCTGGAGGGACCCCAGCCGGTGAAGACGATCCCGGCCCACTTCGCCCCGGTCTACCCGGCCAGTCCCCAGGCCGTGGCCGCCGTCTTCGGGAAGGAGGACGAACGCCACTTTCGCATCGGCACGCCGGTGGATATGGAGGACGTGCCCATCTGTCTGGACCTGGGCCGGCTGGTGGAACGCTCCAGCGGCATCTTCGGCAAATCGGGCACCGGCAAGACCTTCCTCACCCGCCTCCTCCTGGTAGGCATTGCTCAGCGCAACGCCGCCGTCAGCCTGGTCTTTGATATGCACAACGAGTACGGCTGGGAGGGCTCCTTCGAGGACCCCCGCTACGGCAAGGTGCGCGGCCTGAAGCGCCTCTTCCCGGAGAAGGTGGCCATCTTTACCCTGGACCCCGCCTCCTCGCGACGCCGGAAGGTCCCCTTTGACTTTAGCGTGGAAATCCCCTATGACCAGGTGATGCCCCAGGATGTGGAGATGCTGCGCGACACCCTGGACCTTTCTCCGGCGGCGATCGATACGGTCTACCGGCTCTGGGACAAATTGGGGACGTCCTGGCTGCGCACCCTCCTGGAACTGGAAGGCACCGAGGAACTGGATGCGCTGGTCGCCGCCTACGGGCTGCACGCCGGCGCCCTCCAGGCCCTCTACCGCAAACTGGGCCGGCTGCGCCGGCTGGCTTTCCTGCGCCCCGAGGTCACCGACGATTCGGTGGCCCGCATCCTGGAGTGCCTGAACGCGGGCATCCATGTGGTGCTGGAGTTCGGCGGCTACTCCGACCTCACCGCCTACGTCCTGGTGTCCAACCTCCTCACCCGCCGCATCCACGAGGCCTACGTCCAGGCGATGGAGCGTTACCTGGGCGAGCAGGGCCCGGAGCCGCGCCCCCTGCTCATCACCATCGAGGAGGCGCACAAGTTCCTGGGGCCGGAGGTAGCCGCCCAGACGGCCTTTGGGACGATTGCCCGCGAGATGCGCAAGTACAACGTCACCCTGCTCGTGGTGGACCAGCGCCCCTCCAGCATCGACGGCGAGGTGATGAGCCAGATCGGCACGCGCATCACCTACCTTCTGGATGAGGAAAAGGACATCGCCGCCATCCTGGGCGGCATGGCCGGGGCCGGCCGGCTGCGGACCGTGCTGGCCCGGCTGGATACCCGGAAGCAGGCCCTCATCCTGGGGCACGCCGTGCCGATGCCGGTGGTCGTCCAGACCCGGGAGTACGGGACACCGGAATCGTACCGCGACCTGGGCGCCTTCCTGGAAGGGGCCGAACTGGCCCGCCCGGCCGGCCGGGGAGAGGCGGGCTTTCCTCCTCTGCGCAGCGGCGACGAGGAGGAGGACTGGTTGTAGTGGCCGGGGCGCTGTATGCCGACGTCGTGGTGCGCCAGGGTGCCCGGGTGGTGGGCACTTTTTCGTACTCCGTGCCGCCGGCCCTGCACGCTACCATCGCCCCCGGCCAGGTCGTCTGGGTCCCCTTTCGTCGAAGCCGCCTGCCGGCCATCGTCGTCGCCCTGAGCGAACAGCCGCCCGACTTTGAGACCCGCGACATCCTGGAGATTGCCGATCCCACCCCGGTCCTCACCCCCACCCAGATCGCCCTGGGCCGCTGGATGGCCGAACACGACCTCTGCACCCTGGCCGAGGCCCTCTTTGCCATGCTGCCCCCGGGGCTGCTGGGGCGTCCTCGCACCCGGGTCGTGCTGACCGAGGCGGGACGCAGCCGTCCCCTGGAGGGCCTGTCCCCGCTTGCCCGGCAGGCCGTCGAGGAACTGCGCCGCTCCGGGGGCGAACTGGACCTGGCGGCCCTGGCCCGGGCGCTCCGGAAAAGGGGGCTGTCGGGGACCCTTTCTCGCCTGGAGCGGGAGGGCTGGCTGGCCCAGGTCACCTGGATCGAGGAACCGACGGCCCGCCCGCACCGCGAGCCCTTCCTGGTGTTGAGCGCTTCGCCGGCCCAACTGGCGGCCCTGCGGGAGAGTCTTCTGGCCGGCCGGCGTAACTCCCCGGCCGCCCGGGTCCTTTCGACCCTGGCCCGCGCTCCGGGCGGCCTCCGCGAGACCCGGACCCTTTGCCAGGAAGTCAAGGCCGGGCCGGGGGCGATCGCCGAGTTGGAGGCAGAGGGCCTGGTGCGCTCCCTGAAGGAAAGGGACCTCCTGCGCCTGGTCGCTCCCGGTGCGGAGGTAGCCGCTTTCCTGGAGAAAGAGGCCCGCCGGTTTCCCCGAGGGTGCGCCCTGGTGCGCCGCCTTCAGGAGGCGGAAGGCGTGCTCGACCTGGAGGCTGAACCCGTCCCGGCCGAGGTCTGGCGAGCCCTGGAACGCCGGGGGCTGGTGCGTCGGGAGCACCGGCCGGCGCAGGTGCGCCTGAGCGTGCTCCCCGAGGTGGCCCTGGCCCGGGCCGCCGCCCTGCGCCGCACCCGCGCCGACGAGCGCCTCCTGGAGTGCCTGGAGCGCCTGGAGCAGGCCGAGGACCGGGCCCTGCCGCTTTCGACCCTCGGCCGGGAGGAGGCCGCCGCCCTCCTGGAGGCCGGCGTGGCCCGGACGGAGGAGCGGGAACGTCTGCGCGACCCGCTGGCCGGCTGTCGAGTTCCCCCTCAGCCGCCTCCGCCCCTCACCGAAAGGCAGGGGCAGGTCTGGCGCGAGATCTACGAGGCCTTTGGCCGGGGCGGGACCCACACCTTCCTCCTCCACGGCGTTACCGGAAGCGGCAAGACCGAGGTCTACCTGCGCGCCCTGGGGCGGGCCCTGCGCGATGGCCGGCAGGCCGTCGTCCTGGTGCCGGAGATCTCCCTCACCCCGCAGACCGTCCGGCGCTTTGCCGCCCGTTTTCCCGGCCGGGTGACCGTCCTCCACAGCGGCCTGAGCGTGGGAGAGCGCTACGACCAGTGGCGGCGGGTGCGGGCCGGCCAGGTGGATGTGGTCATCGGGCCGCGCTCGGCCCTCTTCGCCCCGCTGCCCCGGCTGGGCCTGATCATCATAGACGAGGAACACGACGACTCCTACAAGCAGGACGACCCCCCGCCCCGCTACCACGCCCGTGAGGTCGCCCTGGCCCTGGCCCGCCTCACCGGAAGCATCGTCCTCCTGGGCAGTGCCACTCCCTCCGTCGAAACGTACAGCCGGGCCCGAGAGGGGCACTACCGCCTGCTGGAACTCCCCGAACGCATCCGGGTGCGCGAGGACTCCACGGGTCGGCCTCTCGTGCTCATCCAGACCTCCCTGCCCCGGGTGGAGGTGGTGGATATGCGGGAGGAACTCCGGGCCGGCAACACGAGCATCTTCAGCCGTTCCCTCCAGCGGGCCCTGCGGGAGACGCTGGAGGCCGGCGAGCAGGCCATCCTCTTCCTGAACCGCCGTGGGGCGGCCACCTTCGTCATGTGCCGCGACTGCGGGTATGTCGTGCGCTGCCCGCACTGCGAGGTCCCCTACGTCTACCACGCCGACCTGGGCCGCCTCCTCTGCCACCGCTGTGGCCGGAAGGCTTCCGTCCCGGCCTCCTGCCCGGCCTGCCGGAGCCTCCGCATCCGCCACTTTGGCGCCGGCACGGAGCGGGTGGAGGCCGAGGTACTGCGCCTGCTTCCCTCGGCCCGTGTGCTGCGCTGGGACCGCGATGTCGCCGAGGCTCGCGGGAGTTACGAGGAAGTGCTGGAGGCCTTTGCCCGACGAAAGGCCGATGTCCTGGTGGGGACGCAGATGGTGGCCAAGGGGCTGGACCTGCCCGGGGTCTCGCTCGTCGGGGTGGTGAGCGCCGATACGGTGCTGCATCTGCCCGATTTTCGCTCGGCGGAGCGCACCTTCCAACTGGTCACTCAGGTGATCGGGCGGGCCGGCCGGCGGGAGGAACGCGGCCGGGCCGTCATCCAGACCTACCATCCCGACCACTATGCCATCCAGTCCGCCGCCCGGCAGGATTACGCCGCCTTCTTTCGCCAGGAGATGGCCTTTCGCGCCCGCTACGGCTACCCTCCGCTCCGGGAACTGGTCCGGCTGGTCTACAGCCACAGCCGGGAGGATCGGGCGCGGGAGGAGGCCGGCCGGGTGGCCCGTCTTCTGGCGGGGAGGGTCTCGGCCGTGCCCGGAGCCCGCCTGGTAGGCCCGGCGCCGGCCTTTGTCCGGCGTCGCCAGGGCCGCTACCGCTGGCAAATCCTGCTCCTCGCGCCCGAGGTGCAGCCCCTGCTCCGGGGGTTTGCCCTCCCGGAGGGCTGGAGCGTGGATGTGGACCCGGTCTCGCTGCTCAGTTGAGGTGAGGATATGGAATTCCTTCTGCTCCTGGCCGGCACGGCGACCATCTCCCTCTCCGGCGTCATGATGCCCGGCCCGGTCTTTGCCGTGACCGTGGCCCGGGGCCGGACCTCCCCCTGGGCCGGTTCCTTGGTGGCCCTGGGGCATGGGGCCGTCGAGTTTCCCCTGATGGCCCTGGTGGCCTGGGGGCTGGCCTCGTTCTTCCAGGAACGCCCGGTGCAGATCGCCATCGGGCTGGCCGGCGGGGCCGTGCTGGTCTGGATGGGCTACGGCCTCCTGCGCAGCCGGCCGGAACCGGAAACGGCCCCGGAAAGCGCCCGGGCCCGGCAGGCCACGCCCATCCTGGCCGGCCTGACGACGACGGCCTCCAACCCCTACTTCTTCCTCTGGTGGGCCACCGTGGGGGCGACGCTCCTGGCCCGGGGTCTGGCCTTCTGCTGGGCCTCCTGGCCGTGGCCGTGACCCACTGGACGTGCGACCTGGCCTGGGATACCCTGGTCTCTTTCCTCACCTTCCACAGCCGGCGCCTGTGGACGCCGCTGGTCCATCCGCCTGGTCTTTGGGGGCTGCGGGCTGCTGCTCATCGGCTTCGGGATGTACTTTGCCCTCAGCGCCCTGGTGGGGGGATGATCGGCGGCGAAGGGGCGGGGGCATATCTGTCGCGGCGCTATTCCGCCGCCGGGTTGAGTAGCGACTTGGATTGAGCCGCTGGGCGATGGGTTGAGTAGCGAAGCCGCGTATCGAAACCTTGAGGGGTGTGTCCCAAAGGTGTCGAATCGTAGGGGGGCGGTCCGGCTGACCCTCACC
>JBMFNL010000071.1:0-13211 GCA_049970175.1 Chloroflexia bacterium
ACGCGCTTTGAGGCGCTGGGGCAGGTGGCCGACCTGGACGCGGCCATCGAAGCCTTTGGGAAGGCGCTGGCGGTCTTTTCCCCTGAGGTTTTCCCGGAATACACCCTGGTTGCCGCGCTTCCGCTGGGGCGGCTGTTGATGCGCCGCCGGGACCGACAGGACCTGAACCGCTTGGTAGCGGCGTATGAGAAAGCTGTGCCGGCCTGGCAGTATCTCTATTCCGAGTCCTTCCATGAATCCCGCAAACAGCGCCAACTCCATCGTGTTCAGGAGATGTGGGCCAACTACGCTTATGCCCTGACGGCCGCCTCCCGCCGGCCGCGTCGGGCGGTCGAGGTGCTGGAGATGGGCAGAGCGCGTTGGATGGCCGAAGCCTGGCGTGGGCGTCAGGCCTTGCAGGAAACCCGTTCCCCGGACCTGGAACGGGATTGGCGGGCCGTCCGGGAGGCTCAAAGCCGTTATCAACATGCCTCTGAGGAAAGACGTGCGGCCGCTGAGGAAGAACTGGCCCGCGCTCGCCGGGCCTACACCACCCGCTTGCGCGAACAGTTCCCCGCCTATTTTGTCGAACCGACCTTTGCCGATATCCAAGCCGCGGCTTCAGGCATTCCCATGGTCTACCTCCTCGCCACCCCGGCCGGCGGGCTGGCCCTTATCGTCTATGGCGGCGAGGTGCACGCGGTGGAATTGCCCGAACTGACGGAGGAAGCCCTCAACGGCTGGCTGGTGCAGACCGATGCGGAGAGGAAAAACGTCATCGGCGGGTACCTCCCGGCCCAACTCGCCGTCCCCGCTTGGATGTCGGAAGCGCTCGAAAGGCTGCTTCCCGAACTGGGCGAGAAGGTGATGGGGCCGCTGGCCGAGGCGCTGATGGGCCTCACCCCACCCCCCGACCCCCTCCCCTCTCCTGACCAAAGGTCAGGAGAGGGGAGGGGGTGGCGCCGCAGGCGCCGGGGGAGGGGTGAGGCGGGGTGGCGCCGCAGGCGCCGGGGGAGGGGTGAGGCTCCTCCCCGCCCGACCCGGGAACTGGTCGAACGGGCGCGCGAGTTGCGGCGGCGGGGGACCACTGCCGAGCGGATCCTCTGGGAATGTCTCCGCGACCGACGGTTGCAGGGGTTCAAGTTTCGCCGGCAGCACCCCATCGGCCGCTTCATCACCGATTTTTTCTGTTTCGAGGCCGGTCTGATCATCGAATTGGAGGGCGGGGTGCACCGGCATCCGGATCAGCGGGCCTACGACCAGGCGCGCGAAGAGGTGCTCCGCGAATACGGCTACCGCTTGCTCCGCTTCCGTAATGAGGAGGTGTTGGAGGAGATCGAGCGGGTGCTGGGGGAAATCGTTGCCGGCCTCACCCCACCCCCCGACCCCCTCCCCTCTCCTGACCAAAGGTCAGGAGAGGGGAGGGGGTGGCGCCGCAGGCGCCGGGGGAGGGGTGAGGCCCGTCATCCTCATCCCCACCGGCCGCCTGGCGCTCCTGCCCCTCCACGCCGCCCGCCTGCCCGACGGGACGTACTTCCTGGACCACTTTACCGTGACCTATGTTCCCTCGGCCACGGCCCTGGCCGAGGCCCGCCGCCGTGCTGCCGCGGCCGCCGGCCCCCTCCGCCTCTTCGGCGTGGGCAACCCCCTGCCGTCGGTGGACGGCCTGCGGGACCTGCACCGGCAACTTCGGGAAGCCGCAGCTACCCTGCCGTCCGACCCATCTACTGCCTCCCTGCGGGCCGAATTGCAGAAGTTGCTGGCCTGCCCAACGGAGGAACTCCGCCACGAGGGTTTCCTCCTGCGCAGGCTGATCCTGCGCCTGCCGGAGCGGTTGGGCGAACCGCTGAAGCGCCTGGTGGAACTGGGCGAACGCTGGCCGCTCAGCCTGCGCTACGCCAGAGCCGAACTCCAAAGTGTGGTGGATTTGCTCCCGCAGGGAGCGGCCGTGCCGCTCTACGAGGAAGAGGCCGCCCACGACGCCGTCCTTTCCGGCCTGGCCGGGGCCACGTTGCTCCATTTCAGTTGCCACGGCTCCTTCCGGCCGGATGAGCCGCTGGAATCGGCCCTGCACCTGGCCGACAAGGACCTCACCCTGCGGGAGACGATGGCGCCGGAGTTCGCCGCGTTGGATGCGGCCCGCTTGGCGGTGCTTTCCGCCTGTCAGACGGCCATTGCCGATTTTCGCAACCTGCCGGAGGAGGCCATCGGGCTGCCGGCCGGCTTCCTGCAGGCCGGCGTGCCGGTCGTGCTGGGCACCCTCTGGCCGGTGGACGACCCCAGCGCAGCCCTGCTGATGACCCGCTTCTACGAATACCTGTTCCAGGAGAGGGAACCGCCGGCCCGCGCGCTGCGCCGGGCGCAACGCTGGCTGCGCGACCTGACCAACGCCGAACTGGAAGGCTACCTGGCACGCCACCAGGAAATCGCCGAGGCCCGTCGCCAGGCCGCCCGGCGGATGCCCCTGGTGATGATCGAGGAACTGCTGCTCCAGGCGATTACCACCGAAGACCCCGATGCCCGCCCCTATGCCCGTCCCTATTACTGGGCGCCCTTTGTCCTGCTCGGCGCCGGGGAGGTTGTCCTATGAGTCCGCAAGTGCCTGAAGCCGTTGCTGCCCTTCTGGTCCTGTGGCCGGAACTGCCCCGCCTGACCGGGGCGGAGTGGCCCCATCTCTACTGGCAGTTGCTGGACCTGCTACGGGAATGGGAACAGGCCGCCGACGAAGAAGGCCGCGCGGCCGCTTCCCTTCGCCTGCTCGGTTGGTTGCGGCGGTGGCCGCAGGGCGTGAAAGCGTTGAAGCAGGTGCGCGCCGGTGGTCTGCGCGTTACCCGGGGCGGCGGCCTCTCCCTGCTGGAAGAGCCGGGCGCGGTGAGGGCGGACGAGGCGGCCCTGGCCGCTCACCTGAACGACCTCCTTCACCCGACACACGTCATCCGCTACACCGATATCTACGCGCCTTCCACCACCGTCGTCGGCGAGCGCTTCCCCATCATCGTCGGCCTGACTCGCAGCCCGGTGGAAGGCCAGGATGCCGCCGCCATCCAGTCCCGGCTCAACGAACTGATCCGCGTGGTGCTCACCCCGCGCGGCCCCGAACTGCTCACCGAACCCGTCAAAACGCTGCGTGTGGAGGAGGGCGAAAGCGAACCGGTCGTCTTCTACCTGCGCGCCGTCCAAGCCGACGTACAGTCGGTGGTGATTGACTTTTACTCCCCAACCCACTTCCTGACCACCGTGACCCACACCCTGACGGCGGAGGAAGCGGGGGCCGCCCCTTCGCCGGGCAAACTCGCGGCACAGCCGTTGGACCTAGGGAATTACCAGGCCCCCTATCCCGACCTGGTGCTGCGGGTCTGCACCAGGGGCAACCGGCTCACCTACACCCTGCACTACCCCAACACGGAAGAGCGCATCGTCGAAGGGGAACCTTTGCGTACCGACCCGGAAAAGTACCGTTATCAGATCATCCGGGAGATCGAGAATCTGGCCCGGGGATGCGACGTGGAAGGCCAGCCCCTGGGCGACGCACCGGGGGAGAAGCCGACGCCGCAGATGTTCTTCCAGCGGCTGGAAAAGATCGGGCAGCGGCTGTACAACGAACTCTTCAACGAGAATATGCGCCGGGTGTACCGGGAACAGATTCGGGGCAAGGTGCGCACCCTGGAGGTTGTCTCCGACGAGCCGTGGATTCCCTGGGAACTGGTCAAACCCTTCGACGACGGCGTGGACGACGATTTTCTTTGCCTGCAATACGACTTCAGCCGTTGGGTCAGCGACGGGGCAGGGCCGGCGGTGGAAATCATGGTGAGCAGCCTGGCCTGCATTGCGCCGACGGACTCCCGGCTGCTTCAGGTCCAGGAGGAGCGTCGCTGGCTGAGCGATATGGCCGCGCGCCTGGGTCTGGCGGACCACTCTCCGGCCGAGGCTCGCAGGAGTCAGGTGGAGGCGCTGCTGGAGGGAGAAGTACCGATTCGCCTATGGCATTTTGCCTGCCACGGCAACTATGACGATCGGGCGCCGGGAAACTCGCCGCTGATCTTACAGCACGGTCGGGGGCTGCGGCCCAACGACCTGGTGGGTCGGGCGCAGGCCCGCCTGCGCGCCGACCGCCCGCTGGTCTTTCTGAACGCCTGCCGGGCCGGCCAGGGCGGGCTTTCGCTGACCGGGATGGGCGGCTGGGCCAAAGTGCTGGTGCAGGATTGCCGGGTCGGGGCGCTCATCGCGCCCATGTGGTCGGTGAACGATGAGCCGGCCGGCCACTTTGCCCAGTCCTTCTACCGGGCGAGCCGGGAAGCGGGCATGACCCTGGCCGCGGCCTTGCGGAAGGCGCGAGAGGAGACCAGGTCGGCCTATCCCCAGGACCCCACGTGGCTGGCCTACAGCCTCTACGCTCACCCCAATGCCCGATTGGTGTGGAAACGCCAATCGTCGTGAAATCGCAAGGAGGAGCCATGAAACGACTGGTCGAGTTCCCGCTGGAAGAAGGCGGCACCATCCTGGTCGAGGTGGAGTCGGAAGAAGGGACAGGGATGTTCCCGGCGGCGCGAGGGGAACGCGGCATCCCTGAACGGGCGCGGGATACCTTTGAGGCCGCCTGGGAGAAGGTGCGGCCGGCCGCCGCCGCCATCGTCGGCAAACTCCGCACCCTGCACGACCCGCCCGACAAGGTGGAGGTCACCTTTGGCCTGAAGATGGACGCCGAGGCCGGGGCGATCCTCGCCTCGGCCGGGGTGGAGGCCAACTTCAAGGTGACGCTCACCTGGCGGCGGGAGAGGGCCGCCGCCAGGCCGGCCGCGGCGCGGTAACGGTTCGGCGGAAAGCGCCCTGTGGGGGATAAGCGATGGAGCAACCCGCAGCCTGCGTCGTCCGCATCGCCGATGAGCAGGGAAAGACCCTGGGCACCGGCTTCCTGGTGCAGACCCGGAGCGATGCGCCTGTGGTGGTCACCTGCCACCACGTCGTCCGGGAGCGGGAGGTGCAGGTGGCCTTTCCCGGCGAGAAAGGCCGGCCGGCCCGCCTCCTGGCGGCCGACCCTGTGCACGACGTGGCCCTCCTCCAGGTCGAGGGGGAACTCCCGCCGGAGGCCCGTCCCGCCCTCCTGGGGCCCTCCGAGGTAGCCTGGGGGCGGACCTTCCGCACCCTGGGCTACCGGCCGTTGGGAATGGGAAGATGGGAGGGCATCCCGGGCGAGGGGCGCGTTTTGGGCGCGGTGCGCGAGGCCCCCGGCCGGCCGGAGGTGCGCTTCATGCCGCTCATCCTGCAGAGCCAGCACCTGCGGGGCGGGATGAGCGGCGCGCCGGTCTATGTGCCCGAGTTGGACCGGGTGGTGGGGATGGTTACGGCCTACTGGGATGCCCGGGTCGCCGACACCGGCTTTGCCGACCGCGACACCGGCCTGGCCACCCCATCCGAGGCCGTCGCCGCCCTCTGCCCGGAACTCCTGGCGCTGCACCCGCCGGTCACCGGCGACCACAAGGCCGTCTACCCGTTCATCCGGCAGCAGTACCCCAGCCTGAAGGACGATATGGTGGACTTCTCAGAGGACATCGCCGAGCACACCCGCCGCTTTGTGGGCCGGGAGTTCGTCTTTCGGGATTGGCTGGAGCCGTTCCTGGCGCGCCATCCCTGCGGCTACCTGCGCATCGTGGCCGAGGCCGGCCTGGGCAAGACCGCCCTGGCCGCCGAGGTGGCCCGGCGCTACCAGACCCCTATCTTCTTCCTCAACGCCAGCGGCGGCCCGGTGCGCGCCGAGCGCTGTCTCCGACACCTCTGCGCCGAACTCATCGGCCGCTACGGCCTTCCCTACGACCACCTCCCGGAGCACGCCGGGGAGGATGCCTCCTTCCTTTGCCAACTGCTGGCGGAGGCGGTCGAGGCCCGCCCGGGCAAGCCGCTCCTCCTGGTCATCGACGGGCTGGACGAGGCCGATCCGGTCCCGCCCGGATACAACTGGCTGCTCCTGCCCCGCCGCCTGCCCCAGGGCGCCTACATCCTGCTCACCCAGCGTCCGGGCGACTATCCGCTCTGCACCGGTCCGGGCACGCAGATGGAGGAGCGGGAGATCCGCCGGGACGACCCGGAGCAGCAGCGGGACATCGAGGCCTTTTTGCGCCAGGAGGCGGAACGGGCGGAAATCCGCCGGGCCCTGGAGGGGGCTTCTCCGCCCATCCCGGTGGAGCGCTTCGTCGCGAAGATGAAAGAGGCCAGCGAGGGCAACTTTATGTACCTTGCCTATGTCCTGGCCGACATCGAGCGCCGGGAGCCGGGCTTTGACCCGCTGCGGTTGGAAGAGCTGCCGCGGGGGCTTCCGGGCTACTATCACCACTTCTGGAGACAGATGGAAAAGGTGCGCGCCGAGGAGGGGTAGGAGGAATGGGAAGGGCACTACCGCCCGACGATCGCGCTCCTGGGCGCGGCCCGCGAGCCGGTGACGGCCGGATGGCTGGCGGCGCAGATGGGCTGGGAGGCGGCGAAGGTGCGGGATCGGGCACTGGAGCGCTGGCGGCGCTTCCTGCGCTGCGAGCGGCGCGCCGGGGAGGAGGTATGGAGTATCGTCCACCGCTCCTTCGCCGACTTCCTGAAGACGAAGGTGGACCTGGCCGAGGCCCACCGCTGCATTGCCGAGCACTACATCCAGAAGGCCGAGGGGCAAGTGGAGCCGTCTGGCCGAGATGGACGGGGGCTACGGCCTGCGCCACCTGGGGGCGCACCTGGCCGGCGGGGGCCGGTGGGAGGAACTGTACCTGCTGGTGGCCCGGGGAGAGGAGAGGCAGCCCTGGGCGGAGGCCCGCCACACCGTCGAGGGGAACTATGCCGGGTATCTGGCCGACCTGGATCTGGCCTGGCGGCGGGCCGAGGAGGAGGGGAAGAACAAACCGGCGGCCGTGGGCCGGCAGGTGCGCTGCGCGCTCATCGAGAGCAGCATCCACAGCCTGGCGGGAAACATCCCGCCCGAACTCCTGGCCGCGGCGGTGGAGAAGAAGGTGTTGGAGCCGCCCGCAGCCCTGGCCTACGCCCGGCAGGTCTCCGACCCCGGGCAACGCGCCCGTGCCCTGGCCGCACTCGCCCCGCATTGGGCGGAATGGGCCGGCCGGGAGCGGGAGGCCGCCTACACTCCCTGGCCGGAGACGCTGCGCGCTCTCGCCGCCCGCCCGCGCAAGCACCTCCTCTCCGACCTGCGCGCCCTCGTTCCCATCCTCGCCGCCCTGGGCGGGGCGGAGGCGGCCGGCGAGGCCTTTCGCGCTATCCGGGACGTGGAGAGGTGGTGGCCGTAGCGCGCGACACGGAGAGGCCCTCACCCGCTACGTGCAGGACCAGTCCCTCCGCGCCGCCTCCGACCCCTCCCAGCGCGGCCGGGCGCTGGGCTTTACGATGGCTATGTACCAGCGCCGCTTCGCCTCCAGCGTCCACGCCGTCCGGCGCAGCCTGGAGCGCCGCCTGAAGCGGCTGGAGGAACAACTCCGCCGCCCCCAGGCGGAAACGGCCGTGGACCTCTCCCGGCTGGAGGACATCGAGGAACTGCCGGACGACGAGGCGGCCCGGCTGGAAGAAGAGGTGGAACAGGCATCGCTCCCCTCCGAACGAGAAGTCATCCGACGGGAAATCGAGGCCCTCCGGCCGCTCCTTGAGCAGGCACGGCTGCTGGAGGAGCGGGGGCGTTCCTCCAAACTGGAGAAACTGCGCCAACTGCTCACCGATCAGAACCTCTTCGGCGATCCCCACATCAAACTGCTCCTCTTTACCGAGCACAAGGAGACGCTGGACTATCTGGTGGAGCAACTGCGGAAGTGGGGGCTCCGGGTCACCCAGATTCACGGCGGGATGAAGATCGGCGACCGGGATGCGCCGGGGACCCGGCTCTACGCCGAGCGCGAGTTCCGCGACGAGGCCCAGGTGCTGGTGGCCACCGAGGCCGCCGGAGAGGGCATCAACCTCCAGTTCTGCTGGCTGATGGTGAACTATGACCTCCCCTGGAACCCGATGCGGCTGGAGCAGCGCATCGGGCGCATCCACCGCTACGGCCAGGAGCACGACTGCCTCATCTTCAACTTTGTGGCCGCCAACACCCGGGAGGGGCAGGTCCTGGAGCGGCTTCTGGAGCGCCTGGCAGAAATTCGCCGGGAACTGGGGAGCGACCAGGTGTTCAACGTGGTGGGGGAGGTGATTCCGGCCAACTACCTGGAGCGCCTCTTCCGCGACCTCTACGCCGGCCGCATCACCCAGCAGGCCCTCCTGGAGCGGCTGGCGCGGGATGTGGAGCAGGAGCGCTTTGCCCAGATCTGCCGCTCGGCCCTGGAGGGACTGGCCCGGAAGGAGTTGAATCTGGCCGTCATCCTGGGGCGCACGGCCGAGGCGCAGGAACGGCGGCTGGTGCCGGAGGTGGTGGAGGACTTTTTCCTCCAGGCCGTGCCGGCGGCCGGCCTGTCCCTGCGGGGACGGAACGGCCTCTATACGGTGGGCCGGCTCCCCCGCCGCCTCCAGGAGACGGGGGAGCGTCTGGAGGAACGCTTCGGCCCGCTGGGGCGCGAGTACCGCGCCATCACCTTCGACAAGGGCCGCCTGACCGATGACCCCACCCTGGAGTGGGTCACGCCCGGCCATCCGCTCTTCGAGGCGGTGCGGGAGGAGGTCTGGGAGCAGGCCCAGGACGACCTGCGCCGGGGCGCCGTCTTCTACGACCTGTGCCGGGAGGAGCCGGCCCGCCTGGAAGTTTTCGCCGCCTCCATCGCCGACGGGCGGGGAAACACCCTCCACCGCCGGCTCTTTGTGGTGGAGGTGGACGCTTCGGGGGAGATGCGCCTGCGCCAACCTGCCGTCTTCCTGGACCTCCTCCCGGCCGAGGGGGCCGCCCGGCCTGACCCGCCCATCGCCCTCTCCCGCGAGGAGGTGGAGGCTTTTCTCCTGAAGCAGGCCCTGGAGCCCTTCCTGGAGGAAGTGCGACGGGAGCGACAGCGGGAACTGGACATTATCGCCCGGCACGTGGAACTGAGCCTCCTGACCCTGATCGACCGGCAGCAGCGGCAGGTGGCCGAACTCCTGGAGTGGCAGGAGCGGGGCGAGGAGGTCTCCCTGGCCCTGGGCGAGGCCGAGAAGCGGCTGGAGGAACTGAACGAGCGACTGGACCGGCGGCGGGCCGAACTGGCCCGAGAGCGGCAACTCTCCATCGCCGACCTCACGCCCATCGCCTCCGCCCTGGTGCTCCCCCATCCGGAGCGGGAGGGGCTGGCCCCCCTGGTGCGAGATGAAGAGGTGGAGCGCATCGCCATGGAGGAAGTGATGCGCTACGAGCGGGAACAGGGCCGGCTGCCGGAGGACGTCTCGGCGGGCGACCGGGGCTTTGACCTCCTCTCCCGCCATCCCGAAGGCGGGCAGGTCCGGTTCATCGAGGTCAAGGGCCGCGCCGCCGTGGGCCCCGTGGTCCTCACCCGCAACAAGACGGCGGAGCGGCTGCGGTCCGACTACTGGCTCTACGTGGTCTTTGATTGCGCCACCGCCCCCCGGCTCATCCCCATCCAGGACCCGGTCCGGCTGGGGTGGGAGCCGGTGGTGCGGGTGGAGTTCTACCAGGCCGGCCCGCAGGCCCTCCTGGCCGCCGGACAGCGTGAGGCCTAATCGAGGACTGGCATGAGCAGTTGGGACTGGTTGAAAACCCGACCGGAAGAGCAGTTTCTGGAGCGAAAGAGTTGCTTCCGGTACACCCCCGGCGGGCGGGGGCGCCGTTCGGTCAAAGAGATCGTCCACGACCTGGCCGAGCGGTATAGAGTCGCCCAACAGGTTTATTGAAGCATCTTGGCGGATTATCAACACGTTTTATTTTCAAGAGTATGATATAAGATGTGTTGATAACAACCCCTTTGAGGAAGAGCATGGAACAAACCATCCGGATCCGCCGCCTGATCGAGACCGACGAGATGCCCATCGGGCGCATTTCGGAGCACACCCGGAAGGACCAGAACATCCGCAAGGGGCACCTGCACACCCTCCACGTCTGGTGGGCCACCCGGCCCCTGGCCGCCTGTCGGGCCGTCCTGATGGCCACGCTCCTCCCCGACCCCGCCGACCCGAACTGCCCCGAATCGTTCCGCCGGGCGGCGCGGGAGGCGCTGGGCGCGTTCAGCCGCCGCGACCTCTCCGAACCGCCGGCCCTGCGCCGGGCGCTCCTGGACTGGATCGCCGACTTCGCCGACTGGGACAACGCCCACAACCCCCGCTTCGTGGAAGCCGCCCGGAAATTGGTGGCCGCGGCCCATAGTGCCACAGGTGTCACACCTGTGCCACAGGGCCCACCCCTGGTGGTGGACCCCTTCGCCGGTATCGGCTCCATCCCCTTTGAAGCCCTGCGCATCGGCGCCGACGCCTTCGCCGGCGACCTCAATCCGGTGGCAGTGCTGCTCAACAAAGTGGCCCTGGAATATCTCCCCACTTACGGACTGCGCTTGGCCGAGGCGGTCCGCAAGTGGGGGGAGTGGGTGCGGGAGCGGGCCGTCCAGGAACTCCGCCCCTTCTATCCCCTTGAACCGGATGACTCAGAGCCCCTGGCCTACCTCTGGGCCCGCACCATCCGCTGCGAGGGGCCCGGCTGCGGGGCCGAGGTGCCGCTGGTGGGGCTCCTGTGGCTTTCCCGCAAGGAGAAGCAGCGGGTGGCTTTGCGCTACAAAGTTTCCAGGGGTGGCACAGGTGTCCCACCTGTGCACCTCCCCTCAAGCACACCTGGGATTATCGAGTTCAAGGTCACCCGCAGGAATCTTCCTCATTGGCAACAACCTGGAAGCATTTATTTCATCACCTGGCGCTGCCGGAAGGGACAATCCCTTGCACCGGAAGAGAGAACGATTGCTTTGGACGCGATCCGTTACTGGGATGGGCAGAAATGGCTCGTGTACGCTGCCGTGATCATGCCCGACCATGTCCATGTGCTGGCGCAACCTCTGGAAAGACCCGATGGAACAACCTTTGATCTGGCTGAAATCTTGCACAGCATAAAGAGTTTCAGTGCCCACCGCATCAATGAGCGAAGAAATACCCGCGGACCTGTATGGCAAGACGAGCGTTACGACCGAATTGTCCGGGATGAGGAAGAGTTTCTGGAAAAATGGGGATACATTAGAACGAACCCTCTGAAAGAAGGGCTATCTCAAAGGCCAGAGGACTACCCATGGCTATATGAGGGCACAGGCCAGAGGCCGGAGGGCACAGGCATCACAGGCCAGAGGCCTGTGGCACTGGTAAAGTTTGAGATCTTCCAGCCCAGGTCCGAAAGCGAGGTCCAGCCCCCCATTGTGAAGCGCTTTGCCGCCACCTGCCCGGTCTGCGGCTACACCACCCCCTATGCCCGGGTGCGGGAGCAGATCCGCGCCAAACGGGGCGGGACGCGCGACGCCCGCCTCATCGCCGTCATCACCCTGAAGGGTAGCACAGGTGTCTCACCTGTGCGGGGCTTCCGCCTGGCCACCGAGGAGGACCTGGCCGCCGCCCGCCGGGCGGAGGAGGAACTGGCTAGTGGCACAGGTGTCTCACCTGTGCCACAGAAACACCCCAGCCCCCTGCCCCTGGTGCCGGATGAACCGCTTCCTCCTGAGGGAAGCCTTGGTTTCCGCGTGAATCTGTGGGGTATGGCGAGCTGGGGCGACCTGTTCACCCCCCGCCAGGCCCTGGCCCTCACCACCTTCGTCCGCCTGGTGCGGGATGCCCACGAACAGGTGCTCCGGGAGACGCGCGACGCCGGCTTCGCCCGGGCCGTAACGACCTGCCTGGCGCTGGCGGTGAGTAATTTGGTTCATTACCTAAGCTCTATTTCCTTCTACGGGCTGGATCACATGATTTCGGCTTTCGTTCAAGGCAGCGGCCTTCCCATGCGCCCCGACTTCGCCGAGGCCAACCCCCTGATGCCCAGGCTGGTGGGCGGGTTTGAGTATGCCCTGGAGCAGGTGGCCCAGGTCCTGGAGCGGGAGGGGCTGACCTCTCCCCTACCCCCCGGCCCCCTTCCCCTCTCCGAGCCGGAGAGGGGAAGGGGGTTGGGGGATGGGGTGAGGTCCGGCACCGTCCGACAAGGGTCCGCCACCGCCATCCCCCTCCCGGACGGGTTCGCCCCCTATGTGGTCACCGACCCGCCCTATTACGACGCCGTGCCCTACGCCGGCCTCTCGGACTTCTGCTACATCTGGCTCCGGCGGATGCTCCACGACCTCCACCCCGACCTCTTCCGCACGCCCCTCACGCCCAAGGCTGAGGAGTGCATTATGGACCCCGGACCCCCACCTCCCGGCGAGCCGGAGAAGACCGAGGAGTTCTTTGAGACCACGATGGAGCGGGCCCTGGCCGAGTGCCGACGGGTGCTCCGGCCGGACGGGCTTTCGGTGGTGCTCTTCGCCCACAAGGGGACGGCCGGCTGGGAGGCGATGCTCAACGCCCTGGTCCGGGCCGGCTGGACCGTCACCGCCTCCTGGCCGATTGAGACGGAAAGGGCGGCACGCATGCAGGCAAGGAATGCCGCCGTGCTGGCCTCCTCGGTCTTCCTGGTCTGCCGGCCCAGGGTGGTACAGGCTGCCAGCCTGTCGGTGGGTGACTGGCGGCAGGTGCTGGAGGAGATGAACCGCAAGGTGGCCGAGTGGCTACCCCGCCTGGAAGCGGAGGGCATCCACGGGGCGGACGCCATCTTCTCCTGCATCGGCCCGGCCCTGGAAATCTTCAGCCGCTACGACCGGGTGGAGACCGCCGCCGGAGAGGTCATCCCCTTAGGCGTGGCACAGGCGTCACGCCTGTGCCACGGCAAGGGGCAGGTGGTCCAGAGGGGCTATCTCTCCTATGTGTGGGAGGCGGTGGCACGGGAGGCGCTGCGGATGCTCTTCCGGGAGGCCGACCCGGCCGGCTTCGAGGAGGACGCCCGCCTCACCGCGATGTGGCTCTGGACGCTGCGGGTGCGGGAGGGCGGCGAGGCCCTCCCGGAGGAAGCGCTCTGGGAGGACGAGGAGGAAGAGGGGAGCCGCCCGAAGCCCGTCGGCTGGGCCCTCCCCTACGACGATGCCCGCCTGATGATCCAGGCCCTGGGCGCGGACGAGGCCCGTCTGAAGCGGCCCGGGGGTATCCTGGAGGTGAAGGGGAATATGGCGCGCCTGGTCTCCGTGGCGGAGCGGCGGCGCTTCCTGTTGGGGGAGGTCCGGGAGGAGCGGGCGACGCCGGAACGCCGTCCACCCCGGAGGCAACTCCCCCTCTTTGAGGAGCCGCCGGCC
>JBMFNL010000071.1:13311-13376 GCA_049970175.1 Chloroflexia bacterium
CGTGGGGAAACGCCGGCCCGTGGGGAAACGCCGGCCCGTGGGGAAACGCCGGCCCGTGGGGAAAC
>JBMFNL010000072.1:0-13265 GCA_049970175.1 Chloroflexia bacterium
GGGGGAGTGGGGTGAGGGAAAAGGCCGCTTCCCGACAAACTTGGGACACACCCGGGGTGGCGATCCGGTTTGCTGAAATCGCCGGATGGGTATAGAATACCATCCGCAGGTTGCCGCCGGGCTTGGGTGGCGGGCAGGTGGATGTCGGTGTGCGGACGATGACGGAACAGAACGGTCCCCGAGAGGGGCGCGATTGGAAAGTCCCCTTTTTTGTCATCTGGGGTGGGCAGCAGTTCTCCCTGATCGGGAGCCAACTGGCCCAGTTCGCCCTGATCTGGTACCTTTCCCGCATCTCGGCCACCGTGCTGGCCACGGCGACGATGGTCGGCATCCTGCCCGGGGTGGTGCTGGGGCCGCTGGTGGGGGCGCTGGTGGACCGCTGGAACCGGCGCCGGGTCATGATCGTGGCCGACGGTGTGGTGGCCCTGGCCTCGGCCGCGCTGGCCTACTTCTCCTGGAGCGGCCTGCTGCATCCCTGGCAGGTCTACCTGGCCCTGCTCATCCGGGCCGTCGGCCAGGGCTTTCACTGGCCGGCCATGCAGGCCTCCACCGCCCTGATGGTGCCCAAGCGGCACCTCTCGCGCGTCGGCGGGCTGAACCAGGCCATGCGGGGAGCCGTGGAGGTCGGCGGCGGACCGCTGGGTTCGCTTTTGCTGGAGATTCTCCCCTTTCACTGGATCATGGCCATCGACGTGGGCACCGCCCTGCTGGCCATCCTCCCCCTCTTCTTCATCCATATTCCCCAGCCGGCCGGTTCGGCGAAGATGGGCAAACCGACCCTGTGGGAGGACGTGCGGCTGGGGTGGAAGTACCTCTGGGGCTGGCCGGGGATGTCCCTCCTGCTGGTCATGTCTATGGTGGTGAACTTTTTGGTCATCCCGGCCTTTTACCTGACGCCCACCGTGGTTTTCCAGTACTTCCGGGGCCTGCCCCGGCACCTGGGGGCGATGCAGGCCGGATGGGGACTCGGCGTGGTCCTGGGGGGTGGGGTGATTCTGGGCCTGTGGGGCGGCTTTCGCCGGCGCATGCTGACCATCCTGACCGGCCTCATTGGAATCGGCCTGGGCATCCTGATTATCGGGCTGACGCCGGCCTGGGCCTTTCCCCTGGCCGTGGTCGGCATCTTCATCTGCGGCCTGATGAACGGAATCGCCATCGGCCCGGTCTCCGCCCTCATCCAGAGCCTGGTCCCTCCGGAGATGCAGGGGCGGGTGTTCACGGTGATCATGGCGGGCACGCTGGCCGTCTCCCCGCTGGGGCTGGCCGTGGCCGGCCCGGTGGCCGACCTCTTTGGGGTACGCTTCTGGTACGTGGTCTCCGGCATCCTCTGCATCGCCATCGGCCTGGGCGGCTTTTTCGTCCGGCCGATCATGCACCTGGAGGATCAGGAGGTTACCCCATCCCTTCCGGCCCGGGCGAGGCCTGCCGAGGCCGATCCGGCGGAGAAGGAGGGGGGCCGGCGGTAAGCCGGCCCGGGGCGTCGCCCGGCTGAACCCGGGCGGATATGGGCGGCGCCGCTACGCCCGCTCGACCGGCCAGTTCCGGGCCATGGCGATGCGCTCCCCCAGCGGCGGGTGATCATAAAAGAGCCAGACCACCCAGGCTTCCGGGTCCACTTCCCCCAGGTTCTGGTTGGCCAGCCGGATCAGGGCCGAGGCAAAGGCCGCTTTCTTCCCGGTCATTTCCAGGGCGTAAGAATCGGCCAGGCGTTCGCGCCAGCGGGAGAAGGCGTTCGTCAGCGGCATCCGGATCAGGTTGTAGGCCCCCACCACCAGGAGGAAAAGCGGCAGGGAGGCGACGCTCTCCACCGGTATGCCGAACCAGGGCCGGCCCAGGGCCATCACCCGCGAGGCCAGGAAGAGGCCCAGGAAGGTCCACAGCCCCTCCACGAGGATCAGCCAGAGGAGATCCCGGTGGACGTGATGCCCCAACTCGTGGGCCAGGACGGTTTCCACTTCATCGGGGGTGAACTCACTCAGGAGCGTATCCCCCACGACGATGCGGCGGGTATGGCCCAGGCCGGTCAGGGCGGCGTTGGCGGCCTTGGTGCGTCGGGACATGTCGAACTTGAAGACGCCGCGCACCCGGGTCCGGGCCCGCGCCGCCAGGTCCAGCAGCCGTCTCTCCAGGTCGGCATGTTCCCGGCCCAGGGGAGTGAATTTGTTGAACAGGGGCATGATGAGGATCGGGGACAGGTTGGCCGCCAGGACGTTGAAAACGAACATGCCGAGGGCGGCCCACAACCACCAGGTATCGGGAAACGCGCGCAAGAGGGCATACAGGCCCTCCAGGAGCGCCAGTCCAGTGGGGAGGCCGATCAGCAGTCCCCTGCCCTGGTCGGCCAGCCAGCCCCGGAAGGTCTGGTTGGAGAGGCCGAAGCGGTGTGGCAGGACAAAGCCGGCGTAGTAGCCCAGCGGAAGGCGGAGCAGAAAATAGGCTCCGCCCAAGACCAAGCCGAAGGCGGCCACAACCAACCAGGAATCCGGCAGGAGACCTGTCAGTCCGGCCGCCAGCGCCCTAGAGGCGCCCGAGACCAGCCAGACCAGGGCATAGAGGGCTCCCAGGAGCATGCCGGCCAGCCACAGGCGGCGCCTGAGGCGGGCGTACTCCTTCGCCTGCTTCTGTCTTCCGGCATCCACGGCGATGGTTTCGGTCATCTTCACCTCCGATTTTGGCGTCCCACCTGCCCGGCGGAGAAAACGTCCGGCCGGCGACCCGACCGGACGGCCCCTGGGGTTGGGGTCGCCGTCGGCGCGGGAGATGGGGTGACGCTCGGCGTGGGGGAAGGAGTAACCGTGGGGGTCCAGGTGACGGTCGGTGTGGGTGAAAGGGTGGCAGCCGGGGTTGGCGATGGGCTGGCCATGGGCGTTACGGTTGGGGTCGGCGTGGGCGTGAGGGTGGGGGACGAGGTGGGCAATGGGCCGGCCGTGGGGGTGGCCGTGGGCGTCAGGGTCGGCGTGGGGGTCGGGGTGGGCGTGGGCGGACGCCGGATAACCACGTGGACGGTGGAGGTCTCGGCCGGCCGGACCTCGATCCCGGCCGGCACGGTGAAGGTGACCGGCAGGTCGTACTCGCCGGCATCCAGGCCGCTCAGGTCCACCTGGGCCCAGAGGTCGCCCAGCGACAGCCCCTCCAGGGCTTCCAGCGTCCCCCATACCGCCACACGCAGCCACTGCGGCTCCCAGGAAGCCAGCAGGCCCTCCCCCAGGCCGTTGACCCGCACGGGGATGGAAAGGTGCAGGACGGGGGCAATGCTTCCGAAACGCACGGTCACGGTCACCCGGTCCGGGGAGTTGATCAGGGAAACGTTCGGGGGCACGTTCAACCCCACCGTCTGGGTGAAATCCTGGCTGCGCCCGGCGATGTCCACCGGCAGCGTCTCCAGGTAGGGCACCCGGGTCAGGACGGCCGGATCCCCGCTGAAGATGGTGACCATGTCCGGGAAGACCTCGACGGCGTAGAGGTAGAAGCCGGCGGCCGGCTGCCCCTGGGTCACCGGCACCACCGAGACGGCCCGATGGCCGCCCTGGAGGGCGATCGGCACGGTCACGGTGAAGGTGGCGGGGGTCACGGTTACCCCGGCTACCTCGGCTCCGGCGGCGTCCACCGCCACGGCGGGAAGGGGTGCGTTTTCCAGCGAGGCCACCCGGCCGGCCAGGTCCACCCGAATCTGTACGCCGGCCACCAGTTGCATCCGGCTGCTCGGCCCCTGCACCAGGGCCTGGGCCGGGACGACCAGGGGCGTGCCCACGATGTAGGGCAGGCCCGGTTGCCCCTGCAGCCGCACCCGGACCGGAAACAGCCCCTGCCGCACCTCCTCCACCCGCACCTGAACCTTCTCCGGGCGAACCGTCCAGGTACGGACGATCTCCTGGGTCTCCACCTGGACCGGAAGTTCGTAGACTCCCGGCTCCGAGACCGGGCTCAGGTCCAGGTAGAGGCGAAAGTCCTCGGCCAGAAGGTGCATGGCCTGCGGGGCAAAGACGGTGAGGGAAGCCGGAGGCAGGGTCGGGAGCGGGATGCCCCGCGCGTCGGTCAGGATAAAGTTCGAGCGCAACCCCTGGACCTGCAGAGGGACGTCCTCGAACTGGAACTGCATTTCCGGGTTCCGGCTGATCGTCACATAGACCCAGACCACCAGGGCCAGAATCAGGGCGATCAGCAGGCGGAAGAAATGGGCCCGGGTCGGGCGGTAGCGTTGCCAAACGGCTCTCATGCTTTCCCCCTCCCGGGAAAGGTGCGCACCTCATGCAGGTGGAGGAGGGCTTCCAGCAGGCCGACGAGTTTCTCCCGATCCAGCCAGCGCACCATACGGCCTCGCTGGGCCACGGCGATGGCCCCGGTCTCCTCGGACACCACCACGGCAATGGCATCGGTCGCCTCGCTCACCCCGATGGCCGCCCGGTGGCGCATCCCGTACTGATAACTGTCGAGCACATCCTCGCTCAGCGGCAGGACGCAGCCGGCCGCCAGGATACGGCTCCCACGCACCAGGACCGCCCCATCGTGGAGCGGAGCATTCGGGTAAAAGATGGACTGCAACAGCCGGGCGGAGAGATGGGCTTCCAGGCGGACGCCGCGCTCGGCATACTCGTCCAGGCGGATGGAGCGTTCCAGCACGATCAGGGCGCCCACGCGTTGGCGGGCCAGTTCCGCGCAGGCCGAAGCGATCTCGGCGATGGTCTGGTGCATCTCCTGGGCGGCGGAGACACTCCATGGACGCCTGGACCAGGGACCGCCCTGGCCCAGGTTCTCCAGGGCCCGGCGCAGTTCCGGCTGAAAGAGGACCGGAATCATGATGATCAGGGCGGGCAGGGCATTGTCGAGCAGCCAGCCCAGGGTCGTCAGGTTAAAGGCCGAGCGCAGGATCAGGGTCAGGAGAAGGACGATGAGGAGCCCCCGCAGCAGGGGGATGGCCCGGGTGCCCTGGAGGACGGTCAGGAGGAAGTAAAAAAGGAGCGTCACCAGGAGGATGTCCAGGAGGTTGTTCAGGTCGAGGCGGGAAAGCAGCCAGAGGACCTGGGCCATCGGTTTTCTCCTCTAGCCGGAAGCGTCCGCCTGAGACCCGGTCAGGGCCTCCTCCTCCTGGATGCGCCGGGCCACCTCGGCGTTGTTGGGCTCCAGTCGAGCCAGGCGGCGGTACAGGCGCAGGGCCTGCCCGTGTTCCCCACGGGAGGCCAGCAGGTCGGCCAGTTCTCGCAGGGCCCAGCGGTCCTGGGGGTCGAGCGCCAGGACCTGGTGCAGGGCGGCTATGGAGGTCTCGGCGTCCTTCCGCTGCAAGGCGATGCGGGCGATGTTGCGCTGTTCCTCCAGGGCATCGGCCAGCCGGCCGGCCAGGATGTGCAGGTTGACCAGTTGCTGGCGGGCAGCCACATCGTTCGGGGCCAGATGCACGATACGGTCATAGACCTGGTAGGCGCGGTCGTGGCGGCCCATCGTCCAATAGATGTCGGCCATCTCCTGGAGGCTGGCCACCGCTTCCTCGATCAAGCCGCGCTTCTGTTGCAACCCGGTCACCGTCTCCAGTTCCTCCAGCCCCTGATCCACGAAGCCGCGGCGGATGTAGAGCCGGCTCAGGTATTTGCGGACGGCGATGTTGTTGGGAGCCAGGCGGGCCATGTTCTGGTAGATCTCCAAGGCGCGGTCCAGTTGTTTGCCCTGCTCATAATGCTGGGCCAGTTCGCTCAGTTCGGCCAGGGCCTGCTTCAGATTGCCCTGGCGGAAATAGAGGTCGGCCAGTTTGGTGCAGGTCTCCCGGTCGAACGGGTGGGACCCCTTGGCCTGGTTCAGGGCGGCAACGGCCTGGTCCAACCGGCCGGCCCGGGTGTAGGCTTCGGCCAGCCAGTGATAGAAGGTGAGGCGGGTGGGGATGGCGGCGAAATCGGGCAGGCCGGGCGTCGGCTCCGGCGGGGCCAGCACCCCGGCCCACTCCAGTCCCTGCTCCAGGATGCGGATGGCCTCCTCCGGACGACTCAGCAGGAGGTAGGCCTCGGCCAGGGCGCGGCAGAGGCGCAGTTGCAGGGGGTCGCTCGGCGTGGGTCCAAAATGCCGGTAGGCCCGCTGGAAGTGTTCCAGCGCCTCGGTGAGCAGGCCGGCCTGCCGTTTCAAAAGGCCCAGGACGTAATACAGGAGCGGGCTCTCCTGCAGGAGCAGGGCATCCCGGTATTCTTTCTCGGCGATCCGGGCGGCTTCGGCATCCTGCTCGGCCCGCCGGAGCACGCTGCCCAGCGATTCCCAGAAGGCCTTTTCCTCGCCCAGCCAGGCCAGGGCCATGTTCACCCGCGCCAAGGCACGGATATCCTGAGGGTCCAACTGGAGGGCCCGGCGCAGTTCGCCCAGGGCGGCTTCGGGACGGTCCATCTTCAGGAGGAAGAGGCCGTATTCCAGGTAGACCTCCTTATCCTCCGGAGCCAGGGCGCGCACCTCGCGAAAGGTCTCGATGGCCCGGTTGGTCTGGCCCAGGCGGAAGTAGGACTGGGCCAGTTGGACCTTTTCCTGGACGGCCTCTTCGGTCCGGCCCAGTTCGAGGAGCAGGTCGGCCAGGTGGCTGCGGGTGGGAACGGCGTCCGGGGACAGGGCCAGCATGGCCCGGTATACCTCCACCGCCTTTTCCTTCTCCGCGCGGGCCAGGTAGGTCCGCGCCAGGGCCTGGTACTTGGCCAGGGCCATCTCCGGTCGGTCCTGGCGTTCGTAGATCTCGGCCAGGCGCAGGTGGATCGGCAGGTAATCCGGCGCCTGGGCAATCACCTCGCAGCAGACGTCGATGGCCGCATTG
Organism: Chloroflexia bacterium; assembly: GCA_049970175.1. Lineage (GTDB taxonomy): Bacteria > Chloroflexota > Chloroflexia > DTKN01 > DTKN01 > JASFBA01. Next base: position 6,776 of record JBMFNL010000072.1, read on the forward strand.
AAGAGGCCCCGTTCCAGGTAGATACGGCTGGCCTGGACGAGTTCCTGAATCGGCTCCTCCAGGCCGCTGGTGTCGAGTGCCCGAACCGGCAGTTGCACCGGCACCGGCGGGACGATGGCCAGGGCTTCCTCCAGCGGCTTGACGGCGACGGCGGTGCCGGCCGGCGGCCCGGCGGGGAAGGTGCCCTCGGGTTGGCCGGCGGCCCGCAGAAAGTCGGTGATCGGGCGCAGGGTCCCTTCCGTCAAGGGGGGAATCGGGGGAGGCTCTTCCACGGCCACCTCCTCGGCCGGCTCGCGGGCCCGTCCCTCGATGGCCGGCAAGATGCCCGTCCCCAACTGGCGCAACTTCTCGAACATGCTTCGTTCGGTGAGTTCCTGCGCCCGCCGACGGAACTCGTCCGTACGTCCCTGCTTCCAGCGCTTGTTCTGCAGGAAGCCGGCCAGCGTGGCGTAGAGCGAGGCGGCCCGGGCCAGGTCTTTCCGGCGCTCGTGGACGTCCGCCGCCGCCTCGTACATCTGAATCAGGTCTTCGACCGCCTCCCGCCCGATGCTCTGCAGGTCTACCAGGTGGATGGCCCGCTCAAACTCCTGCGCCGCCTGGTCCAGTTGCCCCAGGTCGCGGTAGCACTCTCCCAGCGCATAGTGGCTGGAAAGGGCGAACTCGTCGTCCCCTGCGGCCTCCTGGAGGAGGCCCACGGCCTCCTGAAGCCGGCCGGCCTCCTTGTAGAGCAGGCCCAGGCTGTAAAGGGCATCGGCCCGACGCAGCCCGCCCTGGACGGCCCGCTCGTAGAGCCGCACGGCCCCTTCCAGATCGCCCTGTTCCTGGCGCTGCGCGGCCTCGCGGGCCCATTCCTCCAGTTGGTAGGTGCTGACCACGCCCGTGGGGGGCGCTTCCGGAACTTCTCCGCGCTCCTTGCGGGCGGCGACCTCCCGCCGCAGCCGGAAGAGGAGTTCCTTGACCTGGCGGTTGTCCGGCGCCAGTTTGAGCGTTTCTTCCCCCAGCGCCATGGCTTCGTCCAGCCGGCCCTGGCGGAAGAGGAGGCGCACCCGTTCCGTCTGGATGCGCACCGCATTGAGGCGGTCTCCGGCCCGAAGGTAGAGGCTGGCCAGGCGGTTCAGCACCTCTTCATCCTGAGGCAGCAGTTGGCTCAGCCGCTCCAGGACGCTGATGGCCTGGGGAACCTTGCGGTGGAGCACATGCAGGTCGCTCAGCCGGAGCAAGACCTCCCGGGCCTGCGCCAGGTCCTGGCTCTGGACGTAACTTTCGGCCAGCCGCTCCAGAATCACCGGGTCCTCCGGGGCTTCCTGCTGGAGTTTCCGGTAGACTTCCTGGGCTTCCCGCCAGCGTTGCAACCCATCATAGGCGGCGGCGATGCCCAGCCGGGCATCCATATCGTCGGGAAATTCGGCCGCAGCGCGCTGGTACTCCTTCAGCGCGGCCGACCATTCCTGCTTCTGGGCATGCTCCTGAGCCCGCTTCATCGCGGCGTTGTAGATGCCCCGGTTTCCGGCCATCCCTCTGCCTCCCGAGAGGATTTTGCGACCGAAGCCCTATCTCCGGCCTAGTCCGTTGCCCCCGCCAGTTCCACCAGGAGGGCCTTCTGGACGTGCAGGCGGTTTTCGGCCTCGTCCAAGACGACCGAATGCGGTCCGTCGAGCACGTCATCGGTGATTTCCTCGCCCCGATGGGCCGGCAGGCAGTGCTCCACGATCACGTCCGGCCGGGCGTGGGCCACCAGGGCGGCGTTGACCTGGTAGGGGGCAAAGACCTGGCGTCGGGCCTCGGCCTCGGCCTCCTGGCCCATGCTGGCCCAGACGTCGGTGTAGAGGACGTCGGCCCCGTGGGCGGCTTCGGCCGGGTCATGGACGATATGCAGGGCGCTGCCGCTTTCTCCGGCGATGCGGCGGGCCTGCTCTTCCACCTCCTTACGCGGTTCGTAGCCGGGCGGACAGGCGGCCCAAAAGTCCACGCCCAGTCGGGCGCAGATGAGCATCAGGCTGTGGCAGACGTTGTTCCCATCGCCGATGAAGGCAAACTTCAGTCCTTCCAGGCGGCCCTTGTGCTCCAGGACGGTCAAGAGGTCGGCCAGGGCCTGGCAGGGGTGCTCCAGGTCCGAAAGGCCGTTGATGACCGGTACGGAGGCGTACTCGGCCAGGGTGACGACGGTGCGGTGGGCAAAGGTGCGGGCCATGATGAAATCGGCCCAGCGCGAGAGGTTGCGGGCTACATCGGGCACCGTCTCGCGGGTGCCGAGTTGGATGTCGGCCGGCCCCAGGTAGATGGCGTGCCCTCCCAGGTGGGTCATGCCGGCCTCGAAGGTATAGCGGGTGCGTAGGGAGGGCTTTTCAAAGATCATGGCCAGCGTCTTGCCGGCCAGGAGGGGTCGGTTGCCCCCACCTTTCCATTCGGCCTTGAGTTCCTGTGCCCGCCGGAAGAGGTGCAGAATTTCCGCCCGGTTCAGGTCGGCCATGCCGACGAGGTCGCGTCCTTTGAGCATTGCCTCCTCCTCAATTGGGTCGCCGCGTTCCTGCCGTTTCTTCCAGTATACTACACGAGGGCGGTTTGCGCAAAAGCGCGACGTTCAGGAAGGCGTTGGGCCTGGACAAGAGGGCCGGAAGGCGGTATAATGGGCTTAGGATATCCACCGTTGGAGAACCGTGGAGAAGATGGACGGGACCGACCCATGGACCCACGGGAGCGGTTCTATCCAGACCTGTTGGACCTCTCGACGCGGCTGGTAGAGACCCTGGACGAGGAGGAGGTCGCCGCCATCGCTACCTCCTTCCTGGGCCGGGTCCTGAAGGCTCGCTGTTGTGCGGTGATCCATCTGGGGCCAGAACGCGCTCAGGGGGGGATCGGGGCGGTATACCCCGGCGATGCCGTAGCCGGGCGAACCCTGTCTCCGGCTGAGAGCCTGGCCCTGACCCCCTTCCTCGGTGCTGAGACCGTGTGCGGCACGAAGAAGGGAAGCGATGCCGGGGTGGACCTGGTCCTGGAGCATTTCGGGTGTACGGCGGCGCTACTCTACCCCCTGTCCGTTGACGAGAACGAGGTTCGCCTGATCTTCCTGGGATTCGCAAGACCGGAGGACATGCCTCCGCCGGACGAGATCTTGCGCTACGAGCCGGCCGTCCGGCAGATTGCCTCGGCCTGGAAGAACGCCCGACTGTACCAGAAGACCCATCGCCGGCTGCGGACCCTGCACCTGCTCCACGATGTTGCTCTGGCCGTGACCACCCTGACGGACCTGGATGCCCTGGTGGATCAGACGCTCGAACTCCTTTGCCGCCACCTGAAACCCGACCGATGTGCCCTCCTCCAGGTTCACTGGGCCGAGCGGCTTCTGCGGGCCCATCCGGCCTCTCGCGGGTTGTCTGTATCGGCGGAGGAGGCGACCTTCTCTTTGGACCAGGAAGCCTGCGGCTGGGCGGCCCGGAACGGCCGGCCCCTGCTCGTGTCCGATACCGGCCGGGACCCCCGCTGCCCTCGTCGAAAGGAGGTCGGCTCCCAACTCTGTGTCCCGGTGACGGTCCGGGGGCAGGTCGTGGCCGTCCTCGACCTGGGGAGCCGCCGCACCGCAGCCTTCGGCCAGGAGGACCTGGAGGCTTTGCGGGAAGTGGCCGGCTATCTGGCCGCGGCGATGGAGCGGGAAGAGTCCCTCCGGGAGAGCCAGCAGCGGGTGCGCGAATTGAGCGCTCTCATGCGGGTCAGCGCGGCCCTGCAGCGGGCCACCCGGCTGGAGGAAATCCTCGAGGTCACGCTCTCCGAGGCCTTCAATTTGCTCGGGCGGGAGCACGGCTCCATCCTGCTGCTGGATCGAGAGGCCAACTGTTTGCGCATCGCCGCTAGTCGGGGACTCCCGGAAGACCTGGTCGCCGAACTCAACCGGCGGGGCATCCCCACCACGTTCGGCACCTTCGCCCTGATTCTGCGCACCGGGGAGATGCTGGAAATTCCCGACACCTCCACCGACCCGCGTGTGGAAAGCGGCTACGGGCCGGTTCCTCCCCAATTGACCAACGTCCCGTTGAAGACGGAGCAGCGCGTGCTGGGCATCCTGGTGCTGGATGCCGTCCCGCCGGACGAAGCCTCCCGCCGTATGTTGCTCGCGCTGGCCAATATGGCCGCCCTGGCCATCGAGCGCACCTGGCTCTTTGAGGAGACGCGCCGGCGGCTGGAAGAGGTGCGTTTCCTGCAAGAGGTGGCTCTGGCGGCGACCTCCACGCTGGATTTTGATGAGGTGTTGCGTCGCTCGGTGGAGGCACTCCAGCGCTGGCTGCAGTTCGAGGTATTCGGCTTCCTGGTGGTGGACGAACGGGCCGGCCTGCTGCACCTCCATCCGGCCTTTGTGGGGGTTCCGGAGGAACTGCACGGCTTTACCATCCCCATCGGCGAGGGCATCACCGGCTGGGTGGCCCAGACCGGCGAGCCCTATGTCTGCGCCGATGTGCAGAGCAACGGCCATTACTACGATGCCGTCCCCGGCATCCGCTCGGAGATCTGCGTCCCGGTCAAATCCGGAGAACGTGTCATCGCCGTCATCGATGTGGAAAGCGTCCGACCGAACGCCTTTGGGGAAAACGAATTGCGCCTCCTCTCCGCCATGGCCCATCAACTGGCCATCGCCCTGGAGAACGCCCAACGCTACAGCCGGGAGCAGGAGCAACGCCGTCTGGCCGAAGCCATGCGGCGCATCGCCTGGGTCTTGGGCTCCACACTGGACGTGGACGAACTGTTGAACCAGGCATTATCCTGCCTGGAGCAACTCCTGCCCTACCGGGCCGCTTTTCTGGTCCTCCTGCGCGAGGGTCGGGTCGATCGGGTGCGGGTGCGGGGGGGTGCGGAGCCGCCCCCCTCGGTCTGGTTGACGCCGGGGACGCTTCCGGCGCGCATCTACGTCGAGCGGCGCTCCATCCTGGTGCCCGACACCCGCCAGGAGCCTTCCTGGAAACCCTGGCCGGGGGCGGAGGATTTGCGCTCCTGGATCGGGGTGCCCTTCCTGGCGAAGGAGGAACTCTTCGGCCTGCTCCTCATCGGGGCCTCCGAACCCCATACCTACGGCCGGGAAGAGGCCACGGCCGCCTTCACCTTCGCCGGCCAGTTGTCCCTGGCCCTCGAACGGGCCCGCTTCTACGAGCAGGAACGTCGGCGGGCCGAGCAACTGGACCTGCTCCACCGTATCGGTCAACGCGTTGTCGGCATGATGGAAGCCCATCTCCTGCTGGAGGAAGCGACCCGTTGCCTGCACGAGGCCCTGCAACCCCTGCAGACCAGCCTGGCTCTGGTGGAGGAAGATGAACTGGTCATCCTCACGGCTCGCGGCCCCCTGGTGGCCGGCGCCGGCCTTTCCCGAACCACCGTGCCGTTGGAAAGTCCCGGCATCCTCCCCTGGGTGGCCCGAAAAGGGGTGCCCATCCTGGTCCCGGACGTTACGGCGGATGCCCGTTTTCCGGCCGCCTTCTACTCCCCGGAGGTGCGGGCCGAGATGGCCGTGCCGCTGCGGGCCAAGAACCGGGTGGTGGGCGTTCTGGACGTGCAGGGCAGTCGGCCGGGAGAGTTCGATGAAAGCGACCTGGCCACCCTCCAGGCCGTCGGGATGCAGATCGGCGGGGCACTCGAGCGGGCTTATCTTTACGCCGAACTGCGGGAAACGGTAGAGCAACTGCGTCAGACCGATCGCCTGCGCAACGACTTTCTCTCCGCCATCAACCACGAGATGCGCGCCCCCCTGACGGCCATCCTCGGTTTTGCCGATTTCCTCTTGCGGGAACAGGCCGGTCCGCTCACTCCGGCCCAGAGGGAGTACCTGGGGGACATCCGGGCCGGCGGGGAACGCATCCTGAGCCTGGTGAACAACATCCTGGAGGCCGCCCGGCTGGAGGAGGGCCAGGTCCTGCCGCGCTGGGCGGAAGTGCACCTGGAGGGCATCGTGGCCCAGGTGCTGGCGATGCTTCGGCCGGCGGCGATGGAGAAGGAGATCTCCCTGGCCTCACGCCTCCCACCCGACCTGCCCTCGGCCTGGGCCGACCCGGTGATGGTGGAGCGCATCCTGACCAATCTGCTCTCCAACGCCATCAAGTTCACCCCGTCCGGAGGCTCGGTCTGGGTAGAGGCCGGCGTAAGCACCCGGCAACCGCATATGCTGGAAGTCAGCGTCTCCGATACCGGGGTGGGAATCGACCCTCGATACGTCGGCGAAATTTTCCAGCGTTACCGCCGGCTGGAGACGCCTGGCCTGGGCCGGGTCAGCGGCACCGGGTTGGGCCTGTACATCGTCAAGGGGCTGGTCGAGGCCCATGGAGGGCAGATCGAGGTGCGAAGCGCCCCGGGCGAGGGCAGCACCTTCACCTTTACCCTGCCCATGTTCCGGGAGTCGGGGGAATGACCCCTCGGTATACTTCGTCGTCCTCCGTCCTTTGTCCTTCGCCTTTCATGGCTCCTCCTCGCCGACGATGGTGAACTCCCGGCCGGCCCGTTCCCCCAGCGGCAT
>JBMFNL010000073.1:0-13218 GCA_049970175.1 Chloroflexia bacterium
TTCGGCCGACCGCCGTGGGCATTCGAGTTGGTACACCGGCCAACGTGGAACGATCAACGCTTCGTGCGCCTTCCCGGCCGGCTGGCGGGCCGGGTGTTCCCCCTCGCCCTGAGGGGGACAGGGGGTGAGGGCGTTTCCCTATGCCCCCGGGGGTATGGGAGATGGGGTTGCCGGCCGGCCGAACACAGCCTACGGCACTACGGCACGGGGCAACGCCGCATGACGTCCATCATGGCAGCATGGGCTGGCCGTCGGAGGCCGTGCCTTCGGAAACCGACCGAAACCTCACGCCGGCCCTGGATCCGGCTGGCCGCCCCCCTTGTCCCAGATTCCGGTAGCAGCCGGCGGCTCGACAGCCGCAGCAACGGCGTCTCCCAGCCCGTTGAACGCCACGACGGCAATCCGCAGCCGGAGTTTGCGCTGCTCCCGGCGGCGCTCGGCCTCGGTCAGGAGGCGTTTGGCCTTGGGTGTCGGTGAGCCCGCAGGGTGCGGGCAGTCTTGAGTTCCCGGCGGCCTCGGTCAGGAGGCGTTTGGCCTTGGGTGTCGGAGCTGGCATTCCTGCGAAGGAGCCGGGCGGATGTCCGCGCCCCAGCGGCGCTTTTTCTTGCTTATCGGCCTTCTACCCGCAGCGCGCGCACGGCCGGACGGGTGGACAGCAAGAACAACACCGTCATGATGGCCGCCGAGGTCAGGCACCAGGAACAGATCGCACGGATGACGAAAATCTCCAGGCAGGTCAGGTAGAGCGAAAAGAGGGTGCCAAAGAGGGTCAACCCGAGCAGCGCCGCCTGGGCCCAACGGGCCAGACGGCCCCGGCCGAAGCGTCCCCACAGCCAGGCGGCCAGGATGGCGATGTAGCCCAGCACGCCCAGCAGCCCCACCGGGAGAAAGCCCAGGAGCAGGGCGTAATCGCTTTGCTGCACGGCGTTGCAATCGCCGACCGGGCCGCAGACGGCCGGGACGCCGCGCATCTCGACATAGGCCAGATAGCCGGCCACGGCCAGCCCCCCCAGGGTTAGGAAGGGAAAGAGCCACGCTGTCCAGGGGAGAGGGGCAGGCCGGCGGGGATGGCGGGCCGCCGGACGGGGGCGAGCGACCTGCCAAGCGCGCGCGGCCAGCACCCCGCCCAGGACCAGCGCGCCGATCATCCCCACCAGTACGGCGACGGCCAGGGCCAATCCGCTGGGCGGGGGCACGGCGGTCGGCGCCACCGCGGTGCAGTTTTCTTCCCCCGGCTGGCAGAGGTCAATGTTCGCGGCCTGCAAGGCCTTTTGCAGGCAGGGACTGTCCGGCAACCCCACCCCGCCGGCTGCCAGGTAGTCTTCGATCAGGCCGGGCAGTTCGGCGGCGATCTGTCCCGAGCCCAGCAGGCCGTGCTCGCCGATCACCAAAAAGGGCACGCCAAAGTACTCCTGGGGAATGCCATAGCAGGAGGCCACCGGGAGAAGTTGCTGGAACTGTTCCTGGGTTTTGATTTCCACCAGCCGGATGTCCAGCCGAAGGCCGTACCGCGCCTGCAATGGGGCCAGGATGTTCTCGATCACCTCGTGGCAGTGCGGGCAGGTATCCATCCAGAACAGAAGCGCGTGCACGACCGCTTCGCCGAACTGCGCCGGGGACGTTACCGCGGGCAGGGTTGGCGTGGCCGCCAAGCGGGTAGTCAACGCAACCTCTTCCTCGTCGCAAATATGGCAGGCCTTGGGCGTCCGCGTCGGGTAGGTCGTCGGCGTCTCCTGGGCTTGCGAGAGCGGGGGGCGCAGCGCCAGGGGCAGGGCGAGCGCGAGCAACAACAGCGCAGCGCCCCCAAACAGCGCAAAGCGGTGGTTCATGGCCCGTTCCTTTCTGGTTCGGTCAGCAGACACGGCCGCACCCCGATACCATCTTGCCCTCGCCTTGGCAAGCTACCCTACGCGCCGGCCCTGGCCGGACTATGCATTTGCGTTGATATTATACTACACGACGGCTACCTGTCAAGCGCGCGTGGGCGGCCGGGCGTGTTGATGGATGGAGCATACCCAGGTCATCTTCCTCGATGTTGGCGATCTCGGTCACGACCGGGCGGATGCCGGCCTGCGCCATGCGCGCGGTTCGGCGGCAAACTGGGCGCGGCCCATCTTTCCGCGCATCTCACGGCTTACGATCTGGCCGTCCTCCACCGTGACGGGGTCGTAGAACGGAGCGAAGTGCTGGCTGATGACCACGCTGTCTTCGGAAACAGCGGCCATCATCGCCGCAGTCCTCCTCGCCTTTGTGCTACCCATGCCTCAGATCGCCCCCTCCACAAACTCGATGTGGCAGTTGCCCGGCAAAAAGATGCCGGCGGCGACCTCAACCGCTTTCAGGATGGCAGCCGGCACGACACAGCTGTTGCGGCAGACATGCTCCGTCGCCAGGGTATAGACCCGCGTTTCGCACAAGGGACAGGACATGTCGTGCCCCACGTCCACCTCGCCCAGCGCGCCGGCCAGGGCCTGCACATGCTCGCAGGTGGTGGTGATCTCCAGGACCACGTGCGTGGGGTCGACCTTGCGGGCAGCGATGCTCGTCTCCTGTCCGCATTCGCCTGCTTTGACCCAACAAACGGCCATGCGACTTTCTCCTATCCTGAGGTGCCGGGTTCACCTTTTCCTTTACCGGCTTCCAGAAGCGCGATCAACGCCTCGGCCACGGCCCGGACTTCCTGGTCCGTGAAATCGAGGCTCGTGAAAGGGCCCTTCTTGGCGATCCCCAGGTCTTCCTCCAAGTTCAGGTAAGCGTCCGGTTGGATGCCGACGCCGGCCAGCAATTGCCGGGCGCAGGCATTGTGGCAGCCGTCCACCACGACGATGCGGCCGATCTTGTGCACCAGGGCAGACTGCCGGGGGACCTGGTTCAGGATGGCCGGCAGGGAACAGATGCCCACCCGGTCGCTGCCCAGGACTCTGACCGCCTCCAAGGCGGCCAGCCCGGCCAGCGACCCGCTGTTGGACCCGCCGCTGAAGCAGGCAAAAAGCCCCACCGGCGGCAATCCGGCGTTCTTTTCGCCCATCTTACCAACCTCCCGGCCTACCTACCGCGGTGTCGCGTGGGCAGCCTCGCCTAAAGGCGCTGTTCGCTCACCAGGACCCACCCGTTACGGCGGACGAGGTCGCGCACCTCGCCCAAAAAGTCCGCGATGTCTTCCTGTTCGGTCGAGGTAATCTCAAAGGTCATAAAGGAGGGCGTCTTAGTCTTCATGCCCTGGATTGTGGGCACCTCTAGGCGCAGGTTGACGAAATCGAAGGGGCGATCCTGCACCAGTTCTTCCAGTTGGTTCAGGCAGCGTTTCTCGCCGAACTCGCCGGCGATCTCCATGCGCGCCCGCGTCGTCATCCTGGCCACGGCGTCTTCCGCCGCCGCGCGCGCCCGGACCGCCTCCAGCCTGGCCTTTTTCTCCGCCGATTCCTGGCGGACGACCTTGAAGATCTTGTGTTCGCGTTCCAGTTTCCAGATCAGGTCGCGATTGGGGAAATGGATGGCCTGCACCGGGCAGACGGTGCCGCAGGTGCTGCACCCGACCATGCAGTTCAGCGGGTTGATCACCACCGCCTTGTTGTCCTGCATGTCGAACACACCGCGCCCGCAGGTGGCGAAGCACAGCGTGCAGCCGATGCACGTATCGGCATCGACGGTTGGATACCACGGGATGTCCTGGCGAGGGATACCATGCCACAGCTCTTCTCTTGCCATTTCCAGCCTCCGTAAGTACTACGCTATCGTGCCCGGAACGCCTGTCGCTCGGCCAGATTGCCCCGGCGTTGCCCTGCTTCTTCCGTCGACGGAAAGCCCGGTCCTCCGCTGACCGAGCGTACTACCAGATCTGAACGCCCAAGTAGCCCAGGACGAACTTGAGCGAGACGTACAGGAAGTAGAGGCCAAAGATGAACTTGAGCGTATGGGGCCGGAAGCGCTTGATCACGGCTGCGCCGAGCTGGGCGCCGATCGTCGCCCCGCCGCCCAGCAGCCCTCCCGCTGCCAACACCACGAAGCCCTGGGCTGTCTTGATCAAGCCGCCCACCAGGCTCAGGGGGACCATCACCGCCAGCGATGTGCCCATGGTGATGTAGACGGGAGCGGAGAAGAGGTAGATCAGCCCCGGCACCAGGGCATAGCCGCCGCCCAGGCCGGCGATGCCCGTCGTCATCCCGACCAGGAAGCCAAAGAGCGCCATGCCCCACCCGGTACGGGGGATGGTATTGTCCTCCTTTTTCGCCGGCCCCTTGCCGGTAAAGCCCTGGATGCCCTCCCAGATCATGCGGACGGCCGGCCAGAGGAAGAGAAGGCCCAGGACCAGCCCCAGCAGTTGCGCTTGGGAACTGATGAGGGTAAAGAGCCAGGAGCCCAGCAGGACGCCCAGGAGTCCTCCGCCGCCCAGCCAGGCCACGGCCCGCCGGTCCAGATTCCGCCGAACCAGGTGTCCCCACGCGCCCGAGACGGCCGTGAACATGACCGCGAAGAGGACCGTTCCCACGGCCAGCGGGGTGGAGAACCCCATCCAGAAGTGGATGATCGGGAGCATCACGCTGCATCCACCGGTGCCGATCAACCCGCCCAGGAGGCCGGCGAGCACGCCGACGACCAGCAGGATGATGGCCTTGCCGATACCGATCGTGGGCTGGCCCGCGGCCGTCTGGCCGGTCAACGCCGCCCAGAGCACGATCCCGGCCGCGATGATCACCAGAATCAGCGTGACCACTTGAGCCCGATACCATGGGACCTTTTCAGTAGCCATACCTGACCTCCCCCTCAGAAAGTCGCGTGTCACCCGTTCAGTCAGCGCTGCCGATCTACAGGAATTTCGCCAGGGCATCCTCTCCTTTCATTCCTTCCGTCACGCCCAGATGTCTGGCCTGGGCCGTACAGGACTCGATGGGCGTGGCCAAGGCCTCCCCAAACGAGGAGATTCCCTGCACCCGGGCGGCCACCACCCCTCGCTGCTCCAGGGCCGCGATGTCAAAGTTTCGGCACACCAGCAACCCCTTCTTCCCGATCAGGACAAGGATGGTCGCTTTCTCGGGATTCTGGGGATTCCCGATGCGCACGCCCAAGGCCGTACCACCGGCCACCTCAACCGACTGCACCTGAATGTTCCACACCATTTTGTCCTCCTGTCGTTTTCGCAACTCGAAGAACCCGAGGCACCGGCAACGAGGGTCGCCCGCCCGAGAGCATGATCCATCCCCTCTGGCCCACGCTGGCGGCTTTCCTGGTAACGTGCAGGAGACCTTACCGCACGTCACTATGCATCGGTATTGATATTATACTGCAACATTGTTTTTGTCAAGCCCGCGCAATGCGAGCGCCTGGGGTGCCCCCGGAGCAGGCGGTAAGCGGACCTGGACCGGTTGAAACAGTCGGTTCGGCGGCGGCAACCGGAAGATGGGGCGGAATTGGGGCAGATACTGGAGAAGTATCTGGGGGCGAAGCCGCCTCCTGCAAGATTCGCGATCAACGGGACCGTTCCGGAAGCCGCCCGGCCCCCAGCCGGAAGAAGAGCCATCCCGGCCCCAGGGCCCAGCCGGCGATGACGACCAGGCCGAGAAGTTGGGCCGTCAGTTGCCCAAAGTCGGGCCGCATGCCCGGCGAGAGGAGGAGGATGCCGCTCACGCCCTGTCCGACCACCCCTAGGTAGAGGCCGGCCCCCACCCCGTTCAATCCCCGGCCAAAGGTGCCGTCGGCAAAGAGGCCCACCGCCAGCACTCCCCACAGCCCGGCGAGGCCAAAGGCCGGCACGATTCCGGAGGCGTCCGGCAGATGCCAGACCTGGGTCAGGAGATAACTCCCCAGGCAGGCGATCAGCCCGGCTCCGGCCCCGACCACCAGCAGGGCCACCGGCGAGGCGAAAGGAGCCAGGCCGGCCCCGGCCACCGCTCCGGCCACCAGCCCCCGGGCCAGCATGACCGGATGGAAGCGAGTGGTGGTAAAGGCCATATAGACGGCCGCCGTAAGTCCACCGGCCGCCGCACCCAGCCAGGTGTTCGCCGCTACCAGCGCCAGCCGGGGCACAACCTCCCAGGCCGCCGCCAGGTTCAGAGCGGTCAGCCCCAGCAGGGCCAGAATCCCTCCGAGATACGGCCCCGGATCGGCCGAATCGGGGGCTTTCCCCCTCTGCCGTAGCACGGCCTCCGCTACCTGCCGGGCTTCCACATACCGTTGGCGACGGGAGCGCAACCGGAGCGCAGGCAGGGCAAGTTCGTCCGTCTCCTCCGGGAGGCGTTCCTCGGCCCGCCTAGCCAGCAGGCCGGCCAGCGCCAGCAGCCCGCCCAGGGCATAGTGTGCCCCGGCCCCGCCGTAATCCACAAAGCCGTGGCCCATATAGGCCGTCCGGCCGACGGAGGCCAGCCATCCTCCTCCCCAGACCCAGTGGCCGAGGAGGGGATACAGCACCCCGCCGATCAGGACGGCCATCCCGACCAGGGCCGGACCGGGGATTCGATGCTCCAGCGGGGCCAGCGCCAGCACGACCACTGTGGCCGCCCCGACCGCCTGGAAAAGAAACAGGGCCGGCCGTCCTGCTTCCACCGGCAGGCCCGGCCCTCCCCAGCCCAGCAGTCCCGACCCCTCACCGAAGGGCAGCCATTGCCAGGCCGCCCGGGGGACTTCACCGAGTTGGGGAATATGGATGGCGCCATACTGTAGCGAAAAGCCGCAGGCCCAGGAGACCAGGAGGGCCAGCAGGCCGGCCAGAAGCAGCCGTCCCGAGCCCGGTCTCTCCCGGCCGGCCATCATCCCCACGCCCACCGGCAACGCCAGCCCCAGGAGGGACATGGCGACCATCCAGGCGATGTTGAGGAGCACATCAGAGGTCATGACGTTCCCCTTCCCAGGCCCGGAGGCGTGCCATCGCTCGCTCCAGGGCCTCCTCCAGCCGGCCGACCTCCGGTCCCCCACCCTGGGCATCGTGCGGCCGGCCGCCGCCGCGTCCTCCAAGGATGGCGGCCGCCTCACGCACCAGCACGCCCATATCCCAGGGCAGCCCCTCGGCCCGGGCAAAGCAGAGCCGGCCCTCATCCCCGGCAATGCCCAACAGGGCCACCCCGCCGGGCAGCGCGGCGATCTCCCGGGCCAGCAGGCGCACCTCTTCCAGCGGCCGCCCGGGGAAGACGGCCCGCACCACCCGCGCCGGACCGACCGCTTCGGCCTGCGCGTAGCGTTCCCGGGCCTCGTAACGGAGGAGCACCCGCCGCATCTCCTCCATCGCCTTGCGCGCCTCCTCAGCCTCGGCGGAAAGTTTCGCCACGGCCGCAGGGAGATGGGGGATTCCCACAGTCAGGGCCAGGCCCAGTTGGGTGAGCAGGTGATGTTTCCATCGGGCGTCGCGCAGCGCCCGCCAGCCGCAGAGGAAGGTGACCCGCGTCTCCGCGCCGCGCCGTTCGCTGTGGACGATGCGAATCGGGCCGACCTGCCCGGTGCGGGTGCAGTGCGTGCCGCCGCAGGGAGACCAATCGTACCTCTCCACCTCGACGATGCGCACGCGCTCGTATCCGGCCGGACTCTTGCGCAGGGGCAAGCCGGCCAGTTCCTCCGGCGTGACAAAATAGGTGCGCACCGGCCGGTCCTCAAAGACGATGGCGTTGGCCTCGTCCTCCGCCTGCGCCAGTTCCTCGGGAGAAAAGGAGGCCCGATCCAGGTCAATGGTGGAGACTTCCTCCCCGATATGAAACGAAGAAGTGGCCGCCCCCCTTCGTTCCAGAGCCTGGGAGAGGATGTGCTGCCCGGTATGCTGTTGCATATGGTCGAAGCGTCGCTCCCACTCCACTTGCCCCTGGACGACATCGCCGGCCGGATCTTCCCCCAGAATGTGGAGAATTTCTCCCTCTTCCTCGCGCACCTCCCACACCGGAATGCCGTTCAGGGTGCCCCGGTCGTGCGGCTGGCCGCCGGAGGCGGGGTAAAAGGCCGTGCGGTCGAGGAGGAGGGCCGGCCGGCCCTCGAAGACGCGGCGCTCCACCACGCGGGCGGTGAAGGAAAGGAGAAAGGGGTCGTCGTAATAGAGCCGTTCCGTGGGCATAGGCCATCCTCAACGAACAGAACCGCCGGGGGCAGTATATCATGTCCCCGGAAATTCGGCAAATGCTTTGGCCTTCCGCCGAACCTGTGATATACTATCCGCGCAACCGAGGCAACTCAGGAGGTTCCAATGCCTACTCTCCTTCTGCGACACGCCGACCTTTTGGTTACGATGGACGAAGGTCGCCCCATCCTCCCCGACGGCGGCCTGGTCATCGAGGACGGCATCATCCGTCAGGTGGGCCCGACGGCCGAACTCCCCGACCAGGCCGACCAGGTGGTGGAGGCCCGGGGCATGGTGGTCCTACCCGGCCTGGTCAACACCCACCACCACCTCTACCAGACCCTCACCCGCGCCCTCCCGGCCGTCCAGGATGTCGAACTCTTTGACTGGCTGATCCGCCTGTACCGCGTCTGGGGCGAACTGACTGCCGAGGCGGTCTATGTGAGCGCCAAGGTCGGGCTGGCCGAACTCCTGCTGAGCGGCTGCACCACCACGAGCGATCTTTTTTACGTTTTTCCTCGCGGGAGCAACGTGTCCATCGATGCGGAAATCGCCGCCGCCCGCGAACTGGGCATCCGCTTCCACGCCGGCCGGGGCAGCATGTCCCGGGGACAGGAGGAGGGCGGCCTCCCGCCCGACGAGGTCGTCCAGGACGAAGAGACCATCCTGGCCGATTGTGAGCGTCTGATTCGCACCTATCACGACCCCCGGCCCTATGCCATGGTGCGCATTGACCTTTCCCCCTGTTCCCCCTTCTCCGTCAGCCGGCGGGCGATGGAGGAGATGCGCGACCTGGGCCGGAAAGAGGGCGTGCGGCTGCACACGCACCTGGCCGAGACGCAGGATGAGGAACGCTACTGTCTGGAGGTGTACGGCCGGCGCCCCCTGGCGCTGATGGAGGAACTCGGCTGGCTCGGCCCGGATGTGTGGTTTGCCCACGTCGTCCACGTGAACCGGGAAGAAATCGCCCGCCTGGCCGAGACCGGGAGCGGGGTGGCCCACTGCCCCACCTCGAACATGCGCCTGGGCTCGGGCATCGCTCCCATCGTGCCGATGCTGGAGGCGGGAGTTCCGGTCGGATTGGCCGTGGACGGAAGCGCCAGCAACGACTCCTCCCACATGCTGGCCGAAGCCCGGCAGACCCTCCTCCTGCAGCGGGTGCGCTATGGGGCGGAGGCGCTTTCGGCCAGCCAGGCGCTGGAGATGGCCACGTTAGGAGGAGCGCGCATCCTCGGGCGCGATGACATCGGGGCGCTGTCGCCGGGCCGGGCGGCCGACCTGATCGGCGTGCGGCGGGAACGGCTGGAGTACGCCGGGGCCCAGCACGACCCCGTGTCGGCCCTGGTTCTGTGCAGCCCGGTGCAGGTGGACCTGGCGATGGTGCAGGGGAGAATCCGGGTCTGGAACGGGGAAATTCCCGGCCTGGACCTGCCGGCCCTGATTGCCCGGCACAATGCCCTGGCCGAAGAGATGGTCGTCCGGGCCGAGGCCCGCTACGGGCAAAGGTTGCGGGAGCGAATCTGGCGGCCGGCCCTTCGCCCCGGGCCCCAGCACGAAAGCGGAGGAAGCCGATGAGGTTGAAGTGGACTCCCTGGCGCATGGCCTATGTGGCCGGCGAGAAGGAAAAGGGCTGCGTCCTCTGCCGGGTGCCGGCCGAGACGGACGATGCAAAGAACCTCCTGGTCCATCGCGGAGCGCGGTGCTACGCCCTGCTCAACCTCTACCCCTACAACACCGGCCACCTGATGGTCGCCCCCTATGCCCACGTGGCCGACCTCACGGCTCTGGATGCGGAAACCGCTGCAGAACTTATGACGCTGACGCAAAAGTGCCTCCGTGCCCTGCGCCGGGCCCTGGCCCCGCACGGTTTCAACATCGGCATGAACCTGGGCCGCGTCGCCGGGGCCGGCATTGCCGACCACCTGCACCTGCACATCGTGCCGCGCTGGCGGGGGGACACCAACTTTATGCCGCTCATCGCCGGGACGAAACTGATTCCCGAACTCCTTTCGGAGACCTATGCCCGGCTGAGGAAGGCGTTTGAGGAGGAGGGGGACTGAGTTCGGCTACTCCGGGGGAGCGGCCCGCAACCGGGCGGTCTGGCGCACGATGGAGGCGAACTCTTCCACCTTCAGGCTGGCCCCGCCGACCAGGGCCCCGTCGATCTCCGGCTGCTCCATAAACTCGGCGATGTTGGCAGCGTTGACGCTGCCGCCGTACTGGATGCGTATGGCGGACGCCACCTCGGCCCCGTACATTTCCCCCAGCAAACGACGAATCATCCCGATGATCGCATTGGCCGTGGGGCCGTAGCAGGGCTGGCCGGTGCCGATGGCCCACACCGGCTCATAGGCCACGACGCCGCCCAGTTCCGTAAAGCGCCGGCCGTCCACCCCCTCCAGGGCCGCCCGCACCTGCCGGGAGACCACCTCCTCGGTGCGGCCGCGTTCGTTTTCCTCCAGCGTCTCCCCCACACAGAGGATCGGGGCCAAACCGTGGGCCAGGGCTGCCTCCACCTTGGCGTGGATCAGGGCATCGTCCTCCCCAAAGAGGTGCCGCCGTTCCGAGTGCCCCAGGATGACGTAGCGGCACAGGCCGGCAAGCATCCGAGCGGCCACCTCTCCGGTGTAGGCCCCCTCGGTTGGATACAGGTTCTGTGCACCCAAGTGTAAGGGGTGTCCTTCCAGGCATTCCCGCACCGTAGTAAGAGAAATCGCCGGCGGACAGAGCACCACCTCCACCCCGACGACCCCTTCCACCTCCCGGAGCACACCTTCGGCCAGCGCCCGGGCCTCTTCCACCGTCTTGTGGCACTTCCAGTTGCCGGCAATGATCGGAGTACGCGCAGAGAGCATAGGCAACCTCATTCCGTTCCGGCCACGGCCGCCAAGGCGGCCTGCAACTTTATTCTATCATACTGCCCTCCTCCGGTCAATTTTCCATAACTGACATCCGCTCATACATCCCACCTAGGCCCTTACGGCGGCCCCCGACCGGCCGCGACGGGCCCAAAATCGCCTCCGCGACGGCCGTCCCCCGCCATCTTAACAGCGTTTCGGGCCGCCAGGTTTCGATACGCACTACGCGCTACTCAACCTACATTCGTGCCAGAACGAGTTATGAGCGGATGTCAGAAAACGGGAGTTGACCTCTTGCCATGTGTTATTATGAAAATACCAACCGGAATCCGCCCGCCGTTATCGGCCGGACTCGGCCCAATGCGGTGGGAGGTTAGGCTCTACAAGGAGGTCATCATGGGCGCCGGAAACGAAAATCGGCCGGGACGGCGGGCCTTCTGGATCGCACCCCTTTGCCTGGCCTTGGCCGCCCTCTTATTCGGCATCGTCTACGCCGCCACCGTCAACGTGGACAGTTTCAACTCCGGTGAACAACGGATCATAGTCAGCAGCACCACGCCTACCGCAGGTGCATCTCCACGACGGCGGCCATCGGGGGAGAACGCGACATCTACCTGACCTACTCCTCGGGCGACAGCAGCACCCAGTTGGAAATCGATTACAACAACACCAACTACCTGGTTCTATCCAACAGCGGTTCCAACCGGAGCACCCTGCAAATCACCTGGGATGGTCCCGATAACGATCCCACCACCCTGGACCCGGATGGGCTGGGCGGGGTGGACCTGACCGATGGGGGCGTCAACTCCGGCTTTCACTTCCTGATCATCGGCCAGGATGTGAAGGGGCTGTTCAAGATCACCGTCTATGAGTACAACCCCTCGACGGATTACTCGGTCTATTCTCAGATCCTGTCCGGCATCAACCCAGGTACGCACGAGGACGTCTTTATCCCCTTTGGCGCCTTTACCGCCGTTGGCGGCGACGGGGCCGATTTCACCGATGTGGGGGCCATCATCCTGGAGATCAATAACACGGCCTCGGGCACCGACCAGAGCCTGGACGTGAGCCTGGACTTTTTCGAGGCCGACTCGGTCCAGCGGGAGTACGGCGACCTGCCCGTTAGCATCTACGGCACGGGCGTGCTGAGCGCCTACCACATTCCCCGGGGCATGCGGCTGGGCAACAACTGCGATGTCGAGACCACCTATGCCTCGAGCACCTATGCCAACGGCGACGACGCGGCGACGGTGGATGACGAGGATGGAGTGGTCCCTTCCAGTCTACCTTGGGGAAACGGAAGTGGTGACCTGGAGATTACCGTCCGGGGATGTAGCACGAGCCTCCCGTGTGAGCGTATCACGTTGGGGACATCCGCGTGTAGAAAAAGATGCCGAAAATGTGCCTGGGGCCTCCGTAAAAGGCCCAAAAACGGGGCCGGTCGCTGCCCACAATGGAATGGGGTCAACCCGCAAGATGAGGTACAGGATGTCCCCAACCTGTGACGCTTTCCTTCCGCCGTTGAGCACGGACCCGCAAATTTTGGTAGAATGGAGCGGCGAGGACGCCACCTCCGGCCTGGCTTCCTACGACGTTCAGGTGCAGGTGGACGGGGAAGCCTGGCAGGACCGGCTTCTGGGGACGACCGAGACTTCGGGGGTGTACGTGGGGATGCTGGGCCACAGTTATGCCTTCCGCAGCCGGGGGCACGACCGGGCGGGGAATGGGGAGGAGTGGCCGGATGTGCCCGATGCGCAGACGCGCCTTACGGCGCGGGTGCGCAAGACGTATGTCTTCGGGGGGATGCCGGTGGCGGTGCGGCCGGTGGCGCAGGGAGGGCCGGCCGGCAACCCCATCTCCCATACCCCCGGGGGGTATAGGGAAACGCCCTCACCCCCTGTCCCCCTCAGGGCGAGGGGGAACACCCGGCCCGCCAGCCGGCCGGGAAGGCGCACGAAGCGTTGATCGTTCCACGTTGGCCGGTGTACCAACTCGAATGCCCACGGCGGTCGGCCGAAACACAGGGATCGTTTGGCCCCGGCGGCAGCGCTTTTCTGCGGGGGGCTCCGGGGGGCACGCAGCGCCCCCCGGCGGGGGTGTCGGGGGCGGAGCCCCCCGTAAGAGGCCGGCTTCCCGAGACGGGCGGGGCGGGAGGCGGTCGGGCCGGCCGGCGACCCGCCGCCTATACCCCCGGGGGGTATAGGCCGGGGCCACCCTCACCCCCTGTCCCCCTCTCCCAGAGGGCGAGGGGGAACACCCGGCCCGGCCCGCCGGCCGGGAAGGCGCACGACACGGATGGGGCACGGATACACGGATGGGGGCGCTCGG
>JBMFNL010000074.1:0-13179 GCA_049970175.1 Chloroflexia bacterium
ATGCCAGGCCCCGTCCAGGGCGCTGTAGTACATCGAGTGCGGCCAGAGGGCAAAGCCGGCATCCACACCGTTGACGATCCACAACTGAAAGTCCGGGCCGGGCGGATCCAGCTCAAAGTCGGCCCCGCCCCAGTGGGCCACAGGCAACTGCCCCAGATCGGCGTTGGGAGCGTTGAAGGAGTTGTTGGCAAAGTTGTAACACTGGGTATCGGCAAAGACGACCGAGGACGAGTCCACGCCGCCGCCCACGCAGACGCCGCCCGAGGGCAGGCCCGGAAGGACGCCCGGCGGGATGTACCAGGAGGAGTGGAAGTCAAAGCCGGCCGGGTGGAGCGTAAAGTTGCCCAGGTTCTGGACGGTGTGCGCCGCCGGGTCATAGCGGTAGAGGGTGTTCGTGTTCCCGCCGCCCGGGGTGGTGGCCCCGCCGGAGATGTAGCAGACGTTCTGCCCATGGTGCAGGCCCGCGGCGACGTCGGTGGCCCAGAGGCCGTTCGAGGGGAAACCGGAGGGCACCGGGGCGGTGGACCAGGAGTTGGTGTCCAGGTTGTAGCGCTTCCAGACGGTCGCGCCCGAGGTGGTGTCGTTGAAGATGATGATCTGGTCGTTGCCGCCGTAGATGCCCAGGCAGCCGTCCACGGTGTACTGGATATAGGGGGTGGGTTCGGTCGCGCCGGTAGTCCAGAGGTTGGTGGCCGGGTTGTAGATGTTCACCGTGCCGTTGGCCCCGTAGCCGCCGATGCGGTAGACCCGCGGGCCGACGCCGGCATCCCAGTAGTAGACCACGTCGTCCATCGAGACGTTGGGCGAGGGGGCGCGGAGCTCGAAGGTCGGTTCCGTATTGGGGGAAAGCTGCGTCTCCGCGGTGACGGTCGCGCTATAGGGCGAGGACTGGGCCTCTACCAGGATCTCCACCGTGTCTGTAGCACCCGGGCAGACATCTCCGGGGATCGTCACGGAGACATTGAACGGTGCGCTGCCGCCCTGCGGGATCGGCCCCACAGTAGCCGGGCAGGTGGTCGGCCAGGTGTAGCCGCTGCAGGTGATGTTGAAGGTGTCGGCCTGACCGGTGTAGTTGTACACGGTAAAGCTGTGCGGCACGGTGACGCCGGAGCACTCCTCCTTGTGGGAGAAGGGAGGGTTCACAATGATCCCGGTGGGCTGGGCAAACTGGATAGCCGTGTTGGGGGCAAGCGACCCCGCCTGGTTACAGCGGTAAGTCAGGCCATAGTCGGCCGGGGCGTTGTTGCCCTCGATACCGGTGGTGGAGGAACTGCCGGCGGCCGCGCCGACATCGTAGAACTGGATGCGGACCTTGCCGTTGCTGTACATGATCGCTTCCCAGGTGCCGGCAGTGAGGCCGCCCAGGGTATCCATGTTGCCCCAGGCGACTACGGTGCACTGCACGGCATCGCCGACCGGACAGGTGGAAAAGGTCTGGTAGCGGGCCCAGGCATCCGCATCCATGTACAGGTCATCCCAGACCACGGCGATGATGTTGTTCGGGGTGGTAGCGTTCGGCAGCGGGCACTGGTTGGAGTAAGCGGTGGTCGAAGCGCCGAAGGCGATCGTACCGTTGGTCTGGACGTAGAAGGTGTTATAGTTCACGCCGTAGAAAGGAAAGTTGAAGCCCATCGGCAGCGCGCCGGAAGTCGCATCGTCGCCGCTGATCGGGATCACGGTCCCGGAGGTGCTGATGTCGATCCAGGAGTAGGGGACCTCGCTGCCGATATAGGGGAAGCCATCCGGGCCGGGCCAGAGGGCGGTGGGACCTGCCTCGACGGCCGGAGGGGAGCCGGCGGGGGCGATGCCGGTAGCGGCCGGCCCGGAGGGCTTCGGCGGCTGGGCCTCCGGCCCCTGAGCGGAGACGGCGGGGCCGAGGAGGCCGGAGAGGAGAAAGAGCATAGCCAAAAGCGCCCAAAGTCGCTTCATGGGTACCCCTTTCTACCGCTAGGGTCCGCCTGCTGACGCCGGGGAAAGACGGCCTCCTAAGGGTGGGCAGCCCGGTCAAGCCGCTGCCGGGGGCAGGACGGAACCAGACCGATACCGGGAAGAGGATTGCCCATGCCACCTCCAGGAAAGGTATCCACGATGCCTGCTTTCCGGCCGAAAGACTCCACAGGACATCGAGTGGCCGGGATACACAAATATTATACCACAGCCGGCCCCACATGTCAAATCGTGCGAATTTGCGCCCCACCCCATCCTATTGTATAATCCCAACCGACGCCCGTGCCGGCAGGGAACCACCGGAGGTTTCCTGCCTTTTGTGGCGCCAAGTTGCGCCGGACTTCAGGAGCCGCCGATGGGTATGAGGATAGGAATTCGTCGCGAAGATAAAAGCCGCTGGGAACGCCGCGTGCCGATCACCCCGGAGAAAATCCAGAAGTTGCGTGAGAAGTACGGGATCGAGTTTCTGGTCCAGCCCTCCTCCATACGTATCTTCCGAGAGGAGGAGTTCACTCGGGCCGGCGCCGTCGTCCAGGAGGACCTTTCCCCCGCCCCGGTGATCCTGGCCATCAAGGAGATTCCGCCCCATCTCCTGCAGCCGGGAAAAACCTATATCTTTTTCGCCCACGTGATCAAGGGCCAGCCCTACAACATGCCCATGCTCCGGCGCCTGATGGAACTGGGCTGCAACCTGATCGACTATGAGAAGGTCACCGACGAACGGGGACGCCGCCTGATCTTCTTCGGCTGGCACGCCGGCGTCGTGGGCATGATCGAAAGCCTGTGGGCCCTGGGACAGCGTTTGGCGTGGGAGGGCATCGCCAACCCCTTCACCCGCATCCGCCACACCTACACCTACGAACGCCTGGAGGCCGCCCGCGCCGAGGTGCGGGCCGCCGGCGAGGAGGTCCGCACCCGGGGCCTGCCGCCGCAGGTCACGCCCCTGATCATCGGCGTGGCCGGCTACGGCAACGTCGGCCGGGGCATTCAGGAAATCCTCCGGGACCTGCCCACCGTGGAAATTGCGCCGGCCGAGGTCGCCTCCGTGGCCGGCGATCCCCACGCCTCCGCCCACGTCCTCTACCGCACCACCTTCAAGGAGGAGCACATCGTCGCCCCTAACGACCCGCAGGCCCCCTTCGACCTTCAGGACTATTACCACCATCCGGAAAAGTACCACTCCACCTTCGCTTCCTATCTCCCCCACCTGACCGTGCTCATGAACGCCAACTACTGGGATGCCCGCTACCCTCGCCTGGTGACCAAGGCCGAACTGCGCGAACTCTACAGCCGGCCGCAGCCGCCCCGCCTCCGGGTGATCGGCGACGTCAGTTGCGACGTCGAGGGCTCTATCGAATGCAACGTCCGCTGTACCGAGCCGGACGATCCCGTTTATGTCTACAACCCTCTGACCGGGGCAATCTCCATGGGCGTGGCCGGATACGGCCCGGTCATCCTGGCCGTGGACATCCTGCCCAGCGAACTGCCCCGCGAGGCCTCCGAGTACTTTAGCGAGATTCTGGAGCCCTTTATCCCGGCCATCGCCGGCGCCGACTACTCCGTGCCCTTTGAGGAACTGGACCTCCCCCCGGAGATCAAACGCGCCGTCATCGTCTACCACGGGCAACTTACGCCCGACTACAAATACCTGGAGAAGTTTCTCCACCCGGAAAGCCCTTCCTAGTTTCCCAGGAAAAGGAGGAAATCGTGAAAAAGGTCATCGTCTTTGGAGCCGGCCTGGTGGTCCATTCCCACGTGCAGTACCTCCTGAAGCACGGCTACCAGGTCACCGTGGCCAGCCGCACCCTGAGCAAGGCCCAGGAAGTCCTGGAAGGACACCCCAACGGACGCGCCGTCGCCTTCGATCTGGAAAAAGAGGGGGACGCCCGCCTGGATGCACTGGTAGCCCAACACGACCTGGCGGTGAGCCTTCTGCCCTATATCTACCACCCCCGGGTGGCCCGCTCCTGCCTGCGCCAGGGCAAGCCTATGGTGACGACTTCTTACGTCAAAGATGAGATGCGGGCGCTGGATGCTGAGGCCAAGGAAAAGGGCCTGGTCCTCCTGAACGAGATCGGGGTGGACCCGGGCATCGACCATATGACGGCCATGAAGGTCATCCACCGCGTCCAGGCCTCCGGAGGGCGCATCACCCGCTTCACCTCCTACTGCGGCGGCCTGCCGGCTCCCGAGGCCAACGATAACCCCTTGGGCTATAAATTTTCCTGGAGCCCCCGCGGCGTGCTCCTGGCCGGCAAGAACCCCGCCCGCTACCTCCGGGACGGCGAACGCTTCGAGATCCCCGGCCCGGACCTCTTCCTGCACTACTGGAGCGTGCCGATCGAGGTGGAGGGTCGGGTCATCCCCTTCGAGGGCTACCCGAACCGCGATAGCCTCCCCTACGCCTCCCTCTACGGCATCGCCGATACCCGGACCATGTTCCGCGGCACGTTGCGCTACCAGGGCTGGTGCCCCACGATGAAGGCCATCGTGGACCTGGGCCTGCTGGAGGAGACGGAGCGCACCGACCTGGACGGCCTGACCTATGCCGAGTTCACGGCTTCCCTCATCGGCAAGAAGGGCCGGGCCACCCGGGCCGACGTGGCCGCCTTCCTGGGCCTGCCCCCGGTGCACTTTATCCTCGGCCACCTGGAGTGGCTGGGCCTCTTCAGCGAGGAGAAACTGCCGGCCGGATGCACCTCCCCCCTCGACGTCCTCACGGCCACCATGCTCGCCCGGATGCAGTACGCCCCCGGCGAACGCGATATGCTCGTCCTCCAGCACCAGTTCCTGGCCGAGTACCCCGACCATCAGGAGCGGATCACCTCCACCATGATCGACTTT
Organism: Chloroflexia bacterium; assembly: GCA_049970175.1. GTDB lineage: Bacteria > Chloroflexota > Chloroflexia > DTKN01 > DTKN01 > JASFBA01. The sequence goes on from JBMFNL010000074.1 coordinate 4,792, forward strand.
GGCATCCCCGGCGGCGATACCAGCATGAACCGCACCGTCGGCCTGCCGGCCGCCATCGGCGTCCGCCTGATTCTGGAGGGCCAGGTCCGCACCCCGGGGGTCCTCATCCCCACCCAACCCGAACTCTACGAGCCGGTGCTGGCCGAACTGGAACGCCTGGGCATCCACTTCACCGAAAAGGTGGAAAGAATTGGAGCGCCCAGCCTTCGTGCCAACGTGTAACGGTAAGGAGGCATCATGTCCGAGTTTCTGCGTTTTCCCGAGGGCTTTATCTGGGGCACGGCCACCTCGGCCTACCAGATCGAAGGGGCCGTAAACGAGGACGGCCGCGGCCCTTCCATCTGGGATACCTTCTGCCGCCAGCCGGGCAAGGTCTGGCAGGGTCAGACCGGCGACGTCGCCTCCGACCACTACCACCGCTGGCCGGAGGACATCCGTCTGATGCAGGAACTGGGCCTGCCGGCCTACCGCTTCTCCATCGCTTGGCCGCGCATCCTCCCCGAGGGCACGGGGAAGGTCAACCCGGCCGGCCTGGACTTTTACGACCGCCTGGTGGACGGGCTGCGCGAGGCCGGAATCGAGCCCTTGGTCACCCTGTACCACTGGGACCTGCCCCAGGCTCTCCAGGACCGCGGCGGCTGGACCAAGCGGGAGACGGCCGAGGCCTTTGCCGAATACGCCCGCATCGTCGCCGAACGGCTGGGCGACCGGGTGACCTACTGGATCACCCATAATGAGCCGTTCGTCTCCTCGATCTTTGGCCATTTCACCGGCGAGCACGCCCCGGGAAAGAAAAGCCCCTTCGACGCGGCCTGGGCCTACCGCCACATCATGCTCTCCCACGGGCTGGCCGTGGAGGCGCTACGGGCCACCCTGCCGCCCACAGCCCAGGTAGGCATCGTCCTCAACCTCAGCCCGGTTTACCCGGCCTCCGATTCCCCTAAGGACCGGCAGGCGGCCAAGCGCCTCGACGGCCTGCTCAACCGGATGTTTTTGGACCCGGTGTTGCGCGGCCGCTTTCCCCCCGACCTGCAGAAGGTCTTCGGCCTCTTGTTCAAGCCTACACCGGAGGATATGAAGCGCATCGCCGCGCCGATCGACTTCCTGGGAATCAACTACTACACCCGGGTGGTCGCCCGCCACGATTCCGGGACACCCTTCATCCAGGCCGCCGCAGTCGAGGTGGAAGGCAGCGCACGCTCCGAGATGTGGGAAATCTACCCGGTCGGGATGTACGAAGTGCTCATGCGGGTCCATTCCGAGTACCGGCCGGCCCGCATCCTGGTCACCGAGAACGGCTTCCCTCTGCCGGACGTGCCCGGCCCGGACGGCCGGGTGCACGACCCCCAGCGCATCGCCTACCTGCGCGACCACCTGATTCAGGTCCACCGGGCCATCTCCGAAGGCGTTCCGGTGCAGGGCTATTTCGTCCGGTCGCTCCTGGATAACTTTGAATGGGCCTACGGCTACCGGATGCGCTTCGGCCTGGTCTATGTGGATTACGAAACCCAGGCCCGCACGATCAAGGATAGCGGGCGCTGGTTTGCGGAAGTCGTTCGACGAAACGGGTTGTTGGTGGAAGAATAGGATGTATCGCATCCATGTGCGCGACCACTTTGACGCCGCCCACTACCTGCGCGGCTATCAGGGGCGCTGCGAGGCCCTGCACGGCCACCGCTGGGAGGTCGTGGTGGCCCTGGAAAGCGACCGGCTGAACGAAATCGACCTGGCCTATGACTTTACCGACCTGAAGCGCCTCCTCCGGGAAAACGTCCTTTCCCGGCTGGATCACCGTTGCCTGAACGATGTCCCCCCCTTCGACCGCATCAACGCCACCACCGAGAACCTGGCCCGGGTGATCTTTGGCTGGCTCCAGGAAGCGCTGGATACGCCCTCCGTACACCTGGCCTATGTCGAGGTCTACGAATCGCCCGATTCCTGGGTGCGCTACCGTCCGGAGGAAGGGGCGTGAAGGCAGGCGGCCACCACTATGGGGGACAGGCGGTGCTGGAAGGGGTGATGATTCGCGGCCGGCGGGGGATGGCCGTGGCGGTGCGTGCTCCCTCGGGGGAAATCGTCCTTCACGAGGAGCGTTTCTCCCGGCCGGCCCGTCGTTGGACGCGCTGGCCCTTCCTCCGCGGCCTCGACATCCTCTGGGACACGCTCCATTTGGGCCTGCGGGCGCTCTCCTTTTCGGCCAATGTGGCCCTGGGGGAAAGCGAGTACCAGGTCGGCCCCAAGCAGATGGCCGGGGTGGTCGCTTTGGCGCTGGGCCTGGCCGTGGGGCTCTTTTTCCTCCTGCCGATGCTTCTGATGCGCCTCATCGCCGGCCTGCTCCCGACGGGCTGGCTCCAGGCCCTGGTGGAAGGCTTCATTCGCCTGGGCGTGGTCCTGGGATACCTGCTGGCGATCGCCCAGATGCGCGATGTGAAGCGCCTCTTTGCCTACCACGGGGCCGAGCACAAGGTGGTCAACGCCCTGGAGGCCGGCGCGCCCCTGCATGTGGAGGGCGTACGCCCCTTTTCCACGGCCCATACCCGCTGCGGAACGGCCTTTCTCCTCCTGGTGGTGGTGCTGGCCATCCCCCTCTTTGCCCCCCTGGGCGACCTGGGGCTGGGCTGGGGAATCCTGGCCCGGCTGGCCCTCATCCCGGTTCTGGCCGGGGTCTCCTACGAGGCGATGCGCCTGGGGGCCGAATATGCCCATCGGCCGGCGGTGCGGGCCCTCCTGGCCCCGGCCCTGCTCCTGCAGCGCCTGAGCACGCGCGCTCCCGACGACGGGATGCTCGAGGTGGCTCTGGCCGCGCTCTTGCGGGCCCGGGAGATCGATGCAGCGATGGAGGCGGCGACGGAACCGAGGGAAATTTGACAGAAAACGAGGGGTGGGGTAAAATACCCCCTGGTGTCAGGAACGTCCCAAAGGAGGACCCGACGTACTGCCCAAACTGTGGAACCCCCAACGCCGACGAGGCCCGCTTCTGCGTGAACTGCGGCCGGCCGCTTCAAACTGCGGCCGCCCCACCCCCTCCGGCCTATCCGGCAGCCCCGGTCGCCGTACCCCGCCCGGCCGGCGCCGCCGACTCCATCCGTCTCCTCGGCTTCATCGTCTTCGGCCTGTCCATCCTGATCATCCTGGGCTTTTTCCTGATGGGTTGGATTTGGGACGGCGGATGGGGCGTGCTCAGCGGGTGGGATATTTTCAACCAACTGGTGCTGAGCGATGTCGGGGGCTACTTCAAAGAACTCGGCGAGATGTTTCAAGCCATACCCGAAGGTTACCCCTGGGCCGAGTTTGCTGGCTGGGTCATCGTCGGCCTGCTGTGGCTTGTGCCGCTCTCCGCCCTGGTTACCGGCCTCTACGGCCTGTCCTTTATCGCTACGCCCCAAACGGTGCGCAAGGTGCGGGCTAAGGTTCTGGTAATCTCTGTGGCCCTGCTTGTGTTGGGGGTGCCACTGGTTACGGCGGCGATCGCCGGGCTTATCCGGCCGTTGGAGTTGGAATACGGCTTCTGGGTCACCCTGGCCGGCTCGGGCGTCCTCTTCCTGGTCGGCCTGTTCGGGGTGGGGGCGCTTGTGCCGCCGCAGCAGCGATAAGCCCTCCGAAACTATGCTTCGCTCCTACGACCCCGAACGCGATTACGCCGCCGTCCTGCGCATCTGGCAGGAGGCCGGCTGGGTGCCCCCGGGGAAGGAGGAGGCCACCGCCTTCATGCTCTCCTGCGGCCGGCCGATGGTGGCCGAACTGGAGGGGCAGGCCGAGTGCTTCGTCCAGACCGTCCCCGGCACCCTCCGCTACCTGGAAGAGGAACTCCCCTTCTCCGGGGTCGCCGCCGTCGCCACCAGCCGGGTGGCCCGCCGGCGGGGCCTGGCCGGCCGGCTCACCGCGCTGGCCGTAGCGTTGGATGCGGCCGAGGGGGCGCTCGTCTCCGGCCTGGGGGTGTTCGAGCAGGGCTTTTACGACCGACTGGGCTTTGGCACCGGCCCCTATGAGCATTTCGCCTCCTTCGACCCGGCCCACCTCCGTATCTCCGCCCGCGCCCGTATTCCGCGCCGCCTCACCCCCGACGACTGGGCGCTCGTCCACGCCTCACGGCAGGCCCGCCGGCGGGGGCACGGTGCCATCAACCTGCACCCGCCCGAGATAACCCGGATGGAGATGGCCCACCACGAAAACGGCTTCGGGCTGGGCTACTGCGACGGCCCCCATGGGGAACTGACCCACCACCTCTGGTTCTCGGTCCGCGATGTGGAACACGGTCCCTACTTTGTCCCCTGGATGACCTTCCAGAACGCTGCCCAGTTCCAGGAACTCATGGCCCTGCTCCGGGACCTGAGCGACCAGGTACGCCTGGTGCGCCTGCGCGAACCGCCGGGCCTCCAGTTTCAGGACCTCCTGCTCTGCCCCTTCCGGGCCCGCCAGGCCACGCGAGGCTCGAAACTGGAAAACTGGATGCGGGCGGCGGCTCCCTACCAGGTGCGCCTCTGCGACCTGGAGGGCTGTCTGGCCCGGACGCACCTTCCGGCCGGCCAGGTGCGCTTCAACCTGCACCTGAGCGACCCCATCGCCGCCTACCTGGACGAAACGGCCCCCTGGCACGGCCTGTCCGGCGAATACGTGGTCACGCTGGGGGTAGAATCGGGCGCCCGGCTGGGCACCGACCCTTCCCTGCCCACCCTGCGGGCCTCGGTGGGAGCCTTTACCCGGCTCTGGCTGGGCGTCCAGCCGGCCGGCGGCCTTTCCTGCACCGACGACCTCGCCGGCCCGCCGGAACTCCTGGCCCGCCTGGACGAACTCCTCCGCCTGCCGCCCCCGCTGCCGGACTGGGATTTCTAGCCCAGGGCCGGGTAGCCCACGCTACTGCACCGTGATCAGGTCGCGGATGCGGGCAAAGGTGGCCGGCCCGATGCCGGGGACGTTCTGAATCTCCTCGATGGAAGCAAAGGGCCCGTGGGCCTGGCGATATTCGATGATGCGCTGGGCATAGCCGGGCCCGATGCCGGGAAGACGATCCAGTTCCTCCAGGCCGGCCGTGTTGATGTTGACCTTGCCGCCCGATGCGCCGGAAGGGGTTACCCCGGCCGGAGGCGAGGTCGGCTCGGGACGGGGGGTCTCCCCACGGCGGGGGATATGGACATGCTCCTCGTCCTGGAGGCGCCGGGCCAGGTTGATCTGGTCCAGGTCGGCCTGGGGGTCGGCCCCGCCGGCCGCCGCCACCGCATCGGCCAGACGGGCCCCCGCCGGCAGGGCATAGACCCCCGGGTGCCGAACCGCCCCGCTGACGTAGACGACGATGGGCGGAGGCGTGGCCGTGGGACGGGGAAGGTCTGTCGGCAGCGGCGTGGGGGTGTAGACGATCACGGCGGCGGCCGGCGGGGCCGGAGGCGCCTCCGGCCGCCAGAGGAGCACCCCTCCCCCCAGGGCCAGGAGCAGCAGCCCTACCGTCAAGGGCCAGCGCAACGAACGCAGGCGCTCCATCGCTCCCTCCTTGTGCACGAACCGATACATCCATACATCAAAAGTATATACGATTTTCCCCATTTTGTCAAGCCCCGTCGAGCGAGTTGACAGGACCGTTTTCCCCGACTATAATGGGGCCGTGTGCGGTGTACCAGGTTGCTCTTGCCGACCCCGGCCTTCCAGGAGAGAAAAAAACGGTCCACAACGCTTGAAAAGGGGGTGGTAGCGCCGATCTTTCTCGGCACCCGGTCTATAACGTTCAACCGTACTTCGCCGGGGCCCACCCGGTTGGTTGCCCGTTAGAGACTTCAGGAGGTAGGCACGTATGAGTCGACAACGGTGGTTCAGCCTGTTGCTTGCCCTCGTCCTCTTGGTCGGAGCGGCCGGCTGGCTCCTGGCCGCACCGCGCGGAGAAGTGCCGGCCGCCATGCTTCGCCTGAAACGTCTCACCTTCGATCCCCTCTCGCCTCCGCCCGATCTGCATTTCCCCAAGGGAGATGCCCCCGGCCTCTATGTGGTCCAGTTCTACGGCCCCATCCGGGCCGAGTGGAAAGAAGCGGTGCAAAGGATGGGAGCCCGGCTCTACGGCTACATCCCCGACTTTGCCTTCATCGCCTGGCTCGACCCCGCCACCCGCGAGACGGTGGCCGGCCGGCCCGAGGTGCGCTGGGTGGGGCCGTTCCTCCCAGAGTGGCGCATCTCCCCCGAACTGGACGGCCTGGAGGGCCGGCAAGTCCTGGCCATCCAGACCCTGCCGGATGCCGATTCCCGGGCCTTCCTGGAGGCTCTGGCCGGATGGGGCGCAACGGTTACCGGCCGCTCGGAGACCTTCTTCGCCGACTTTACCTACGCCGAGGTGGATCTCGCCCACCTCCAGGAACTCGCCGGCCGGCCCGAGGTCACCTGGATCGGCCTCTTCCACCAGCCCCAACTCTGGAACGATGCCGCCCGGGGGGTGATGGACGTCCAGCCGGTCTGGAACATCGGGCTGCGGGGGGCCGGCCAGGTCGTTGCCGTGGCCGATACGGCCCTGGATACGGGCGACCCCAACACGGTCAACCTGGACTTTCGCGGCCGGGTGGACCAGATTCTGGACTATAGCGGCGACTGGGCCCTGGACGACTGCTCCGGCCACGGCACCCACGTCTCCGGCTCCATCCTGGGGAACGGCACCAACTCCGGCGGGCAGTACGCCGGCGTGGCTCCCGAAGCCCACCTGATCATGCAGGGGCTGGAGTTCAGCATGTGGGGACTCCTCCCCTACGACTCCTGCCTCCTCACCGGACTTGCCAATGGGGTTACCCCTATCCTCCAGGACGCCTACAACGCCGGAGCGCGCATCCACTCCAACTCCTGGGGAGCAAACGTGGCCGGCCAGTACGATGACTTTGCCGTCCAGGTGGATACCTTCGCCTGGGAGCACAAGGACCTGACCATCCTCTTCGCCGCCGGAAACGCCGGAGTGGATAACGACGGCAACGGCGTCATCGACCTGGATTCGATGGGCTCCCCGGCCACGGCCAAGGATTGCATCAGCGTGGGCGCTTCCGAGAACAACAAACCCGTGCCGGCCCCCAACCCCAATTCGGGCACCTGGAGCCAGTTCGGCTACACCGCCGAACCCATCGCCAGCGACAACATGGCCGACGAGCCCTGGGGGATGGCCGCCTTCTCCAGCCGCGGCCCCTGCGACGACGGCCGCATCAAGCCCGACGTCACCGCCCCCGGCACCTGGATCGCCTCCGTCCGCTCGGCCTATGCCCGCTACGACGGCTGGGGCGACCCGATCAACCAGTACTATATGTATATGGGCGGCACCTCCATGGCCACGCCCCTGACCGCCGGCGCGGCCGCCCTGGTGCGCGATTACTATAACGACATCCGAGGCCTCCCCAACCCCTCCAGCGCCCTGATCAAAGCCACCCTGATCAACGGAGCCTACGAGATGACCCCCGGCCAGTACGGCGGCGGACCGTACCTGGAAATCCCACCCCGCCCCAACAACGTCGAAGGCTGGGGGCGGGTTGACCTGAAGAACTCGCTCCTTCCCGATGCTCCGCGTTCCTGGTGGTTCGACGACCACACCTCGGGCCTGAGCACCGGCCAGCAGGTGGTCTATAACGATAGCCCTTCCACTCCCCTCTACATAAGCGATTCCTCCCAGCCCCTGCGGGTGACCCTGGTCTGGACCGACTATCCGGGGCAGGCCAACGCCGGCCCGGCCCTGGTCAACGACCTGGACCTGGAACTTGTCGGCCCCGGCGGGCAGCACTACTACGGCAACGGGGTACAATGGGATCGTGTGAACAACGTCGAGGGCGTGGACGTGGCCAACCCCCAGGTCGGCGCCTGGCAGATCATCATCCACGCTTACAACATCCCCCAGTCTCCCCAGCCCTACGCCCTGGTTGTATCGGGCATCTTCGGCGGGCCACTGCCCACGACCACGCCGACCGAGACGCCCATCCCGCCCACGGCCACGCCGACCGGGACGCCCATCCTGCCCACGGCCACGCCGACCGAGACGCCCATCCTGCCCACGGCCACGCCGACCAGGACCCCCGTCCCGCCCACGGCCACGCCCGGCGGACCGACGGCCACACCAACCGCCACCCCTACGCCTCATCCCACCATCCATGCCTACCTGCCGCTGGTCTTTCGCCATGCCCAGGGTGGGCCGACTCCACGGCCCACGGCCACGCCGGCCGTCCCGCCGACCTATACGCCTCTTCCCACCTATACCCCGTTGCCCACCTACACGCCTTTCCCGACGAGCACGCCCATCCCGCCCACGGCTACGCCGACACCGGGTGGGCCCACGGCTACCCCTACCATCCCACCCACGGCCACGCCGACCCCGACTCCCGTCCCACCCACGGCCACGCCGACCGGGACCCCCGTCCCGCCCACGGCCACGCCGACGCCCACCCC
>JBMFNL010000075.1:0-13031 GCA_049970175.1 Chloroflexia bacterium
GCACCTCCGTTTTTTCGTCTATGATACCATATCATTGTAGAATCGAAAAGCCCTGGTTGGAACAATGCGCCGTTTGACAAAACCGGCATCTCGTCGTACAATATATAGTGTCTGAAATTGCTGTTTACCACAATATCTATCCCACATCGTCCTGTCGGTAGAATCCCATCGTGGTTGCCTAGGTCGGGCAACTTTTTCCGGCAAGGAGCAGGCAGGAGAGAGCGGTGGACTATTGCCTGGAGGTCTTCTGGCGTTCCGACCTGCCCGACGGGCGGGCCGAAGATACCCTCCGCCAGATCGCCGCGCTGGGGATGACCCACGTCCGCAGCATCCGGGTCAGCCGGCTCTACTTCCTGCGCGGCAACCTTTCCCCCGACGATGTGGAGCACCTGGCCCGGGAACTCCTGGTGGACCCGGTCGTGGAGGACTATGCCTTCCGGCCGGCCGTCCCCGGAAACGAGGGGGAGGAAAAACCGGCCGTCGAGGTCGCCTACCACCCCGGCGTGACCGACGCCGAGGCCGAAAACCTCCTCCGGCGGGCCCGCTCGGTGGGCCTACCGGTCGAGGCGGCCGCCACGGCCGTCCGCTACGAGTTCGAGGGGGCGCTATCCCCATCCGATCTGGAGGAGATCGCCCGTCGGGTGCTCTGCAACGAGGTCATCCAGTACTTCTCTCCCCATCCGTTGCAGCCGGCCTTTCTCCCTCGCTGCGAACCCGGCCGGGAGGTCGAGGTCATCCCCCTGCGCCAGGCCGGCGAGGCCGAACTGGCCCGCCTCAGCACCGAACGCGTCCTCTTCCTCTCCCTGCCCGAAATGCAGGCCATCCAAGCCGAGTACCTCCGCCTGGGACGCGACCCCACCGATGTGGAACTGGAGATGCTGGCCCAAACCTGGTCGGAGCACTGCCAGCACAAGGCCTTCAAGGCCCGTATCCTCTACCGGGAAGGGGAAAAAACGGAGGAAATCCCCGGCCTGTTCGCCACGTACATCCGCGCCGCCACCGAACGCCTGAACCGGCCCTGGGTACGCTCGGCCTTTGTGGACAACGCCGGCATCGTCGCCCTGGACGGCGAGCCCTGGGAAATTTCCTTCAAGGTGGAAACCCACAACCATCCCTCGGCCCTGGAACCCTTTGGCGGGGCCAACACCGGCATCGGCGGCGTGATTCGGGATATCCTGGGCGTCTCGGCCCGCCCCATCGCCTGCACCGACGTTCTCTGCTTCGGGCCGCCCGACCTCCCTCCCGAAGCGGTGCCGGCCGGCACCCTCCACCCCCGCCGCCTGGCCGAGGGCGTCATCGCCGGCATTGAGGATTACGGCAACAAGATGGGCCTTCCCACGGTGAGCGGGGCCATCCTCTACGACCCCGGCTATACGGCCAACCCGCTGGTCTACTGCGGCTGCCTGGGCCTGGCCCCGGCCGGCACGCACCGCCGCAGCCCCCAGCCCGGCGACCTCTGCATCGCCCTGGGCGGCCGCACGGGACGCGACGGCCTGCACGGCGCTACCTTCTCCTCGGCCGAACTCACCCCCGAGACCGGCCGGACGGTGGGCAGCGTCGTGCAAATCGGGGACCCCATCACCGAGAAGGCGCTCACCGAGGCCATCCTGCGCCTGCGCGATGAGGGGTTGTACCATGCCATCACCGACTGCGGGGCCGGGGGCTTTTCCTCGGCGGTGGGAGAGATGGGGCGCGAGGTGGGGGCCGAGGTGGACCTGGCGGTGGTTCCCCTGAAGTACCCCGGCCTGCGCCCCTGGGAAATCTGGCTTTCCGAGGCCCAGGAGCGGATGATACTGGCAGTTCCGCCGGAGAATCTGGCCCGTCTGGGGGAAATTTGCGATGCCCTGGACGTGGAGTGGACGGTGCTGGGCCGCTTCACCGGCGACGGCCGGATGCGGGTCCGCTACGGCGAGCCGGTCGTGGCCGACCTGGAGATGTCTTTCCTCCACGAAGGCTGGCCGCGCCCCACCCTGCAGGCCGAATGGCAGCCCCCCTCTTTCCCCGAACCCGTGCTGAATCCGCCGGCCGACCTCACGCCCCTCCTCCTGCGGATGCTCTCCCATCCCGATGTGGCCAGCAAGGAGGCCGTCATCCGCCGCTACGACCACGAGGTCCAGGGGGCCACGGTGGTCAAACCGCTGGTGGGTGCCCGGAGCGACGGCCCCTCCGACGCCCCCGTGCTCCATCCGCTGGAACTTGCCACCTGGCAGGGCCTGGCCCTGGGCTGCGGCATCTGCCCCTCCTACGGGCAGGTTGACCCCTATGCCATGGCCTGGGCTGCGGTGGACGAGGCCGTCCGCAACGTCGTCTGCGTGGGCGCCGACCCGGAGCGGGTGGCCCTTCTGGACAACTTCTGCTGGGGCAATCCCCACCTCCCCGACCGGCTGGGCGCGCTGGTGCGGGCGGCCCGGGGCTGCCACGATGCCGCCCTGGCCTACGGCACGCCCTTTGTCTCCGGCAAGGACAGCCTGAACAACGAGTACGTGGACCCGCAGGGGCAGAAGCGGGCCATCCCGCCCACCCTGCTCATCTCCTCCCTGGGCATCGTCCCCGACATCCGGACGGCGGTGACGATGGACCTGAAGGCGCCCGGAGACCTCCTCTACATCGTCGGAGAGACGGGGGCCGAACTGGGAGGCTCGCTCTATTACCGGCTGCATGGGGCGCTGGGGCAGAGCGTTCCCCAACCCCGGCCCGAAGCGCCCGGCACGATGCGTGCCCTGCACGCCTGCATGCGCCGGGGCCTGGTGCGGGCCTGCCACGACCTTTCGGAGGGCGGGCTGGCCGTGGCCGCGGCCGAGATGGCCATCGCCGGCCGGCTGGGGCTGGAACTTGTGCTTTCCGCCCTGCCGCGTTCCCCTGACGTGGCCCGTGACGACGTGGCCCTGTTTTCCGAAAGCGCCGGCCGCTTCCTGGTCGAGGTGGCGCCGGCCGACGCCGCCGCCTTTGAGGGGGGCATGGCCGGCCGCCCCTGCGCCTGCCTGGGTCGGGTGCTGGCCGAAGGTGTTTTCCGTATCCTCGGGCTTGGGGGGCAAACCGTCGTATCCTGCGCCGTAGACGACCTCGTGCGGGCCTGGCATGGAGGTTGAACAGCATGAGCGAGGTGGGTAGATGTGAGCAGCAACATCCTGGGGCGGTACGGGAATACCTGAAGCGGCATGGCCAGGAGCCGGCGCGATGGCCCGACCGGCAGTCCTGATCCTGCACGCCACCGGCACGAACCGCGACCGTGAGGCTGCCCGGGCGGTGGAACTGGCCGGCGGCCGGCCAACCGTCCTCCACGTCCATGAACTGCGCGCCCGCCCGGCCCATCTGCACGATTTTGCCATGCTCATCCTGCCGGGGGGATTCTCCTACGGCGACGCCCTGGGGGCCGGAAGGCTCCTGGCCGCGGACCTGCGCTGGCTCTTCCAGGAGGAACTGGCCCGTTTCGTCGAGGATGGGAAACCGGTCCTGGGCATCTGCAACGGCTTCCAGGCCCTGGTGAAAAGCGGCTGGCTTCCCGGCCCGCCGGCGGCGGGCGTGCAGGCCACCCTGACGCGCAACGCTTCCAACCGCTTCGAGTGCCGCTGGGTCTGGCTGGAAGCCGACCCGGACTCCCCCTGCCTCTTCACCCGGGACCTCCCGGGACGCCTTTACTGCCCGGTGGCCCACGGGGAGGGACGTTTCGTCCCGCGGAACGAGGCCGTCCTGGAAACGTTGCGTTCCCGCCACCTCATCGCGCTCACCTATGTCGGGCCCGCCGCCGGCGGGCCGGCCACCTACCCCGACAATCCGAACGGCTCCGTGGCCGGAATCGCCGGCCTGACCAACGAGCAGGGCAACATCCTCGGCCTGATGCCTCACCCCGAGGACCACGTCCGGCCCTGGCAACACCCCCGTTGGACCCGGGGCGAAAGCGGCGGCAACGGGCTGGCCCTCTTCGAACAGGGCATCCGCTACGCCGCCCGGATGTAGGAGGACCGATGCAGGACCTGCTCCACCGCCCCCTTGGAGATGCCCTTTCCGAAGTGGACCTGCCCTGGCCCTACGGCCGGAGCAGCGGCAAGGTGCGGGAGTCGTTCCTCCTCCCCGACGGGCGCCGCCTGCTCGTCGCCACCGACCGCCTCTCGGCCTTTGACCGCATCCTGGCCGCCGTCCCCGGCAAGGGGCAGGTGCTCAACGAACTCAGCGCCTTCTGGTTTGAAAGCACCGCCGACCTCATCCCCCATCACCTCCTGGACGTTCCCGACCCGAATGTCAGCCTGGTGCGGGAGTGCCGTCCCCTGCCGGTGGAGGTCGTCGTCCGGGGCTATATCACCGGCGTCACCCGCACCTCACTCTGGACCCTCTACGCCGCCGGCGAACGCCACATCTACGGCTATACCCTGCCCGAGGGCCTGCACAAGGACGACCCCCTCCCCGAACCGCTCCTGACCCCGACGACCAAGGCCGGCCCCGGCAAACACGACGAACGGCTCTCCTGCGCGGAAGTGGTGGAGCGCGGCCTGGTGGAACCCTCCACCTGGGAGGCCGTCTCGGAGGCGGCCCTGGCCCTGTTCCGCCGGGGACAGGAGATCGCCCGGCGGGCCGGCTTCATCCTGGTGGATACCAAGTACGAGTTCGGGCTAACCCCGGAGGGCGAACTCCGGCTCATTGACGAGGTGCATACCCCCGATTCCAGCCGTTTCTGGAGGCAGGAGGAGTGGGAAGCGGCCCGGCGGGTCGGCGGCGAGGCCGAGCCGTGGGATAAGGAGTACGTCCGCCTGTGGTACGCTCGCCGGGGCTACCGGGGCGATGGGCCGCCCCCGGCCCTGCCGGCGGAGGTCCTCGTCGAACTGGCCGGCCGCTATATCGCCCTCTACGAGGGGCTGACCGGCCGGACTTTTGTCCCGGCCCCGCTTCCGGCCGGCCCACGGATCGCCCGGGTGTTGCAGACCTACCTGGAGCGTGAGTGATACCCACTACCGAGGGGAAACGATGGAAGATGCGCAGGTTGTCGTCATTCTGGCATCTCCGGCCGACAGGCCGTGGGGCGAGGAGATCGTGCGAGCACTGGAGCGCTGGGGGCTGGTCGGAGAGGTGCGCGTGGCCTCGGCCCACAAGACACCCGAACACCTGCTCCGGATGCTCTCGCAGTACGAATCCGACGGCCGGCCCCATGTCTACATCACCGTGGCCGGCCGCTCGAACGCCCTGAGCGGCCTGGTGGACGCGCAGGTCCTCTCCCCGGTGATCGCCTGTCCGCCCTACGGGGAAAAGTACGCCGGGCTGGACCTCCTCTCTTCCCTCCGGATGCCCTCAGGGGTCGCCCCGGCCGTGGTGCTGGAACCGGAGAACGCCGCCCTCCTCGCCGCCAAGATGCTGGCCCTGGCCGACCCCGGACTGCGGGAAAAGGTCCGGCAGTCCCAGGAGGAACAGCGCCGCCGCCTCCTGGACGCCGACGCGGCTTGTACGCAATACGCAATACGTAATACGTAATCAGGAGATTCTCCCATGCCCCACCCACCCGCCCGCCCTCGCGAATCCTGCGGCATCTGCGGCATCTACGCCCCCGGCCAGCAGGCGGCTCGGCTGACCTTTTTTGCCCTGTATGCCCTCCAGCACCGCGGCCAGGAAAGCGCCGGCATCGCCACCTGGGACGGCCGGTCCGCTCACATCCACAAGGGACTGGGACTGGTTTCCCAGGTCTTTACCGAGGAGAACCTGTACCTCCTGCGCGGCGATGCGGCGGTCGGCCACACCCGTTACTCCACCACCGGCGCACCGCGCCTGCGCAACGCCCAACCCTACCTCCTGGAGACGGCCTTGGGGCCGCTGGGGGTGGCCCACAACGGCAATCTGACCAACGCCCCGGCCCTGCGCCGCGACCTTCTGCAGCGCGGCATCGGCCTGACCTCCTCCACCGACAGCGAGGTGATTGCCCAGATGCTCTCCGGCGCGCCGGGAAATCGCTGGGAAGAACGTCTCCCGGCCTTGATGGAGCAGGCCGAGGGGGCCTATTCCCTGGTCCTCCTCACCCGGAACGGCCTCTACGCCCTGCGCGACCCCTGGGGGTTTCGCCCCCTGTGTCTGGGCCGGCTCAATGAAAGCGGCTGGGTGGTGGCCTCGGAATCGTGCGCCCTGGCGACCATCGGGGCCACCTTCTGGCGGGAGGTGCGGCCGGGGGAAATCGTCCGCCTGGACGAGGCCGGGGTCGCCGTCTGGCAGGGCGTGCCCCCGAAGGAGCGGCCGGCCCTCTGCGTCTTTGAGTACATCTACTTCGCCCGCCCCGATTCGCTCCTAGAGGGACGTTCCGTCTATCAGGTACGCCTCCGGCTGGGGGCCCGCCTGGCCCAGGAACATCCTGCCCGCGCCGACCTGGTCATCGGCGTCCCCGATTCGGCCACCGCCCACGCCGTCGGCTATGCCCAGGCCGCCGGCCTCCCCTTCGGCGAGGGGCTGATCAAGAACCGCTACATCGGCCGCACCTTTATCATGCCCGACGATCGCCTGCGTCGCCTGGGCGTGGCCCTGAAGTTCAACCCGCTGCCCGACGTCCTGCGAGGCAAACGCGTCGTCCTGGTGGACGATTCCATCGTCCGGGGCAACACCAGCGGCCCTATCGTGGCCATGCTCCGGGGAGCCGGCGCCACCGAGGTACACCTGCGGGTGGCCTCTCCGCCCATCCGCCACCCCTGTTTTATGGGCGTGGACATGGCCGGCCGGGAGGAACTGATCGCCGCCGGTATGGACATCCGCGCCATCGCCGATCGCCTGGGGGTGGACAGCCTGGGGTATCTCTCCCTGGAGGGCCTCCTAGAGGCCCTGGGGCCGGGGGAAAACGGGTACTGCCTGGCCTGCTTCAGCGGCGACTATCCGGTGCCGGTGGAGGCCGGCCTGGATAAAGGGATTTTTGAAACGGGCGAACGGCCCAAGGAGGGATGATGCGCGTCCTGGTCGTCGGTTCCGGAGGACGGGAACACGCCCTGGCCTGGAAACTGGCCCAATCGCCCCGCCTGGAACGCCTGTTTGTGGCTCCGGGAAACGGCGGCACGGCCGGCCTGGCCGAGAACGTGCCCATCGCCGCCACCGACATCCCGGCCCTGCGCCTCTTTGCCCAGAAGGAACGCCCGGACCTCACCGTGGTCGGGCCGGAGGCGCCCCTGGTGGCCGGCTTGGTGGACGACTTTGCAGCCGCCGGGTTACGGGCCTTTGGGCCGAGCGCTTCCGCCGCCCGGCTGGAGGGCTCCAAGGCCTTTGCCAAGCGTTTCATGCAGGAGGAAGGCATCCCCACGGCGGTGGGAGCCGCCTTCCGGGATTACGAGGCGGCCCTGGCCTACCTGCGGCAGCAGGAAGGGCCGCTCGTGGTCAAGGCCGGCGGCCTAGCGGCGGGCAAAGGGGTGACGGTATGCGCCACGCCGGAAGAGGCCGAAGCGGCCCTGCGCCGGCTGATGGTGGAGCGTGCCCTGGGACCGGCCGGGGCCGAGGTCGTCATCGAGGAGCGGCTGGAGGGGGAAGAAGTCTCCCTGCTGGCCTTTTGCGACGGGCGGACGGTCATGCCGATGCTCCCGGCCCGCGACTACAAGCGCCTCTCCGACGGCGACCGGGGGCCCAACACCGGCGGCATGGGGGGATATGCGCCCTCGCCCCACCTTTCGCCGGAAATGCAGGCGGAGGTGGTCGCCCGCATCCTCCGGCCGGCCGTGGAGGGAATGCGCCGGCGGGGCACGCCCTACGTGGGGGTCCTCTACGCCGGCCTCATGCTTACACCCCAGGGGCCGCGCCTCCTGGAGTTCAACTGCCGCTTCGGCGATCCCGAGGCTCAGGTCCTCCTGCCCCTCCTGGAAAGCGACCTCCTGGAGATTCTCCTGGCCTGCGTCGAGGGCCGGCTGGAAGAGGTCGAGGTGCGCTGGAAGGAGGCCGCCACCGCCTGCGTGGTCCTGGCCGCTCCGGGTTACCCCGGCTCCTATCCCACGGGGGCCGAGATCGAGGGGCTGGAGGAGGCGGCCCTGCTGCCCGAGGTCACCCTCTTCCATGCCGGCACCCGGCGGGAGGACGGACGTTTTTTCACCACCGGAGGCCGTGTCCTGGCGGTGACGGCCCGGGCCCCCGATGTCCTCCAGGCCCGAAAGCGGGCGTATGAAGCGGTGCGGCGGATTCGTTTCCCCGGCATGCACTATCGCCGGGACATCGGGGAAGGCCTCCGTCCCCAGCCGGAGCAGAGGTCGGCCGGGGCCTATGCCGCCGCCGGCGTGGACATCGCCGCCGGCAACCGGGCTGTCGAGAGGATGCGCGAGGCCGTCGCCCGCACCTACACCCCGGCGGTGCTGGCCGGCCTCGGGGCCTTCGGGGGGCTTTTTAGCCTGCGGGCCTGGGGCCGCGCCGACCGCCCGGTGCTGGTCGCCTCGACCGATGGGGTGGGGACCAAGACGATCCTGGCCGCCGCCCTGGGCCGCTACGAGAGCGTTGGGCATGACATCGTCAACCACTGTGTCAACGACATCCTGGTGCAGGGAGCCCGGCCGCTCTTCTTCCTGGATTACATTGCCTTCGGGAAACTTCAGCCGGAGCAGGCGGCGGCCATCGTGGCCGGCTGCGCGGAGGCCTGTCGAGCGGTCGGCGCGGCCCTCCTGGGCGGGGAGACGGCCGAGATGCCCGGAGTGTACCGGCCGGGGGCCTTTGACCTGGTCGGCACCATGGTCGGCTGGGTCGAGGAGGATGCGGTGCTGCCCCGGCAGGATATCCGTCCCGGGGACGTCTGTCTGGGGCTGCCTTCCTCCGGCCTGCACACCAACGGCTATTCCCTGGCCCGGCACGTCTTGGGCGACCTGGGGTGGGACACGGTGCTCCCCGAACTCGGCCGGCCGCTGGGCGAGGTCCTGCTCACCCCCCACCGGGCCTACCTGCGCGAAGTCGAGGCCCTCTGGGCGGCCGGCATCCGCCCCAAGGCCATGGCCCACATCACCGGCGGCGGCTTTCCCGAAAACATCCCCCGCGTCCTTCCGGAAGGCCTCGGCGTCCGCCTGGAGGTCTCCTCCTGGGAGGTGCCGGCCATCTTTCACCTGATTCAAAAGTGCGGCCGGGTGAGGGAAGAAGAGATGTACCGGGTCTTCAATATGGGCATCGGCCTGGTCCTCCTCCTTCCCCCGGAGGAAGCAGAGCAGGCCTGCCGCATCCTGCCGGAGGCGCGTCCCATCGGCCGGGTGGTGCCGTGGGATGGGAGCGCTCCGCGGGTGCTCCTCGAGGGCGTGCGACCATGACGCGCCTGGCCGTCCTCATCTCCGGCTTTGGATCGAACCTGCAGGCCGTCCTGGATGCCGTCGCCGGCGGGCAACTTCCGGGGGTGGAGGTCGCCCTGGTCGTCTCCAACCGGAAGGAAGCCTACGGCATCCGGCGGGCCGTCCAGGCCGGCATCCCGGTGGTCTATTTTCCCCTGGCTCCCTACACGCGGGCCGGCCGGCCGCGCGCCGCCTACGATGCCGACCTGGCCGCGCTCCTGGAAGCCTTTCGCGTGGAGTGGGTGGTCCTGGCCGGCTGGATGCACGTGCTCTCCAATGCCTTTCTCTCGCGCTTTCCCCACCGCGTCGTCAATCTGCACCCGGCCCTGCCCGGGGCCTTCCCCGGCCCCCACGCCATCCAGCGGGCCTACCAGGCCTTTCAACGCGGCGAGATCGCCTATACCGGGGTGATGGTCCATCTGGTCCCCGACGAGGGCGTGGACGCCGGCCCGGTCGTGGTCCAGGAACCGGTGCCGATCTTCCCCAAAGATAGCCTGGCCGACCTGGAGGCCCGTATCCACGCCGTGGAACACCGCCTCTTGGTCCAGGCCCTGAGAGAGTTGCTCTGCCCCACGCCAGCCCAAGGAGCATTCCGATGACCCCGAACATCGTCTGCGAAGTTGACGACCTGGTGCCGATCCGCCGCGTCCTGGTGAGCGTCTGGGACAAGGCCGGCCTGGAGGTCTTGATTCCCGGCCTGGTGGAGGTCAGTCCCGAGGTCTGCTTCTACTCCACCGGCGGAACCTATCGCGCCATAGCGCAGATTCTGGGAAAGGAACAGGCGGCGCGGCGCCTCGTGCCGGTTTCCGACTATACCGGCCAGCCGGAGACGCAGGGAGGGCTGGTCAAGACGCTCGATTTCAAAATCTACCTGGGCCTGCTGACCGAACGGTACAACCCGGCCCATCAGGCCGACCTGGCCCGCACCGGGGCGCTTCCGCTGGACATGGTGGTGGTCAACCTCTATCCTTTCGAGGCCGTGGTGTCCCGGGGTACGGCGACATTGGAAGAGGCGCGGGCGCACATAGACATCGGCGGGCCATCCCTGCTCCGGGCAGCGGCCAAGAACTTTTTGCGGGTGGCGACGCTCTGCGACCCGGCGGACTATGGCCGGGTGCTCTCGTTCCTGCGGGAAAACCGGGGGAGACTGGGCCTGGCCCGGCGCTTTGAACTGGCCCGTAAGGCCTTTGCCCTCACCGCCCGCTACGACGCCGCCATCAGTGCCTTCCTGGCCGGGCAGGACCCGGCCGCCGTTCCGGGTGTCTACCCGCTTTGTCACCAGGAGGAGAGATGGACCTGAGAAAGGCCTACCATACGGTGTTGGCCGACCACTTCCCCGACCGGCTGGAGATCGCCTTTGTCTGGGAAGATCGGCGGAGCGTGCTCGTCTACGAAAAGGTTACCTGGACGGTCGAGGGGGTGCGGCAGGGCCTGCGCTACGGTGAAAACCCGGGTCAGGAGGCGGCGCTCTATCGCCTGGTGAACGGAAATCTGGTGCTGGGCGAGGTGGAAACCATCGCTCCGGGCCGTTATCTGGTCTCTGAGGCCGAACTCCTGCATTTCGGCAAACACCCCGGCAAGACCAACCTGACCGATGCCGATAGCGCCCTGAACATCCTGCGCTACCTTATGGAGCGGCCGGCCTGCGCCATTATGAAGCACAACAACCCCTGCGGCGTGGCCCTGGCCGACACACTCCTGGAAGCCTACCTCAAGGCCGACCTGGCCGACCCTATCGCTTCCTTCGGCGGCTGCATCGCCCTCAACCGTCCCGTGGACGTGCCCACCGCGCAGGCCATCGCCGAACGCTATGCCGAGGTGGTGGTGGCGCCCGACTTTGAGGAAGGGGCCGTGGGCGTCCTGACCCGCCGCAAGAACCTGCGTGTCATGCGCGTCGCCCGTATGGCCCGGCTGGCCGAGTTCGCCATAGAGCGCTTTGTGGACCTGCACAGCCTGCTCGACGGCGGGCTGATCGCCCAGGTCTCCTTCGTCCCCCAGACCCGCAGCCGGGCGGACCTGCGCCCGGCCGAGGCCACCTACCGGGGGAAGGTGTACCGCATCTTGCGCGAGCCGACCGAGCAGGAGATGGCCGACATGCTCTTCGGCTGGCTGGTGGAAACCGGGGTAACCTCGAACTCGGTGCTCTATGCCAGAGGCGGTGTCACCCTGGGTATCGGGACCGGGGGGCAGGACCGGGTCGGTGTGGCCGAACTGGCCCGGGACCGGGCCTATCGCAACCTGCGCGAACGGCTGGCCCTGGAACGCTACGGATGCACCTACAGCGCGCTGGAGGCGGGCCGGAAGGAGGAGATCGCCGCCGAGGTAGCGGCGCGGCACGGCGGGCTGGGGGGCGCGGCCATGGCTTCGGACGGCTTTTTCCCTTTCCGTGACGGGGTAGAGGTGGGGCTGCGCGAGGGAGTGACGGCGGTCATCCAGCCCGGCGGCTCCCTGAACGACCACGAGGTCATCCAGGCCTGCAACGAGTACGGGGCCAGCATGGTATTCACCGGGCAGCGCTGTTTCCGGCACTAGCCGGCCGGCGTGTGCTCCGGACCGCGGTAAAATGGGTCGAAAATTCGCCTTCAAAAGGCTAGAATTCTGCGACGGGATGTAGTATAATGGAAATAGACACGCAGGGCCCTGGCAATCTGCTCGGGCACCGCCGCATAGAGGAACTCCTCCTTGCCGCCCGGCCGGGGTCTTGCCGGCCGGGCTCTTTGTCCGGCAAACTCCGGGCAAAGAGGAGGCGAACGATGGACGAGAGGTGTCCCGTATGCGGGAAAATCGTTCCTCCGGCCAAGTACACCGTAGATCGCCTGGGTATCCGGCACTGGTTTCGGCAGTGTTCCCACTGCGGTTACCGCTGGGCCGTCCAGCGCCTGGAGCCCTGGGAAGACAACCCTTTCCTCCGTGCCCCAACCTCCGGCTGGCGGCCCGATAAGTCGCCACCGCGCTTCCGGTAAGCCCGGGAGGATCGTCTCCCGGGCCGGTATCCAAAGAAAGGAGAACGCGATGGCCCACTTTGAAAAGAGCCTGGAGATCGCCGCTCCCGTGGAAAAGGTCTGGCAGTACATCGTCCAGGGGACCTCGGCCCTCGAGTACATGCCTATGGTGATCGGCTTCGAGTTCACTCGACCGGTCGAGTACCGCCCTGGAGACCGCTTCAGGATCACGCTCCGAATTCTCGGCGTCCCCATCGAGTTCGAAAGCGAGGTCCAGGAAGAGATCCCCAACCGGAAACTGACCTTTTCCTCCATCTCGGGGATGAAAAACAGCACTACCTACCTCCTGGAACCTTCCCCGCTCGGCTGCCGGGTCACGTTCGTGAGCGACTATGAACTGCCGGGGGGCCTCCTGGGCCAGATCGCCGATCGGCTGGCCGTGCAGAGGGCTATGGAGCAGGGGGTCTCCGAGGGGCTGGAGCGACTGAAGCAGAAGATGGAAGAAGGATGAGGCCGGCTTCCCGGCGACGAAGGCATGGCCGCCAGGCTGTTCTCCGCGAAACAGGAGGCCGTAGGAGCACGCCTTGTCGGTGAAGGCCCGGTGGGAACTTGCGGTTCGGGCCGGCCGGGTGCAACCTGCCCCTGATGCCGGGCCTCGATACGACGAGTGGCCACGGGTGCGGGCAAGGTCGAAAGCCGGGGGTGGGCGACGGCATGGCCGGGGGTGGGCGACGGCCATGCCGTCGCCCACCGCTTCCAGGAAAATAGTAGCCTTTTCCCGGACGGAACCTCCGAAACGGCATTACCCCCCTCCGATGATGATGACGGTGATGGACGGCCCCCCGGGGCC
>JBMFNL010000076.1:0-12714 GCA_049970175.1 Chloroflexia bacterium
CGTGGGGAAACGCCGGCCCGTGGGGAAACGCCGGCCCGTGGGGAAACGCCGGCCCTCCGGCCCGCCCGGACGACGCTGGACCGGCTGCACCAGGCCATGCTCCTCTTTGCGGCGGGGCGGAGCGAGCCGTTGCGGGCCTTTCTGGTGGACGAGGGGGCCGGCCGCGAGCCCCGCTTCTGGTCGCTCGCGGATGCCCTTTCCCGCCTCTATCCGCCGAATGCCCCGGAGAAGCGCTGGGTGGATGGGCTGATCGCGCGTCGGAGGAGTCTGGGCCTGTGAGGGTTTCGACATGCTCAACCTAAAGGAAACGGTGGGTCCCGCCGAATGGTATCAGGCTTTCCGCAGGCAGGTGCGCCCGGCCCGCCGGGCGGACCCCCTGCGGGAGGCGGCGCTGGCAGGCCGGCTGGGCGAGTGGACCGCCCACCTGACCGGGGCGGTGGTGGCTGCTTGTGAAGAATTGGGCTGGGCGGCGGTGGCGCGGGGACACCTGGCGGAGGTCCTGCCCGTGCCCCGGCAGGAGTACCTGGCGGTGGACGTCATGGCCTTCCCTCCCGGCGACCGGCCGGGCTGGCGGTGGCCGGCGGCCGCCTTTGAACTGGAGAACCGCCCGGACCTGGACCGCATCTCCTACTCCATCTGGAAGGTCGGCGTGGTGCGGTGCCGTTGGGGAGCGGTCTTTTGCTACCGCCGGGAACCCGAGGAGATCGGCCTCCTGCTGCGCGGGCTTACAGAGGGGGTGATGGCCGCGCTCTTCATTTCGACAGGCTCAACCCGGCGGCTCAATGCACCGCCGGCCGGCCGGGGCGGAGCATACGACCCTGCCGCCCCTGCTCCTGGTGGTGGGCACGCGCAGTCGGGCAGAGGACTTCCCGGACGGATTCTTCAAGCCGTATCTGTGGGATAGCGTTGCCGGCCGTTTTCGGCCGTTATGGTGAGACAGGAGGAGATAGCCATGGCCATACTGAAACCCTGGCATCACGTTGCGGTTCCCCGGGAGGACCTGCGTCAGGGCATCCCCCTGGATGCGGCGGCGTTCGCCATCCACCTGGATCAGGTGATGGACGGGCGGGCCCCTCGGGACTATGTGGAGCCGGAGCGTTTCTTCGCCTGCACCTACCTGACCGGCGCCTTCTGCAAGATGGCCTCGGAGGCCCTGCGCCGCCTGAACGGCGACCTCATCGGTACCTCCCCCGGCATCAACCTCACCACCCAGTTCGGCGGCGGCAAGACCCACTTCCTGACCCTCCTCTACCACCTCGTCCGGGCCGGAAGCAGGGCGGGAGGCTTTCCGGGCGTCCGCGACCTGCTGGACAAGGCCGGCCTCAGCGAGGTGCCCCGCGCCCGCGTGGCCGTCTTCATCGGCAACCGGTTCGATTTTGTCGTCGGCACCGGCACGGAGGGGGAACCCCGGCGGCGGACCCCCTGGGGAGACCTGGCCTGGCAACTGGGCGGCCCGGACCTCTTTGCCCTGGTGCGGGAGCATGATGAGCAGGGCATCGTCCCCGGCGGCGAAATCCTCCAGCGGGTCTTTACGGAAGAGCCGACGCTCATCCTGATGGACGAGGTGCTCAGTTTCATCCGCCGGGCGCGGGAGGCCGGGGAACCGTATGTCCGTCTGGGCTCCCAGTTCTACAGTTTCCTGGACGTCCTGTCGCGCGAGGTGGCCGGCGCCTCCCGCGTCGTCCTGGTGGTTTCCCTCCCTCTCTCCGAGTACGAGATGACCCAGGAGGACGAGGCCGAATTCCAGCGGCTGGACAAACTCCTGGGGCGGCTGAGCAAGGCGGTGCTCCTTTCGGAGCGGATGGAGATCGCCGAGATCGTGCGCCGGCGGCTGTTCGAGGAGGTAGGCGGCCGGCAGGAGGTTCGGCGCACCGTCCGGGCCTATGCCGACTGGGTCCGGGCGAACCGGGCCCAACTCCCGGAGTGGTTCCCGGTGGAGGGGGCGGAGCGGCTCTTTGAGGCCACCTATCCCTTCCACCCCACGGTCCTTTCCGTCTTTGAGCGCAAGTGGCAGTCGCTGCCCCGTTTCCAGCGGACGCGGGGCATCCTGCGGCTGCTGGCGCTGTGGGTCTCCTTGGCCTATCAGCAAGCGTTCCGGGCGGGCGGACGGGCGCCGCTTATCACCCTGGGCTCGGCCCCGCTGAACGATGCCCTCTTCCGGGCCGCCGTCTTTGAGCAACTGGGCGAGGGGAGGCTAGAAGCGGCCGTCCTCTCGGACATCGCCGGGGAGGAGGCCCATGCGGTGCGCCTTGACACGGATGCACCGGACACCATCCGAGGGGCCCGATTGCACCAGGAGGTCGCCACCGCCGTCTTCTTCGAGTCCTCCGGCGGGCAGGTGCGCAACGAGGCGACGCTTCCGGAGGTGCGCCTGGCCGTGGGCGGGCCGGATATGGACATCGGGAGCGTGGAGGCGGCGCTGGAGGACCTGGTCCGCCGCTGCTACTACCTGGATGCCAAAGGGACGGCCTACTGGCTGAGCCACCGCCCCACCCTGAACAAACTCCTGGCCGACCGGCGGGCGACGTTCGCCGGCCCCCAGGCGGAAGAGACGGTACGGGAACGGGTGCGTGCGGCCGTCCGCGAGGCCTTCCGGGGCGGCCCGGCCCTGGAACGCCGCTACTTCCCGGAGACCTCCGCCGACATCCCCGACGCGCCGGCGCTGACGCTGGTGGTGATGGCCCCGGAGGACGGCTGGGACGCCGACCGGCGGGAAACGACCCGGCGCCGGGTGGAGGCGATGGTCCGGGAGTACGGGGAGCGGGGGCGGACCTTCAAGAGCGGGCTCATCTTCGCCGTCCCGGAGGGGGGCGCGGCCCTGGCCGACGAGGTGCGCACCCTGCTGGCGCTGGAGGCGCTGGACGAACCGGCGGAGCAGGAGCGGCTCCGGCTGGAGCCGGCCCAGGTGCGGGAGATTCGGGAGAAGCGGCAGCGGAGCGAGCGGGACCTGAAGGACCGGGTCTGGCGGGTATACCGGTATACCTGCTATTGGGAGAGGACGGCGAATTGCAAGAGAGGGACCTGGGGCTTTTGCACTCCAGCGCCGCCGAGTCGCTGGTGGGGTACATCCTGAGCCGCCTGCGGCAGGATGGGTTGTTGGAGGACCGGGTTGCCCCGGACTTTTTGGTGCGCAACTGGCCGCCGGCCTGCGAAGAGGAGTGGACCACGAAATCGGTGCGGGAGATGTTCTTTGCTTCGCCCCGTTTTCCCCGGTTGCTGAACCCGGAGGTGTTGCGTGATACCATTGCCGAAGGGGTGCGGGAGGGGAAATTCGGCTATGTCGGGAAAGCGTATGGGGCGTACCTGGACCTGCCCCGGATAGGCGACCCGGCCTTCGGGCCGGAGGAGGTAGAGTTCTCGGATCAGGTGGTGCTCCTGCCCCAGGAGCGGGCGCGGGCCCTGCCGGGGCGGGTGCGGGTGCCCGAAGAGGGAGGAAGCAGGCCGGCCGAGGTGAGCGAAGGGGGGGTCGGGCCGGTCGTGCCCATGGTGCAAGCGCCGCCGGCCGGCCCCCCGGTGAGCATGGAGCCGGCGCGGCTGGCCCTCCTTCGCTGGAGCGGGGAGGTGCCTCCACAGAAGTGGACCCAGTTCTACATGCGAATCCTGAGCCGTTTTGCCACCGATCCGACGCTGCGGTTGCGGGTGGACTTTACGGTATCCCCCGAGATCGGGATCCCGGAGGTCACTCGCTCCGAGATCGAGGCGGTCCTGCGGGAACTCGGCCTGAGTCTGGAAGGCCTGGAGGGGGAAACCGGGACGTAGATGGTCCCACCAGGATGAGCGTGCATCTCCCTGTCACCTCGTCCCGAGCAGCCGGGGCCTCGCCCAGACGTGCGGCCGGCGGTGGGCGGTAAGTCCCATCGCTGGGCGCATGGAGCCTCGACCATCCTTTCCTGGATTGGGTATCTGCACGGTATCCATGGGCTATGCTGCCCTGCTCGCCTCTCCGGCCGGCAGTTCAGCCTCCAGTTCCTCCAGAGTGATCGTCTCTCCCCGGCGGTACGCTTCCAGGCCCTCGCGGGCTGCCTGGGCATCTTCCAGGTTCTCCAGGCGTTCCAGGTCCTCGATGCTGATGAGCGCCGCCTTGTTCTTGCCACCATTTCCTTTCTATGCTATGATGATGGCGGTGTTCGGCCAGGAGGACCCGGCGATGCACTCAGAGGAAGAAGAACTTTCGCATTTCGCCCATGCCCTGGGCTCGCCGCTGACCGCCATCCAGGGGGCGGCGCGGATGCTGGCCCTGTTGCGCCCGGAGGCTTCGCCGGACGAACGGCGTCTTCTGGAGATCATCGAACGGAACTGCCGGCGCCTTTCCGGCGAGGTGGAGCGTCTGCTGGCCGCTGCCCGGGTGGAGGGAAAGGCCCTGCGGGTGGTGCTGCCGCTGGACCGGGGCGCGCCCCCGGTCGGCGAAAGCCCCCCCGGACCGGAGGAGGAAGCGCCTCCTACAGGCGAATGGGCCGGCCGGCCGCTCATCCTGGTGGTGGACGACGATTCCGCCGTGCGGGAAATGCTCTCCCACATCTTGGGACAGGCCGGCTATGCCGTCCTCTCCGCCGCCGACGGCGCTTCGGCCGTGGACCTGGCCCGCCGGCACCGGCCCGCCCTGATCACCCTCGACCTGGCCATGCCCGGCGTGGACGGGCGCCGGCTGCTCCCGGTCTTCAAGGAAGACCCGGCGATCAAGGACATCCCGGTGCTGGTCATCTCGGCCCTGGCTTCCGGTGGGGCTCTGAACATCCCCGGCGCCGCCGGGGCCCTCTCCAAACCGGTGCATCGGGAGGTCCTCCTGCGGGCGGTCGAGGATATCTTGCACCCTCCCCCGGAAGCCGTCGCCCGGCGGGGCAAAATCCTCCTGGTGGACGACGAAGAGGACACCCGCCGCCCGTTGGCCATCGACCTGAACGAACGGGGCTATGCCGTCTTTGAACTGGGGGAGGGCAGCGCCACCCTGGAAGCGGTGCGCTACTGGGAACCGGACCTGGTCCTCCTGGACCTGCGCCTCCCCGATGCCGACGGGATGGATATCCTGCGTGCCCTGAAGGAGGACTGGCGGACCGCCCAGACCGCCGTGATCCTCCTTTCGGCCGAGCAGCGGCCGGAGGAAAAGGCCCGCGCCTTCCGGTTCCTGGCCGATGATTATGTGACGAAACCGTACTCCATCGTCGAACTGGTGGCCCGAATCGAGGCCGTCCTACGGCGGAGGGAGGCCGAATTCTCCACCAGCCCCAGCACGCGGCTGCCCGGCAACGTGGCCATCGAACGGGCCCTGCGCCGGCGCCTGGCCTCCGGTGAGCCGCTGGCGGTCTGCTATGCCGACTTGGATCATTTCAAGGCCTACAACGATGTCTACGGCTTCCTCAAGGGCGATGGGGTCATCCACCAGACGGCGCGGGTGCTGGTGGAGGCGGTGCGGGAATTGGGCAACCCCGATGATTTCGTCGGCCACGTCGGTGGGGACGACTTTGTGGTGCTCACCACGCCGGAGCGGGCCGAAGCGATCTGCCGACGGGTGGTGGAGGAATTCGATCAGGTCATCCCGCTCTACTATGATGCCGAGGCCCGCTCCCGGGGCTATATCGAAACGCTGGACCGCCAGGGCCGGCCGGCCCGCTTCCCTCTGATGAGCATCACCCTGGTCATCGTCACCAACGAGCAACGCACCCTTCAGCACCCCGGCCAGGTGGCCGACATCGCCGCCGAGTTGAAACGCAAGGCCAAAACGATTCCGGGCAGCGTGGTCTTCCGGGATCGCCGCGCCGACTCAAACGGACCGAACGCCCACCTTCCGGTCCAAAGGGGATAAGCCATGGCCCGGCTAGCAGGCTCTTCTCTCGGGCAACGGCCCTTTCGCTACTTTGACCTGGTGATGGCCCTCTTCGTGGCCGTGCTCCTCATCAGCAACGTAGCCTCGTCGGCCAAATTCGTGGACTGGGGTATATCCATCCTGGGGCTGCGCCTGGCCTTTGATGCCGGGACCATCCTCTTCCCCCTCAGTTACATCTTCGGCGACATCCTCACCGAGGTCTACGGCTACCGGCGTTCCCGTAGGGTCATCTGGATGGGCTTTGCCTGTAACGCCCTCCTGGCCGGAACGCTGGCGCTGGTGGGCATCCTGCCGGGGGCCGAGGAATGGCGCACCGGCCTGGCCGTCACGACCGCCGACGGCCGGACGGGCGGCGCCGAACTGGCCTATGCCTACCTCCTCGGCACCACCGGGCGCATCGTGATCGCCTCCCTCCTGGCCTATTTCGCCGGGGAGTTCTCCAACTCCTTCGTCCTGGCCAAGATGAAGATCTGGACCCGGGGACGCTGGCTCTGGACCCGGACGATCGGTTCCACCCTGGTCGGCGAGGGGGTGGATACCCTCCTCTTCGTCCTGATCGCCTTTGCCGGAGTCTGGTCGTGGGAACTGGTCGGTGCGACCTTTCTGACCAACTATCTCTTCAAGGTGGGGGTCGAGGCCGTGATGACCCCGGCCACCTACCGCGTTGTCCACTTCCTCAAGCGCGCCGAGCAGGAAGATTACTACGACTACGATACGGACTTTAATCCCTTCCGCCTTCGGGAAGGCTAGAGGCGCGATCGGACGGCATCCCCTGCAAGCGCAGGATTTCCCGTTGCCGGTCCAGGGCTTCCCGGATATCGTCCGGCGTGACATACCCCAGGGCCACCCAGATCTCCCCGATGCGCCGGGTGAACCCCTCGGCCTGCTGCACGTTGAGGCCGGCCTCCAGTTGGGTGCGGGTGATCTTGTGCATATCCAGCAGGATTTTCCCCAGCATGACGTGCAACTGCTGGCCGGGAGCCTCCCAGTAATCCTTCCCCGTGCTCAGGCAGGCGTGGGCTTTGCGCTTGATCGGTCGGGCCCCCCACTTTTTCTGCAACTGCGGGTGGGTACAGTAGCCCCAGCCCTGCTGCTGGGCCGGCTCAAAGTACCCACAGTTGGCACAGCGACGGTCAGGCAAGTTCCACCTCCTCCATCCTCAGGTCGAAAAACCGCGAATCGGCCCTCGGGCCACCTCCTGGGCGTCCTTCCCGCCGTCTGCTGGGCCGACCGGCCCGCGCTCATATCGTCACCCGACGATACCCCTCATGCAGCATCGTCCTGACCGCCCCGACGACGGCCTGGAGGTCCTCCGAGCGATGGACGTAATCCAGGCGGTCCGTACCGACGATCAGAAGCGGGGTGCGGTCATAGGCCTCAAAAAAGGCCTCGTAGGCACGGCGCAGTTCCTCGATATAGTCCCGTTCCATAGCCCGCTCGAAGGCGCGGTCGCGCATGGCAATTCGCCCCATCAGGGTATCCAGTTGGGCCCGCAGGTAGACCACCAGGTCCGGCCGAACCGTCCGATCGGCCAGAATCTCGTAGAGGCGCTCGTACATCTCCCATTCGTCCCCCTGCAGGTTCAGGCGGGCAAAGATGCGGTCTTTATCCAGGAGATAGTCGCTGATGAGGTTGCCCCGCTTCAGCGCCTCGGGAACGGCGATGCGCTGCTGGCGGTAGCGGCTCAGGAGGAAAAAGATCTGGGTCTGGAAGGCATAGCGGGCGCGGTCCTCGTAAAAGCGCGGCAAGAAGGGGTTTTCCTCGACGATTTCGAGCAGGAGTTCGCTCTGAAAATAGGGCTGCAGGAGGCGGGCCAGGGTGGTCTTGCCCACCCCGATTACCCCTTCGATGGCGATGAAGACATGGCGCGCTTCTTCGGGCATGGTTTCCCCACCCTGTTCGGAAAAAACCTTGCTCGTTTTCCTGTCTCCGGCGGCCGGCCGGCGCTTTCGGGAATTCCATTATAGCACCATCCCCCGAATCCGCAAGAGGGGCAGATGTAGTATAATAGGCGGCGGTGGTTGAGATGGGCGAAATGCGCTACCTGGGCTGGTTGCTGCTCTTCCTGGGCGGCCTGTTCCTGATCCTGGGGGCGGCGGTGCTCCTGGCCGGCGGCCGGCTTCCCTTCCTGGGCCGCCTGCCGGGGGACATCCGCATCGAGCGCGAGGGCTGGACCTTTTACTTTCCGCTCGTGACCTGCCTCCTGTTCAGCCTGCTCCTCACGGCCCTGGCAAACCTGATCCTGTGGCTCTGGCGAAAGTGAGGAGGAGGTGCCTTGGGCATGGGCAGGAAACGATGCCGGACCGGCCGATGGCGGCCGTGGGGGATGGTTGTTCTCCTCTTCCTGGCCGGGCTGCTCCTGGATGCCTTCCTCCAGGCCCGCCCGGCGGCCGAACTGGACGTGGGGGGCCGGGACCTGGGGTATGTGGAGGGTTTCTCGGCCAAGGAAGCGGGGAAGGAGGGAACGTATCGCTGGATGGGAGCGCGGGGCCTCCTCCGCCTGGGTCCGGTGCGGGCCGGCCGTCCCCTCCTCCTGCGCCTGCGTATGGGAAGCGGCCGGCCGCCGGATGTCCCCTGGCCTTTGCTCCAGGTGCAGGTGGACGGCCGGGAACTGGCGGCCTTTTCCCTGTCCCCGGCGCCCGCCGAGTATGCCCTGCTCCTCCCTCCGGAGGCGCTCCACGGCGGTGAACTCGCCATAGAACTGGCCGTGGCGGCCTTCCGGGAAAGCGAACCTCCCCACCGCAACCTGGGCTTGATGATGGAATGGGCCCGCCTGGAGACGCTGGACGGACGGGGGAGCGGGTTCCCCTGGGGAATGCCCAGGCCGGCCTATGCCCTGGTGGGAGTGGCCGTGGCCCTCCTGGCCTGGGCACTGGGAGTTCCCTTCGGGGCGGCCTGGGTGCCGGGCGCCGCCTCCCTGGCCCTGGCCGCCCTCCTGACGCCCCCCTTTCCCGACGATGTGCTGCGGGCCGGCCCCACCCTGGGAGTCCTGCTCCTCCTGGCCGCCCTCACGGCCGGGCTTTTGCGTTTCCTGTCCCCGCGCTGGAGGGGCTGGGCCCATCGGCTGGCAAAACGGGCCCCCCTCATCCTGCTCCTGGCCTTTTTCCTGAGCCTCCTCCTGGCTTTTTCTCCCAGTCTCGATGCCGACGGCATCCAGTATTATGCCTACCTGCGCTCCCTGGCCTTGGACGGAGACCTGCACTTTGCCAACGAATTTTCTCCGGAGATGGCCGCGCTGTTCCCCCATGTCCCCTCCGGCCTCAGCCGCAGGGAGGCCTGGACGAAGACCGGCTACGTGAAGAACTTTGCCTCGGTAGGGCCGGCCGTCGTCTGGGCCCCCTTCTTCGCCATCGGGCACCTCCTGGCCTTGGGCGGGCGGGCTCTGGGGCTGCCCTGGACCACAGACGGCTACAGCGAGCCCTATATCGCCCTCATCGGCTTCGCCAGCGCCCTCTCCGCCCTGGTGACGCTCCTCCTGGGCTACGATCTGGTGCGTCGGCTGTACGGGCCGGCCCCGGGCCTCCTGGCCACCCTGGCCGCCTTCCTGGGCACTCCCCTCTTCTACTATGCCTTCTACGAACCGGACTTTGCCCATGCCCTGGCTTCCTGCGGGGTCACCCTGTTCCTCTACCTCTGGGTTCGCCACTGGGGGGAGCGGAGTCCCGTCCGGTGGTTCCTCCTGGGGCTGGCGGCCGGTTGGATGAGCACGCTCTACTGGATCGACGCGCTCTTCTTCCTCCTGCCGGCCGGCGAAGCGCTCTGGGAGGCGAGCCGGATTCTTCGGGGGCCGGCCTCCGGCCGGCTCCGAGAGATGGGCCGCCTGGCCGGGGGCATCTTCCTCTTCGGAGGGGCCGCGCTCCTGGCCTTTGCGCCCCAGATGATCGTCTGGAAGATCATCTTCGGGCGTTTCCTGACCTATCCTCAGGAGGGCTTGGCCACGCCGGCCGGCTTTGCGCCGCTGGCGTTGCTTCTTTCCCCGCTGCACGGCCTCCTGCCCTGGACCCCGCTGGCCGTCCTGGGGATGGCCGGCCTCTTCTTCCTGGCCCGGGAGAAGCGGCCCTGGGGAATCTGGGTGCTATTGGGACTGGCCCTGTATTTTGGCTATAACGCCACCCTGGAGAGTTGGCATGGCGGCGGGACCTTTGGCCTGCGCCGACTGACCAACGCCTTCCCCTTCTTCCTGCTGGGCATAGCCGCCCTTCTGGAGCGGCTCCGCCGCTGGCGGACAGAAAGCGCCGTCGCGGCGGCCCTGGTGTCCGTCTTCTGGTCCGGCATGGTGCTCCTGCGCTTCCTCACCTATGCCCTTCCCCACCATCCGGCCGAACTGGCCCAACTGTCGCTTGAGGAATTCCTCCTGGCCCCGACGAACATGCCCCTGGAGCGGCTTCCGGAAATGCTCCGGACGGCCTTTTTCGTACGCTGGATGGAGAGTTTCACGGCCTTCCGGCCGGCTTCCTGGCTCTACGGCCTGGTCCTCCTGCTCCTGTTCGGGGGCCTCACCTTCCTCGTGTGGCGGGCGCTGGAGCGATGGCTGTGGAAAGAGCGGGGCCGACCCTACGACACGGGGACGGCCAGCATAAACTTGCCCTCGCCATAGGCCAGCAGGGTGCCCGCTTCGTCGCGCAGGTGGGCTTCGGCCAGCACCAGCCGGCCCCTCCGGGCGCGTATCCATCCGCGCAGGCGAAGCACCCGGCCCAGGGGGGCGCCTCCTCCCCGCAGGCGCACCCGCAACTCCCCCGTGACGGCCGGCCCGTAGGCGGCGAACACGGCATGGGCCATGGCCTCGTCCAGAAGCGTCGCCACCAGGCCGCCGTGAAGGAGGCCGGGGTAACCCTGGTGGGAGCGTTCGGGGATGAAAGAGGCCTCGGCGCTGCCCTCGCCGTAAGTGAATTGCAGATGCAACCCAATGGGGTTCTGTTCCCCGCAGGCGAAGCAGTAGCGGTCGCTCTCGTAGGGCATCGTTTTCCTTTGGACCGGTACGTCCCTACGGCTTGGGCGTAGGGGTAGGCGTGGTGGCCACCGGCGGCAGCGGCCGTCCCAGGAGATAGGCCACGGCGGCGTCCAACTGGGGATCCAGGCCGGCCTCATAATCCTCCGGAGTCAGCGGCACGATGATCTCCGGCGTCAAGCCCCGGTCCTGAATCCGGCGGGCGCCCGGGGTCAGCCACTGGGCCACGGTGATGCGCACAGAGGAGCCGTCGGGCAGGTCGAAGACATGCTGGATGGAGCCTTTGCCGAAGGTCTGCTCGCCGATCAGGGTGGCCCGTCGGTAATCCTGCAGGGCGCCGGCGACGATCTCCGAGGCGCTGGCCGACCCGCCGTCCACCAGGACCACCAACGGGAGGTCAAAGGCCTGGACCTCCCCGGGAATGAGCGGCACACGCTGGCGATGGTCCTCGCGGTCGGCCTGGTAGGCGGCGATGCCCTGGCGGAGGAAGCGTCCCAGCACCTCCTGAGCGGCCTCCAGGTATCCCCCGCCGTTGCCCCGCAGGTCCAGGATGAGTCCCCGGGGATTCTGCGCCAGCAGCGTTTTCAGGACGGCATCCAGTTCCCGGGCGGTGGTGCCTCCGAAGACCGAGAGTTTGATATAGGCTAGGCCGCCCTCGCGCATCTTGCCCTCGACGCTGGGAACCTCGATATGGGCGCGGGTCAGGGTGACGTCAAACGGCTCGGCCTCGCCCGGCCGGGCGATGGTCAGGGTGACCTGGGTGCCGGCCGGCCCTTTGATGCGGGCGATCACTTCCTCCAGAGGGACACCCTCGGTCTCCCATCCGTCCACGGCGATGACGATATCGCCCTTGCGCAGTCTGGCCCGGGCGGCCGGGGTGTCTTCGTGTACCGGCCCCAGGATGACGGGGAAGCCGTCCTGCTGGTCAATATAGGCCCCGATGCCCTCGTATTCGCCCTCCAGGTGGGTGCGTTCCACCCCGGTCTGGGCCGGTGTGGAGAAAAAGGTATAGCGGTCCCCGGCCGATTCGACCATGCCCCTGATGGCCCCATAGACCATCTTCTGGGGGTCCAGTTTGGCGGGGTCGTAAAAATAGGTCTCCAGGAGGTCCCAGACCTGCCAGAAGGTCTGGAAGTTTTCCTGCAGGTCTGCCGGGACGAGGGTCTGGGCCGGCGCGATGTTCGGAGCCGGGGAGGGGGAAGCGGCCCGAAACAGGGCTACCGGACCGCGCAGGACAAAGCCAAAGGCTGTGCCGGCGGAAAAGACGAGCAGAAACAGGCACAGGACGAGCACCGTGGTGGAAAAGGTCCATCTTTTCATCGGTATCCTCCGGGCTTTTTCCGCGACCCAGGGCGGGTATATGGGAGCGCTTTTCTCCGATATCAGCGTTCACCGGCAACCGGTGTTCGAGGGTATCATAGCGAAAAGATGGGCTTTGTCAAGTACCGCGATTTGACAAATTGCCCGGCCTGCCGTATAATTTTTACACTTGACCGGAGCCGGCCGGCGGTGTATAATATAGTCAGGCCGACGTAGCTCAATGGTAGAGCAGCGGTCTTGTAAA
Organism: Chloroflexia bacterium; assembly: GCA_049970175.1. Classification (GTDB taxonomy): domain Bacteria; phylum Chloroflexota; class Chloroflexia; order DTKN01; family DTKN01; genus JASFBA01. The sequence continues at coordinate 12,334 of JBMFNL010000076.1, forward strand.
CCGCCGGCTAAGGGTTCAAATCCCTTCGTCGGCTCCAGGGGCCCGCTTCCTGTGGAGGGGTGGGCGAGTGGCTAAAACCAGCAGACTGTAAATCTGCCGCCTGAAATGGCTACGCAGGTTCGAATCCTGCCCCCTCCATTGAACCTGGCACTTGAGGTCGGGCGGTATAGGAGGTATCTGGTTCTAACGTGCAAACGTGAAACGTGTAAACGGCTTCATCAGGCCCACGTAGCTCAGCCGGTAGAGCAACTCCTTGGTAAGGAGTAGGTCCCCAGTTCAAGTCTGGGCGTGGGCTTACCGGAAAAAAGATACGGTAGGAGGATACCATGGCCAAGGCCAAGTTCGAACGCAAGAAGCCCCATGTGAACGTGGGGACCATTG
>JBMFNL010000077.1:0-11976 GCA_049970175.1 Chloroflexia bacterium
CCAGCCGACTGCTCCCTCGCTGCGCTCGGTCGCAGCGGCTGAGCTCAGTGCCGTTAGTGCGCCAAGCAAACTTGGTGCTTCTTGTGGGGTGCAAGTCCCCACCGGGTAAGGGCTAACCACCCACCCGTACCGAGTGTTGCAACGATGAAGGAGGTGGAGAAGCGGGAAGTGAAGGGAGCGAGGGTTCAGAGGGCACACCGCACGATACCCATGAGTGCGAGAGGGAAACCTGGCCTAACCTCCCGACACCACACGCTTCAGCGGGAAACCGAACGACATCGTTGAAGCGTACACAGGGAACTACGTAGCCCGTAAGAGAGGCCGCCCTCTCTGAAGCTTGATACAGCCTCGTTAGAGCGGATGAAGCAGACGGCGACCGTGTTAACGGACGGGAAGCCCACACAGAGCGCGCGACAGGGTGAGTGCGCCGAGGGTCTGCCGGGGCTTCGCCGTGAGCTCAGCCGAACGGTCCACGAAGAGCGCGGGATGCGTAGAGAGAGGCATCAGGGACTTGGGAGGCCCCGGTGGCTCCTGGGCCGATGTGCTAGGCCATAATCCGCCATCGGTACCAGGTAGGTGGACACGAAAGCGAGAGTAGGGAAACCAGAAGCCAGCGGGGAGTCAGATCAGCCCATAGTACTCGGAGACGGTAGGGCCGGTCACAAGGGGAAGGGGCTGACAGGGATACGCAGCCTGCACAGGCCACATTGACCGGACAAGGAGGGCCGGGGAGACAATGATAACCTTCTTGCAGGGAATAGCGAACAAGGCGGAAGCGAGTATCCCTGAAGAGCCCGGTGCGGGAAAACCGCACGCCGGGATCTGTGCGGGGGCGGTTGGGTAACCGGCCGTCCTACCGCGATGGCGGCTTGTAAGTTTCAGAGGAGGTAAGAGAAATTGCGGATCCTGGTTGTCGAGGACGAACCGGGCATCGCCCGTTTCATCTGCCAGGGGCTTCGGGAAGCCGGATATGCGGTAGATCTGGCAGGCGACGGGCAAGAAGGGTTGGATTATGCACTGGCGGCGCCCTACGACCTCATTATCCTGGACATTCGCCTGCCCAAAATGGACGGCCTGCGCCTGCTCCGGGAACTGCGGGAGCGAGGTGTGCGGACACCGGTCCTTCTCCTCACTGCCCTTGATGCTGTGGATGACCGCGTCCGTGGACTGGATAGCGGAGCCGACGACTACCTGGTCAAGCCCTTCGCCTTCCCCGAACTGCTGGCCCGTGTGCGGGCCCTGCTGCGCCGCCCGCCGCTTCAGAGCAACACGATGCTTCGGGTAGGTGACCTGGAGATGGACCTAGTGCGAAGAGAGGTGCGTCGCGCCGGGCAGCAGATAGACCTCAGTCCGCGCGAATTTTCCCTTCTGGAGTACCTGATGCGCCACCCCAATCAGGTGCTCACCCGCACCCAGATCGCCGAGCACATCTGGAACTTTGACTTTTATGCTGAATCCAACGTCGTGGACGTGTACATCGGCTACCTGCGCCGCAAGATAGACCGCGGCTTTGACCGACATCTGATCCACACCGTGCGTGGCGTTGGTTACCGGCTTAGCGCGGAGGAAGAAGATGCGTAGTTGGTGGCGACCCGGGCGGGCGACGCTGCGGGTGCGATTGACGGCGTGGTACACACTGCTGATGGCTTTGACCCTGCTTTTCTTCAGCGCCTATCTGTACCTTCGTCTGGAACGGAGCATGCTGGCTCAGGTGGACGCCACCCTTCAGGTGACGGCTTCCCAGGCGCTGTCGAACGTTGATGAAGAGGACGGGCGCCCTGCCTTTCAGAACACAGAAACATCCCGACTTGTGGCTGACCGTCTGAGCCGGGCCGGTTTTGCCGTACGGCTGATCGCGCCTGACGGGACGGTGTGGGACGGTTTCGGCAGCTACCAGGAGGTGCCCTTGTGGGTTCCTGCGGTTGCCGGTTACCGTACGTTAGGGACAGGGGAAGCGCGCTGGCGTGTTTACAGCCAGCCTGTCCAAGCGCCCTATGGACCATCCGTGGTGTGGCTCCAGGTGGCACAATCCCTGGCGCCTCTGCAGGACACCCTGGAAAACCTGCGCACCCAGATGTTCCTGGGCCTGCCCCTTATTCTAGCGTTGGCGGGATTGGGGGGCTATTTCCTGGCCGACCGATCCCTGCGCCCTATAGACCGCATCACCCGCACCGCGCAGACCATCAGCGCCGGTCAACTTTCCCGGCGCATCGGCTACATCGGCCCACCGGACGAGGTGGGGCGGCTGGCGGCCACTTTTGACCAGATGTTGGACCGGCTGCAGGCGGCTTTTGAGCGAGAGCGGCGCTTCACTGCCGACGCTTCCCACGAACTGCGCACCCCTCTGACAGTCCTCAAGGGGCGCCTCAGCGTAACCCTGAGCCGGCCCAGGACCGCCGAAGAATACGAAAGCGCGCTACGCGACCTGGAGCAGGAAGTGGATCGCTTGATCTACCTGAGTACCGACCTGCTTTTCCTGGCTCGCCTGGATCAGAGGCGTTTACCCTGGCAGCCGCAGGAGTTGGACCTCTCCGATTTGCTCGGCACTGTGGTGGAACAAATGCAGCCACTGGCGGACGTCAAAGACCTGCGGCTGGAGACAACTATGGAGCCGGGGCTTGTCATCCAGGGAGATCCCGACCACTTGATCCGCCTCTTCCTGAACCTGTTAGACAATGCGATCAAATATACGCCGCCTGGCGGCCACGTAACCTTACGGGCCGGGAAAGAAGAGAGAGGCGTGTGGGTTGCCATCAGCGACACCGGGCCGGGCATTCCGGCAGAGCATCTGCCGCACCTATTTGAGCGCTTCTACCGGGTGGAAAAGGCTCGGTCGCGTGAAAGTGGAGGGGCGGGACTGGGATTAGCCATCGCTTATGAGATTGCCCGCTGGCACGGGGGCACCATAGAAGCGCAGAACGAGCCGGGTCACGGAACGATTTTTACCGTGCACTTGCCATTTGAGCCTCCAGAGGCGCTCGTGGTTGAGCCGCTGCCTGCTCTTTTGTGAGAGAATTCTCACCGTAGTCTCACGGTTTTCTTACCCCACTCCTGTATACTGAAAGCAGAATGATGCTCTGGGCGCGCACAGGACATCATTCAAAGAAACCAAAATTCAGATACAGGAGGTTACTATGAAACTGAACAGACGTGTCGCAGGAGCGTTGGTCGGCATTGCATTGCTGGTCGGGGCCCTGGGGATCAGGACCGCGCTGGCGCAGACGCCCACTCCTCCCACTCCGCCCGCAGCCATCCAGGAGGAGGCCGGCCCGGATGACCCGGTGCAGTCGCCTTCTTACACCGGCAGCATCGCGGTGGATCAGGCCCGGTTTGAGGGCGTGAGCGAAGCGGACGAGACCACTGCCTTGCAAGAGATGGCCACCATCAGCGCTGAACAGGCAAAAGCGGCTGCCGAGGCGGCCAATCCGGGCGCCAAGGCCGTAAAGGTGGAACTGGATGACGAAAACGGCGTCCTGGTCTACAGCGTGGAACTGGACAATGGCCTGGATGTGAAAGTGGATGCCGGCAATGGGGCTATCCTGCACATCGAACAGGCCGATGGAGACCACGAAGGTGGCCTGAGCGACCAGGACAACATCCAGGAAGAGTACGAAAGCCAGGCAGACGACGCGATGGAAACGCCTGGCGTGGAGGATAGTGCAGGACAGTAGATAAATCGTGCCGGAGCCCGGGGTGAAAGAATCACCCTGGGCCCGGCCGGTCTGTTCAGGAGAGTTCTAATGAAACCAATTCACCTGCTTGCCTTGTTCGCCTTTGCAGCAACTTTGACGCTGGCGGCTTGTGGAGGCGTCCCCTCGGCTACCCCCGTAGCGCAGCCGACGCCTGACACATCCGCACCACAACGCACCCCAGGCTCAGTCGGCGTCGTACCCACCCCCCTGCAAACCATTGAAGGCGCGGCGGAGGACATTATTGACCTGGCTCCGTCCGGAAACTGGGACAAGATCAACGCAGATGTTGCCGCCATTGCCAGCGCCTGGCAGGCCTACCTGCCGCAAGCCACCCAAGACGGTGCCGATCAGAAGACAATAGATACCCTTTCTTCTGCGCTGGAACAACTGAAAATAGCCATCGCCAATCAAGATGCAGCGGCAAGCATGCAAAGCGCTAACGCCATCAGCGCGGCGGTCGTTGACCTGTTTGAGGTATACCATCCGGCCGTCCCGGCCGATATTGGACGTCTGGATGTGTACGGCCGCCAGATCGTTCTAGATGTTCAGGCCGGCAACTGGGAAGCGGCGCGAAACAGCCTGAGAGCAGAGCAGGAAGTCTTTGCCCGCCTGAAGCAAAGCCTGAGCGAGCACAACGGCGCAGACATCATTCACCGCTATGAAGCCAGCCTGGAGGCACAGGAAGCCGGCCTGCAAAGCAGGGATGCTACTGCTCTCATCAACGCGGCCCAAGACGCCCTCGAAATCGTGGATGCGATGGAATCCCTGTATCACTAAAGCCAGCCGGTGCAAAATCCGGCTCCCCAACAGGGGACTGGAGAGCACGGCACATCTCTGGGAAAACAGAGAGGCTCATGGCCCACGGTACCTGCGACTCTCACCCTGGGTCATGAGCGTTCTGACCTGAGCCTAGTAGTATGTCAATCATGAATTGATAGATGGATAAAGCCGCTTGAGCTTGATACGTGCGTCGTTGGTAGTAAAGCGCCAATTGATCGTCGCTTTGGCTTTGTTCCTGGCTTGCTCCCACGCTGCGACCTGGTCGCTGAGCGTCTGTTGGTCTGGAATGCGCTGCGCCAGGCACTGCCGGCTGAGCACGCTCAACTCGATTTCGGCCATGTTGAGCCAACTGCCATGCTTGGGCGTATAGTGAAATTCCAAGCGGTCGAGCAGCCGTTTGGCCTCGGCCGGCGCGAATATTTCGTAAAGCACGGCCGGATTATGCGTGTTGAGGTGATCTGCGATCACAATGATGCGGGTCGCGTTAGGGAAGTGCACATCCACGAGTTCGCGCATACAAGCGGCCCAATCCGCCTTCGTGCGGTGCTCGGTCACCTTGACGTGGCGCCAGTTCTGGAACGGTGCAAAGAACATAAACAGGTTCGCCACCCCGTGGCGCACATATTCGTAATCAAAGCGCTCCGGCTGACCGGGTTGGGCCGGCAGCGGAGTGCGCGTCTCGCCGATCAGTTGCTTGCTCGTTTCATCGAGACACACCAGCGGATGCATGGGATCGGCCGGTCGCGTATACAGGTCGAGGACATCCTCCATATGGTAAATGAACTCGGCGTTGGCCTCCGGCGGAATACACCATTCCTGTTTCAACCAGGGCTTGAGTTCGTTTTTTTTAACACCTGCCGCACGGTTTCATGGGAAATGGCCGGCACATAGCCCAATTCGACCATCCGATCGGCCAGGAGGCGCAACGTCCAGCGCTCCCGACCCTCCGGAGGTGTGCTACAGGCCAAAGCAATCAAATGCGCTTCACATTCACTGTCGACCAGGCGTGCGTAGTCGCGGCGTGGCGCCCGCCGCTGCAAGGCCGCCGTCAGCCCTTCTTCGACGAAGCGCCGGCGCACCCGTTCAATCGTGGCCGTGCCCACATCCAAAGCCGTACTGATCGCCTCGTCCGTCCAGGCCGGACCGGCGTCGCCTTCATCGGCTTTCAACAGGATGCGGGCATGGGTGAGCGTGCGAGCCGCGGCCTTGCCCGCCTTGATCAGTTGTTCGAGTTCTGTCCGCTCCTCCTTCGTGAGCGTGACGTGGTACTTTTTGCGAGAGGGGGGTGAGCGCGCATCGGATACCTCCTGGCTGAGTTAGCGTAACGGTTGTGCAATCAGATGCGTTTCGATCGAAAATGGCCTCAAACTGCAAGATTTCCGCGGTCACCCCGGCGGTGAATATGCGCCGCCGGGTACCTTGAGCGCCTGACCGGCAAACGTGCTGGTCTCGCTAAACCTTAACAACCAACCTTCTGAACCCCGACTCACCTGGGCGGACACGTGAGCCGCAACCTGCACCTGGCGCTTGATGCCCATCTTGCGGACGTTCAAGACCGCTGCGGCAGGTGGATTCTGCTCCGCCAACCAGAGCGTGGCCCAACGGATGAAGTTGGCGGCGAAGAGGACGAAGCACTCCTGGAGATAGATGGCCGGTTCGGAGCGCACTTTGATCCGCTGGAGATAGAAGACCTGCTTGCCTTCCTTGACACCCGCCTCGATGGTCTGCCGGCCGTTGTACTCGGCGAACCAGCCGGGCAAGTCCTCGGTGACCGGGTCTGAGCCGAAGTGCAACAGGGTGCTGTGCTTGAGGGTCGTGCCGGTGTAGAAGCGTTCCAGGGCGACGTCGAGCGGATAGGGACAGTGCCGGAGTTGCCGAGCGCGCCAGGCCACCATCTCGGCGTTGGCCCCGACGCGCTGCCAGGTCGTCTGATCGTTGACCTGACCGCGCAGATGGCGCGTCACCTGGTGGCTGTAGGGCTTGATGTAGAGCTCGTAGCCCATCTCGATCAGCAAGGCGATGTTGTCGTAGGTGCCGAAACCCGCATCGAGGCGGAACTCGACCTCGACGGGGTCGGGATTAGCAGCGTTGTCCTGCTCGAAACGCTCCAGGCGCTGCTGCAAGTGGGCCAACTCGGCCTGTTGTTGCGCCAGGCGGGCCTGTGACTTGGCCAGGCGCCGTTTTGCGATCAGGCTGGCCTTCCCGCGACTCTGGCAGCGACGCCGCGCCGTCTGCAAGCGCCGACGGGCCTGAGCCAGGCGACTGGTCGGACGTTCTTGACGCTGCCGCTCCTGGTAGCGCTTCGCCAACTCCTCCAGGGTCGTCTCCCGCTCCTGTTCCTGCTGGTGGGCCTCGACCAGGCGACACTCGGCGCTTTCGACCGCCTGCTGCTGCGTGTGCACCCGTTGCTGGGCCTGGTCGACCTGCTCCTGGACCGCCTCGATGCGTTGTCGCAGCAGCTCGGTCCGTCGCCGTGGACGCCGCCCCAGCCGTGCTTCCGCCGCCAGGACCAACGCTTCCGCCTGCGTGCAGGAGACCGTGTCGCCGGGCCGGTGCGCCACCGACAACCACAGCCGTCCATAGGTCGGGCTGCTCATACTGACTACGCCCGCCTGGTAGCCGAGACGAATCTCGTCGTCCATGTGCCCAAAGGCTGCTCCGGGGTAGGTCGTGCTGCTGTTGGAAACGGGTATCCCGGTGAGATCGCCGTCCAGGCGCAGCCGCTGACCTCGCGCCGAGAGCAGCCGTAGCTCGGCGTCCAGGAACGGCTGACCGATCCGCTCCAGCACTTGCACCAGGGCTTGCACTTCGTCCCAGCTCAGCGTCCGCAGCGTCCGGCTGACCCCCGTGTAGTCCGCCCAGGCGGGCTGCCCCCAGGCTTGCGCGACGGCCAGGTCCTTGTCCAGCGGGTGAGCTGCCAGGCTGATCTCTTGCAGTTGCCTCAAGCCGCTGAGATTCGCCACCAGGAACTGCAATACCTTGGTCTGCGGCTTGTGCGTATACTTTTTCTGCTTCAATTTGACTGCCCGGATGCCTTCGAGCAGGCCGATCTGCTCGGCGAAGCGGCCCCAGGCGACCAGAAAGGCGTGGTGAGTCTGCTGAGTCTCTACCTCATCGTTGCTCATGACCATTCCTCGTCTGCTGAGAGAATGGTCATGAGGATAGCAGAATCGGGTTCAGTTGGTAAGGTTCAGAATCTTTCCATTTCGGGCCGTTTTCGATGGTTCGGCCCCTGATTGCACAACGGTTACGCTAGACCACGAGTGGTTGATGCGGATGTTAGAGGAGCGCATCGAGGACAAGCAGTTTCTGCGGCTTATTCGGAAGTGGCTGAAGGCGGGGGTGCTGGAGACAGACGGCCAGGTGAGACATCCGGCGACGGGGACGCCGCAAGGCGGAATCGTATCGCCAATCCTGGCGAATGTGTACCTGCACTACGTGCTCGACCTGTGGTTTCACAGGGTAGTCAAGCCTCGATGTCGAGGGGAGGCGTGTCTGATACGGTATGCAGACGACTTTGTCGCGGCATTCCAGTATCGGGAAGATGCCGAGAGGTTCTATCGGGAGTTGAAGGAACGGCTGGAGAAGTTTGAGCTGGAATTGTCGGAGGAGAAGACGCGGGTGATAGAGTTCAGCCCGCAGAAGGACCTGGGCAAGACCGGCTTTGACTTTCTCGGCTTCGAGTTCCGCTGGGGACGAGACCGGAAGGGGAAGCCCCATCTGAAGCGGCGGACGTCGCGGAAGAAGCTGCGGAGCTCGCTGAAGCGGTTCACGGAATGGTGTCGGGTGAAGTGTCGTTATGGTCGTCGAGAATTGTTCAGGGAGTTGAACGCGAAGTTGCGAGGATACTACAACTACTACGGGGTGAACGGCAACTACGCGAGCCTGAAACAGTTCTTTGACCAGGCGATGCGGATACTGTACAAGTGGATGAACCGACGCAGCCAACGGCGGAGTTACAGCTGGGCCGGATTTCGGCAACTGCTGGAAGACTTTCAGATAGAACGACCGCGCATCGTGGGGCGACCGAAGGCGAGGGTGGCGGTTTCGGGGGCGTAGGGTCGAAGGCGGAAGCGAGTATCACTGAAGAGCCCGGTGCGAGAAAACCGCACGCCGGGATCTGTGCGGGGGCGGTTGGGTAACTGACCGTCCTACCGCGATGGCGCATCGCTCGGGAGGATCAACTGTGAAGGCAAAAGTCCTTGGCGTGTTTGTCCTGCTCACCGTCTTGGCTTTGATCTCCGGTGGGTTGGCATCGGCACCAGCAAAGGCCATACTTACGTCTGCCTCCCATAGAGTTGCTCAGCATCTTTCACAGAGTTGGAGGATGGAAAGGATAAGCCAAATTGGTGGTTCTACCTACGCTGTGGCTATCTGGGGAAATTACGCTTATATTGGCATAGGGCCAAGGCTGATTGCCCTAGATATCTCTGACCCGGCTCACCCCACTGTTATTGGCCAGACCGGAGTATTGCCTGGCATTGTACACGATGTGGCAATTGAAGGGGAGTACGCTTACATTGCTAATGGAGAAGGTGGTCTATCTGTTGTTAATGTTTCCAACCCCGCTTATCCCACTGAGGTTGGCTTCTATGACACGCCAGGGACGGCAAAGGACATAGTGGTGATGGGAGGCTATGCATATATTGCCGATGGGAGTAACGGCTTATGTATCATCAATGTGACCGAGCCAGGACATCCCAGTGAGGTTGGGTGCTACGATACACCGGGATATGCCTATGGCGTGGCAGTGGTAGGGAACTACGCCTATATTGCTGATGGCGATCACGGCCTGCATATTATTAGTATTTTTCATCCAGCTTGCCCTTCTTTAGTCAGCTCCTACAGTACAGATGAGTGGGCTTATGGAGTGACGGTAACAGGCGACTATGCCTATATCGCTGAGTCGACTCAATTGCACATTCTCAGTGTAGCTGACCCCTCTCATCCCGTTCAGATCAGTTCTTGGCGGGGCCTATTAAGTGCCAGCGATGTAATAGTAGTGGGAGATTATGCCTATGTCGCTGATTGGAAGGGTTTACATATTATCAATGTAAGTAACCCAGCCCATCCTGTTGAGATTGGTATGTATCACGATTACATTCCGATGGGGATGGGTGCCCGGCGTGTAGTAGTTTCGGGGAATTATGCTTATCTCACCAGTTATAGTAATGGCCTGCGCATTGTCAATGTAGCTGACTTGGGATCCCCTACCGAAGCCGGTTTATATACTACACTAGGGTCTGGCGATGGTGTGGCCGTTGTAGGAGGCTACGTCTATGTTGCCGGTCATGCGAGTGGTCTACGCATCATCAATGTGACCGACCCGCCCAATCCAATTGAGACCGGTTTTTATGACACGCCGGAATATGCCCTTGATGCAGCGGTTGTAGGAGAGTACGCTTATGTTGCCGACTATGGCAGCGGCCTGCACATCATCAATGTTTCCAACGTGGTCCAGCCTTATGAAGTAAGCGACTACCAAGTACCGGGAATGGTCTATAGTGTGGCAGTTTCTGGAACTTATGCCTATGTCGGTTGGGGTAAGTTGAGCATTGTCGATGTTTCCAAACCAGCCTACCCCCAAGAGGTCAGCACTTATGACGCGCTTGCCCTTGATGTAGCGGTGGCAGGAGACTACGTTTATGTTGCCGGTTATTATGGCCTACACATTATTGATATATCTGATCCAGCACACCCCCATGAGGTCGGCTTCTATGACACGCCGGGGTATGCCTTTGGCATAGCAGTGGCAGGGAACTATGCCTACGTTGCCGATTATGACCGCGGTTTGCGCATCATTAGTGTGGCTGACCCAGCAAACCCGGTTGAAGTCGGCTTCTACGATACGCTGGGGTATGCCCGTGATGTAGCAGTGGCAGGGAACTATGCCTACGTTGCCGATGAGAACAGCCTGAGCGTCTTTTATGTAGCTGATCCGGCCAATCCCATCCGGGTCGGTTTTTACAATACACTGGGAGCGGCTAGCGATGTAGCAGTGGCAGGAGATTATGTCTATATTGCTGACGGGGTTGGCGGATTGCTCATTCTGCGGTTTTCGTCCCCGGTGTCAACTTTTATCGTCCCCACTGGTGGCGGCAATTTCATCTCCGAGGCAGATCATACCACCTACTTTTTCCCTGCTGGTGTTTTTACCGATACGGTCGTTCTTACCCACATCCCTCTTTATCCTGAAGACTCTTTGCCAGTTGGCAGCCTGGCTGGAATCAACCACTTTTTTGAAGTGAATGCTGTATACAGTAGTACAGGCCAGATAGTGCAACTGAGCCCCAGTCAAGTATATACCCTGACTGTGCAGTACACTGAAGCCGAACGGGGGCCAGTTATCGAGGAAACCCTGGCACTGTATCGTTGGGATGGCAGCCAGTGGGTAAAGGAGACGAGCGCCATAGATACCGAGTCCAACATAGTCATGGCCGAGCCGGCTTATTTCTCCACTTGGGCAGTGCTGGGAGAGACCCATCGGGTGTACTTGCCTTGGGTATTCCAATTCCGATGCCATTGAATTGATGGGATTGCGCCTAACCCGCCGCTCCAGCCGACAGCCGCTTCGCGGCTGCGGCTGAGCGGCAAGTCGTTAGGCCGCCACCCAGCACGGTGGAATCTCATCTCAGCCAAAAGGAAGAAGTGCGCCATGCCGAAGTCGAATCATTCAAATGCTGTGTACAGGATCGGATTCTGGTCAGCACTCCTCACTGCCTTGCTCTCAATTGCTTGGGCGGCTGCCTTTGCCTTCCAGTTCAGTACGGCTTCACAAGGCCCCTGGGGCGGCGTGGAAGAGACTGTGCAATCATTCAATTTCGTCACGGACATGATCAACCTGGTCTTCGCGTTGCCGCTGAGCTGGACCTTCGTCGTGATGATGGTCAGCGTCCACTTTTTCGTTCCAGAGGACAAGAAGATTTGGACCATGATTGGGCTGGCATTCGCCATCATCTACGCGGTTATGGCCAACATCAACTACTTGATTCAACTTGTAACCGTACGGGCCAGTCTGCTCGCACGAGAGACCGAAGGCTTAGGACTGTTCGTGAGTGACAACATGCACTCGGTCTTCTGGGCACTGGCAAACTCGTACGCCATTCAATCTATCGGTCTGTTCTTCGCCGCCTGGGCGATTGAGGGTGGCAGGCCAGCGCGCTGGATCCGTGGGCTATGGATCGCGGTCGGCGTGACTACCCCCTTTCAGTTCGCGTTCAGTCTTGGACTCATCCCCATGGCGATTGCGTTTCCCGTGCTGGGAGTCTGGATCGTAGGCATACCGTTGTCTACCGTCTTACTGGCCGCGCTGTTCCGACACATGGAGAGGCTCCATCCACAACTCATATCAACTCATCAACCCTGAGAGTTTCAGCTCAAAGGGCGGCCTAACCCGCGCGTGGAGCCGACGCTTCTCCGCTGCGCTCCGAAGCGCGGCTCACGCGCACCGTTAGGGCGCAGCCTGGCACTACAAACAGCAAAGAAAGGAGCACACCCATGAGAG
>JBMFNL010000078.1:0-11684 GCA_049970175.1 Chloroflexia bacterium
AGGGGGAGTGGGGTGAGGGAAAAGGCCGCTTCCCGACAAACTTGGGACACACCCTTTCCGCAAATGCGCTTGCACGTGGCCGGCCTCTGTGATACACTGAATGCCATCGCCGCGCGGATTTCCGGCCGGCGACCGGGGACACCCACGCCAGTTGGAGCATGGCTCTGCCAGGAGGATGCCGTGGTTGGAGACAGTGTCGGTGGCCCATCGCCTTTGAAGGACCGCACCCGGCCTCGATTTCCCCGGGCCGGCGGTGCGCCGGAAACCCCTGCGGAGTCCCCCCCGGAGACGCCCACGGGAGTGGATATCTCCGGCCCCCGCCCTTTCCAGGTCGGCCTGGCCGTCCTCTTCTCCCTGGCCGTCCTGGCTGGCCTGGCGATCTTCCTGGCCTCGGCCTATACCCGGCAGACGGCCATCCCCACGCCGACGGCCACGGCCACGGCGACGCCCTCGCCGCCGCCCCCCACCTTCACCCCACGGCCCACCGCCACACCCCGCCCTACCTTCACCCCCACACCGGCCCCGACCCCGCTTCCCGACCTCTCGGTCGCCGTCCTGAGCCTTCAGGACCTGCCCGGGGGCTTTGAAATCCTGCCGCCGGAAGGACGCCCGCCCCTGCTTATCACCGCCACCGCCTTCCTGAGCGGGACGGTCTCCTCCTCCGGCCGGCTTTACAACCTGACCGGCTTTCGCTATCCGGGAACGCGGACCCCGGAAATCGTCCTCTTCTATCTCCTTTTCCCCCTGAGCCCGGAGGAGCAGAAGCGCCTGGACGCCCGCCTGGCCGATCCCCCCTCGGCCCTGGGGATGGCCCTGGAAAGCCTGGGCGGCGTCCGGGTGACCGCGCTGGAAATCCTGCCCAAGATGGACAACCTGGGGGAGGCCTCCGCCGGCGTCGCCGCCCGGGGAACGGTGGAGGGGGCAGCCTGGCGGCTGGAGGTGGCGATGGTGCGCCAAGGAGCCGCCTTTGAATATATCCTGGTGGCTTACCCGGAGGAGAAAAAGCCACCCCTCAGCCTGCGCCAAGCGGCCGAACCCCTGGACGAACGGGTGAAGGCGGCGCTGGGCGGCCGGTGAACCTCACCCGCCTCGGCGGGCCACCGCGACCAGGTCGCCCGAGCGCTCCGGGTCGAACGGTTCCATCTGCCAACTTCCGTAGAAGACGATTTCGTCGAACCCGGCCCGGCGGAGGGCGGTTTCCAGTTCTTCTTGGGGAAGCGGCCGGTGGGTGGTCGTGCTGACCCGGTAGTGCCACTCTGCTCCTGCGCGGTGAAAGGTAACGAGGTGGAAGGTGAGGCGCCGGGGATCGAGGTCCAGGAAGCGGAAAAAGAGCCACTCCTGGTCCCCCTCGCGGCGGGTACTCAGGGGGAGGAAGCGCTGGCCCTGCCGGAGCAACTTTTCGTCGTTGCGGTTCTGGACGAGGAGCAGGCCCCCGGGGCGGAGGAGGACGGCGAAATCGCGCAGGGCGGCTTCGACCTCGGCGGCGCTCAGGAGGTGGGGGAGGGAATGGCCCAGGCAGAGGACGGCGTCGAAGGGGCCGGCCAGGTGGCGGGCCAATTTCCCTAGGCCGGCCTGGATAAACGAGACCCCCACGCCGGCCTCCCGGGCGTTCTGGCGGGCGCATTCCAGCATGGCCGTGCTCAGGTCGGCCCCCACCACCCGGTAGCCCTTCCGGGCCAGGGCGATGGCGTGTCGGCCGGTTCCGCAGGCGGCATCCAGGAGGGAGCGGGCTCCGATCCGGCCCAGGACCTTTTCGATGGCCGGGAGTTCCAGCGCCAGCCGGCCCTCCCAGTCCACGAAGCGATCGTAATCGGCTCCGAGATCGTCATAGAGCGGGACGGCGGCCATCCCGATTCCTCCTAGGGAGTCGGCCGGCCCATCCGGCCTCCCCCAGGGATATTTTTCCGCAAAGCGGTCGGTTTGTCAAGGAGGTCGCATGTGATATAATGGATCTCCGTACCGGCCCTGCGCCGGTGGCGATCGGTCCGAACCGGGCTTTAGCGGATTCGGACAGGAGGGACGCGGTGGTTACCTCGGGGGCACCTCGCTGCCCCTACTGCGGGGCCGACCTGGGGTGGGGGGAAGGGCGCTGCCCTTACTGCGGCAGTTCTCTCCTGCCGCGCTCCCCGGCATGGCCGGGAGCGCTCATCGGAGGCCCTTTCCCCAGGCAACTGCGGGTGGAGAGGAAGGGGCTGCTGCGGGCCAGCCACCACCTGTACGACGATGAGATGCTCCTGGGCACCTTTACCCAGCGCTGGCCGGCCGGCATCCGTTTCCTCTCCACCCGGGGCTACCGCTACCGCACCCGCCGGAAACGCCTGTTGCGCCTGGTCCTGCACTGGACCTGCGGGCCGGACCTCGTGGCCTGGGTGGAACAATCCCGCTTCTGGATTCGGCGCTACCGCCTGCACTATGGCGGCAACCGCTACTGGCTGACCTCGGCTTCTCCGATGTCGCTCCACTTCCTCCTGAGCGATGAGGCGGGCGGCCTGCTGGCCGAACTGGCCCCGGGCCGGCCGATTCGCCATCAGCCCCCGACCGTCACCGTGTATGCCCCCGTGACGCTGGAGGTAGTGGCCCTGGCCTATGCCACGGCCCTGGTCCTCTGGCGCCAGGCGGCCACGGCCTGAACCCGCCCCCCACCGGCCGCCGAGAGGTCCACCGGCCAACCCATTTTCCCCCGATCCGCCCATCCATCCCTCATATGCCCTTTAGGGCGTATCGTAACCTTTCGGCAGCCCCGGGGTCGGTTGCACCAGGCCGACCGGCCTTTCCACCGTCCCAGGAGGGCGATCCGGTCCGCCTAACATGCCAGAATGCACCGATGTCGGCCCTGGGGCGTTTGCGCAGCGGCCCGACAACGGTTATAATGTGGCCGCCGAAGCGTCGAGATCGATTCCTGGTGTGCCCAGGACAGGAAGTCCGATGGAGAACAAGCGGCCGGTGCTGGAAGAAGCCTATCGTCTTCCCGCCGAGGAAGTGGCCCGACGCCTGCAGACCGATCTGAAGCACGGCCTGAGCACCGAGCAGGCCCGTTCCTTGCTCCAGGAGTTCGGCCCGAACGAACTCCCGGAGGAGGCCCCGACGCCCCTTTGGCGGCGCTTTCTGAACCAGTTCCGGAGTTTTCTGGTCATCATCCTCCTGGTGGCCGCGCTGATCTCCCTGGTCGTGGCCGTTTTTCACCCCGAAGGGGGCGGCGAAGAGTACGTGGATGCCGCCGCCATCTTCGCCATCGTCCTCCTGAACGCCGTCCTGGGCGTCGTCCAGGAAAGCCGGGCCGAGAACGCCCTGCGTGCCCTGCGCCAGATGGCCGCCCCCAGCGCCCGCGTGCTCCGGGACGGGCATGTGCAGACGATACCGGCCCGCGAACTGGTGCCCGGCGACCTGGTCCTCCTGGAGGCCGGCAACTATGTCCCGGCCGACCTGCGTCTGGTGGAAAGTGTCAATTTGCGTATCGAGGAGGCCGCCCTCACGGGCGAATCGGTGCCGGTGGAGAAGCACGCCGCCGAAGTCCTTCAAAGCGAGATTCCCGTGGGGGACCGCCTCAACAGCGCCTTCATGGGCACGGTGGTTTCCTACGGACGGGGGAAAGGCATTGTCACGGCCACGGGCCGGCATACCCAACTGGGCCTGATCGCCGAGATGCTGCGCGCCTACGAGGCCGAGCCGACCCCCCTGCAGGTCAAGTTGGATCAGTTGGGGCGCTGGCTGGGAATCGCCGCGTTGGTGGTTTGCGGCATCATCTTTGTGCTCGGCCTGGTGCAGAACTGGCCTCCCCCGGCGGAGACTCTCCTGGTCCTCTTTATGACCGCCGTCAGCCTGGCCATCGCCGCCGTGCCCGAGGGGCTGCCGGCCGTTGTGACCATCTGCCTGGCCCTGGGCACGCAGCGCATGCTCCGCCGCCACGCCCTCATCCGCAACCTGCCGGCCGTGGAGACGCTGGGCTCGGCCACCGTCATTTGCTCGGACAAGACCGGCACCCTCACCCAAAACGAGATGACCGTGGTCAAGGTCTGGGCCGGCGGGCTTTCCTATGGGGTGGAGGGGCGGGGCTATCAGCCCTGGGGCCGCCTCCTCCTCCACGGCGAAGAAGTGCGCCCGGAGGAGCGGCCGGCCCTCTGCGGCGTCCTTCTGGGCGGCCTCCTCTGCAACGATGCCCGCCTGGAGAGACTCGAAGTCTCCGGGGAGGAGCGCTACCGCATGGTCGGCGACCCCACGGAGGGAGCCCTGGTGGTGCTGGCGGCCAAGGCCGGCCTGTGGCAGGAAGAGGTGGAAAAGCGCCTGCCCCGAATCGGCGAGATCCCCTTCGACTCGGTGCGCAAGCGCATGACCACTCTGCACGCCTGGGCGAGCGGCCGGGGCGAGGAGCGCCTGCCCTTCCTCGCCGCCAGCCCCTACCTGGCCTTTACCAAAGGCGCCCCCGACCTGCTTCTGGAACGTTCCCGTTACCTCTTGGACGACGGCCGTATACGCCTCCTGGGCGACCGCGACCGGGCGGAAATCCTGGCCGTCATGGACGGCATGGCCGGCAATGCCCTGCGCGTCCTGGCGGTGGCCTGCCGGCCGCTCCAGGAATGGCCCGAAAATCCCCGGGCCGAGGAGGTGGAACAGGACCTGATCTTCCTGGGCCTGGTCGGCATGATCGATCCGCCCCGGCCGGAGGTGCGCGACGCCATCCGCACGGCCCGAGAGGCCGGCATCAAGACCATCATGATCACTGGCGACCACAAGCGCACGGCCATGGCCATCGCCAGCGACCTGTATATGTTCACCCCGGGCCTGCAGGGGCTCACCGGCGAGGAACTCGACCGCATGGATGAGGAGACCTTCCGCCCCTTGGCCGCGGTCGTGGACGTCTACTCGCGGGTCTCTCCCCAACACAAGGTGCGCATCGTGGATGCGCTCAAGGCCCAGGGGCATATCGTCGCCATGACCGGCGATGGGGTGAACGATGCTCCGGCGGTCAAACGCGCCGACATCGGCGTGGCCATGGGCATCACCGGGACGGATGTGGCCAAGGAGGCGGCCGACATGGTGCTTACCGACGACAACTATGCCTCCATCGTCGCCGCCATCGAGGAGGGGCGGGTCATCTTTTCCAACATCCGCAAGTTCGTCTACTACCTCCTCTCCTGCAACGTGGGGGAGATCCTCATCGTCTTCCTGGCCACGCTCCTGAACCTGCCGGCCCTGCCCTTTTTGCCGATCCATCTCCTCATGCTCAACCTGGTGACCGACGGCCTGCCGGCCCTGGCCCTGGGGATGGAGCCGCCCGAGCCGGATGTGATGAAGCGCCCCCCGCGTCCTCCGAAGGAGCCGATCATCCACCGGGAGATGTGGTGGGGCATCGCCGTGCAGAGCGTCCTGATCGCGGCGGCGACGCTGGCCGCCTTCCTGATCGGGCTGCGCTGGTACGAGGGCCAGGCCGAGCAGATCACCAACGCCCAGACCCTGGCCCTGACCACGCTCGTTACGGCCGAACTCTTGCGCGCCTTTACCGCCCGCTCCGAGCGCGTTTCCCTCTGGCGGCTGGGCCTCCTGAGCAACCGGAGTATGCTCTGGGCCGTGGCCAGTTCCTTCCTCATCCTCTTGGCGATCATCTACGTGCCTTTCCTGGACCCGGTCTTTCATACCACCTTCCTGACCCTGCCGGAGTGGGGCGTATTGCTTCCCCTGGCCCTCTTGCCGGCCCTGGGAGCCGAGGCCACCAAAGCGTGGCTGCGGTGGCGGGCAGCGCGCCGTGTCCAGGCGGTTCCCTCGGTCGTCACACCGCCGGAAACGGCCGGCCCAGACGATCCCCCATCCGGTCCGCCGGAAGGAGAGTAGCGGATGTCCTTTGTGCCCCCCTCCGGAGGCCGATTGCGTCTGGAGCGCTGGTGGAATGCGCTCCTGGCCGGCCTGGAAAGAAGCGGCCTGCTGCCGGCCCGGCCGGGGGTGAGCGCGGCATGGCGCCCCAGGTGGAAAAGCCTCCCCCGACGGCCGGCCCGGCGCCTGCCCTTCCATGCCCTGGGCTTCCGGCAATGGCTGAACCTGGCCCTGGCCGTCCTGGGCCTGTTCTACCTGGCCTTTGGCCTCTTGTACCTCTGGACCGGGAAGGCGGTCAACCACCTGGGCGTGGACTTCCGCACCTTCCGGGCGTCGGCCGAGATCGCCTGGAAATACGGATTCGGCCATATCTACGACCCGGCCAAACAGGACGAGTTCCAGAAACCCTGGTACGACCAGGGCATCTTCGGCACCGGCTTCGATTCCTATGACTACGCCCCCACCTACTACCTGCCGGCCTTTGCCCTGCTCTTTCTGCCGCTCCTCCTCTTCGACCCCCGGACCAGTTTTTACCTCTGGACCGGCCTGAACCTCCTGCTCCTCGTCCTCTACCTCTGGCGTTTCCGCCAGGCCCTGCCGGACCATCTCGACTGGGGCATCCTCACCCGCATGGTGCTCAGCGTGCCCGTCTTCACCAGCCTCCTGGCCGGGCAGGTCAATGTGTTGCTGCTGATCGGCCTGGGCGAGTTCATCCTGGCCCTGATCCGGGGCCGGGATTTCCGGGCCGGCCTCTGGTTGGCCGGCCTCCTGCTGAAGTGGCAGGTGCTGATCTTTTTCCTCCCCGGCCTGCTCCTGGGCCGGCGTTTTCGGGTCCTGGCCGGCTTTGCCCTGGCCGCCACCTTCATCCTGGCCCTCTCGGTCGTCCTGGTCGGGCCCGACGGCCTCCTGGCGGTGGGAAGGCTTTACCTCCAGGCCTCCTTCGGGGAAAACCGCACCATCAACCCCCAACTGATGATGAACTGGCGTTCGCTGGCCGCTAACCTCAGCCGGGTCCTTCCCCCCGCTTTGGCCTGGGTTCCGGCCGTCATCGGGATGGTGGCTACGGCTATGGCTGCGCTATCCCTGTGGCTGCGCCGGCCGGAGGTCTCTTCCCCCTCCTTCGGCTTTGTCCTGCTCGGCACCTACGCCGCCACCTGCGCCGCCTCCTGGCACATGCACATCTACACCGGCCTGCCCCTGATCCTCCCCCTGCTCCTGCTCTACGGCCAGGGCCGCATCTCCTGGAAAACGGTGTACCTCTGGCTGTATGTCCCGGCGGCGCTCTTCCCCCTCCTCTATCTTCTCACCTCGGAACTGGCCTTTAGCCTGATCGGGCTGACGATGCTGGGGCTGAACCTCGTCCTCTTGGGACGCTCGGTCTGGGCGGTGGTTCGGGAAAGGGGCGGCCGGCCTCCGGCCCAGGCATGCTTCAATTGAGCAGGAAAGACGTAGGTGGCGATCGCCGCCGGGTGGCGGAGGAAGACGCGCATGATCGGCTCGCGCCCCGGCGGGCCGTTCGGCGAGTAGCCGTCACCGTCGCCGGGTGGCGGAAGGAGACCGGCCGAGTGCGTCGCGCCCAGGCCGGTGATCCGGCCCTCTCTCCGGCCATGCCTACTGCCTGTACCGGTTGGTGATCGGCAGGCGGCGGTCCTTGCCAAAGGCCCGGGGGGTGATCTTGATGCCCGGCGCCCCCTGGCGACGCTTGTACTCGCTCCCGTCCACCAGGCGCAGGATGCGGCGCACCGTTTCCTCATCATAGCCCAGGGCCACGATCTCCTCCAGGCTGCGGTCCTCCTCCACATAGGCCCGCAGGATGGGGTCCAGGACGGCGTAGGGCCCCAGCGCATCTTCGTCGCGCTGATCGGGCCGCAGTTCGGCCGAGGGCGGCCGCGTCAGGGTGCGCTCCGGAATCACCGCTCCCCGGGCGTTGCGGTAGCGGGCCAGGCGGTAGACCTGGGTCTTGAGGACATCCTTGAGGACGGCAAAGCCGCCGGCCATATCCCCGTAGAGGGTGCAGTAGCCGGCCGCCAGTTCGCTTTTGTTTCCCGTGGTCAGCACCAGCCAGCCGAACTTGTTGGAAAGGGCCATCAGGATATTGCCCCGAATGCGGGCCTGGATGTTCTCCTCCGTCACATCGGGAGGACGCCCCCGGAAGGTCTCCGCCAGGGTGTCCAGATACGATTGGAAAATGCCGTCAATCGGGATGACCAGGAAGCGGATGCCCAGGTTGCGGGCCAGGGCCTCGGCATCCTCCCGGCTCACCGGGGAGGAGTAACGC
The DNA here is from genome assembly GCA_049970175.1 of Chloroflexia bacterium. Classification (GTDB taxonomy): domain Bacteria; phylum Chloroflexota; class Chloroflexia; order DTKN01; family DTKN01; genus JASFBA01. The sequence goes on from JBMFNL010000078.1 coordinate 8,084, forward strand.
GTGGGCATATAGACCCCGATGACGTTCTCCGGCCCCAGGGCATCGGCGGCGATCACCGCCGTGAGCGCCGAGTCGATCCCGCCGGAGAGGGCCACGACCACCTGGCGAAAGCCGTTTTTGCCCACGTAATCGCGGGTACCCAGCACCAGGGCCTGGTAAACCTCGGCCTCGCCGTCCGGCACCGTTTCCTCCCCGCCTTGCGGCAGAGGAGGCCGGGGCGGCGACGGAAGGAGGGGCAGTTCCACCCATTCTACCTGCCCCAGCCCGACGGCCCGTTCCTGGCGTTGCCGGGGGTCATGCAGCCGCAGGCGAAAGACCTCCCGGAGGTCCAGGTCGAGCACCAGCAGGTCCTCCTCAAAGGAACGCGCCCGGGCCAGCCGCTCTCCCCGGGCGTCCAGGACCAGGCTGCCGCCGTCAAAGACCAGTTCATCCTGCCCGCCGACCAGGTTACAGTAGGCCACACAGACCACGTTGTCGGCGGCGCGGGTGGAGAGCATCCGCTCCCGGGCCCGGCCCTTGCCGACATGGTAGGGGGAGGCGGAGATGTTGACCACCAGTTGGGCGCCGGCCAGGGCCTGTACCTCGGTCGGGCCGGCCGGATACCAGATGTCCTCGCAGATGTTGATCCCGACGATGGCCTCCCCCAGACGAAAGACCAGCGGGCGCTTCCCGGGCCGGAAGTAGCGGTTTTCATCAAAGACGCCGTAGTTGGGCAGGTACATCTTGTGGTAAACGGCGGCGATCCGGCCGTCGTGCAGGAGGGCGGCGGCGTTGTAGATGTCGTTTTCATCCCGATCGACGAAGCCGACCAGCGCGGTCAGGCCGGAGGTCTGGGCGGCAACCTCCTCCAGAGCCGCCCGATTGGCCTGCAGGAAACTGGGCATGAGGAGCAGGTCTTCCGGGGGGTAGCCGGGGATGGCCATCTCGGGAAAGACCACCAGGTGCACGCCCCACGGACGGGCCTGGGCAAGGGCGGCGACGACCTTTTCCACGTTCCCCTTCAGGTCGCCCACGGTGGGGTTGATCTGGGCCAGAGCCAGGCGAAAATTCATGGTCTCCTCCTGTGAAACGGTCCTTGTGCCGGCCGATACCCCCATTATATCCGAACCGTTCCGAAAACGGAAATTGCCCTGGGGAAAATGTGGTACAATAAGGCCGTCCTGCAGGACGAGGTGGACGTTGAACCGGCCGATCTGGCGGCAGCCCGCTTTCCTGATCCTGGTGCTCCTGAACCTGGTCGCGGCCACCGGGGTCGCTCTGGACCTGGAGCGGCGACTGGGCGTCCCTCCGCCGACCCCCGGCCCGGCCGTGGCCGTCCCCCTTCCCACCCTGATTCCGGCCCCGACGCCGGCGGCCGGAGCCTTCCGGCCGGCCTCGCCCACCCCCACGGTTACCCCGCTTCCCCCGGCGAACCTGCCCCATACCCTTATCGCCGACGACCGCCTGACCTACGCGCCCAATTTCTACACCGCCGAGGTCCAAGCCTTCCTGGAGGCCCAGGGAAGCATCCTGGCCCAGGCCACGCTTCCCCTGGGCGAAGGGGAGGACTCCTTCGCCCACGCCCTGGTCGGCCAGTGCATCCGCTACAGCCTCAACCCCAAGGTCCTGCTGGCCCTCCTGGAGGTGCAGAGCGGCCTGATTCGGGGCAGCGAGGGCGGGCCGGAGGGCGAGGGGGCTTCTTCCCGGCTGGACTATGCCTTCGGCTACCGCCAGGCGGAATGGCGGGGGCTGGACCGGCAACTGGAGTGGGCCGCCTACACCCTGGCCGTGTCGTTTCGCCGGCCGGGGCTGGCCTTTCCCCGGCTCACCGACGGCAAACGGGCCACCATCCCGACCGAGGCAGGTGCGGCTACCCGGGCCCTCCTGCGCCTCCTGGCCTATACCGCCGATTCCCAGCGTTTCGCCCGGCTGCGTTCTTCCGGACCGGGCTCCTTTGTCGCCGCCTACCGGGAACTCTTCGGGGAAGACCCCCGGATGCCGCCGGATTCCCCACCCCCGGCCCAGGAGCCTTTCCTGTGGCCGCCGTATACCGGAAGCCCGGCCACCCTTTCCTACTTCGACCACGAATACCCCACCTTCGAGGAGAACGGCTCCATCCTGACCTATAGCGGGGAGCGGGGGCACGCTTCCTACGACGGCCATGACGGCTGGGATTACGCCCTTCCGGCCGGCTCTCCCGTCCTGGCGGCGGCGGCCGGCCGGGTGGCCTTTGCCGGCTTTTTGAATACAGGGTGTGCCACGCCGGCCGGCCTGGTCGTGCTGGACCACGGCCGGGGATACCGTACCCTGTACTGGCACCTGCAGGAGATCGAGGTCGCCGAGGGACAGGAAGTGCGCCGGGGGATGCGCCTGGGCACGGTGGGCAGCACCGGCTGCTCCTCCGGACCGCACCTGCACCTGGGCGTCGAGTTCCTGGGGCGGGATGTGGATCCCTACGGCTGGTGCGGTTCCCCGGCGGTGCCGGAGGACCCCTGGGCCGCCCATCCGGCCGGCGCTCCCAGCCGCTGGCTCTGGGCCCACCGTCCCTCTCCCTGCCCGATACCGGCCGGGGCCGTCGTGGTGGATGAGGAAGGGACGGGATTTGAAAAGAGCCCGGCCCTCTGGCGGGAAGCCCCGGTGGGGTACGGAGGGCATGCCTTCTGGACGACCTCCACCGTCGAGGCCGCCCGGAGCATCCACCGGGGAGTGTGGCGGCCGGACCTTCCGGAGGCCGGCCGCTACTTCCTCTATGCCCACATCCCCTGGTACGATACCGGCCGGCCGGATACATCCCGCGCCCGCTACCACATCCGCCACGCCAACGGCGAGACCACCCTCACGGTCAGCCAGGCCGACGCGGCCGGCCTGTGGCTTCCGCTGGGGGAGTATTACTTCGCTCCGGGATCGCGGGGATACGTCTACCTGGACGAAGCCACCGGGGAGGAAGGGACGACGGTCTGGTTCGATGCCCTGGTTTGGGTGCAAAGGTAGAGATTGGGATCGCGTCCGTCCGATAAAAGAAAATCGGGGGGCACCGCGAGGGTGCCCCCCGACCCTTTCCCTACCGGCCGGCCGTCCCCCGCAGGACAAGCGGCAGGTAGACCCGATAGGTCACCACCACCGTCCAGGGGTCGGTGTAGGCCGAGTAGCCCAGGGCGTTATAGGCCCGCACCCGCCAGGTGTGCAGCCCCGAGGCAAGGACGGTCGCCGAGAACGTCTCCGTGGTGGTGTAGACCACCCCGTCCAGTTCCAAATTGTAGCCCTCCGGCGCCCCGCCCACGCCGGCCTCCCAGGTGAGGGTGAGGGCGTGGGTGGAGGTTACGGTGCCGTCCGGCGGGGAAAGGAGGACCGGCACCCCCGGCAGGTCCAGCACCACCACCGTCCAGGGGTCGGTGTAGGCCGAGTAGCCCAGGGCGTTATAGGCCCGCACCCGCCAGGTGTGCAGCCCCGAGGCAAGGACGGTCGCCGAGAACGTCTCCGTGGTGGTGTAGACCACCCCGTCCAGTTCCAAATTGTAGCCCTCCGGCGCCCCGCCCACGCCGGCCTCCCAGGTGAGGGTGAGGGCGCGGGTGGAGGTCACGGTGCCGTCCGGCGGGGAAAGGAGGACCGGCACCCCCGGCAG